>CAIUWO010000682.1 GCA_903902895.1 Candidatus Hydrogenedentota bacterium | reverse complement strand
CGAACTGGTGCGGCGCACGGGCGAGGCGGGCAAGCGCCTGCACACCGCCCGCAGCCGCAACGACCAGGTCTCCACCGACGTGCGCCTGTGGACCCGCGACCAGGTGGACGAGATTATCGGCCTGCTGCGGGACCTGCAGTCCGTGCTGATTGGTTTTGCCGAGCAGCACCTCGATGTGATTCTGCCGGGATTCACCCATCTGCAGCACGCCCAGCCGGTGCTGCTGGCGCACCACCTGCTCGCCTACGTCGAGATGTTCCAGCGCGACCGCGAGCGTTTCCGCGAAATGCGGAAGCGGGTCAACGTGATGCCGCTGGGCTCGGCGGCGCTGGCGGGCACGCCCTATCCCATTGACCGGGAGGCGGTCGCCCGCGACCTGGGTTTCGATGCGGTCTCGGCCAACAGCATGGACGCCGTGTCGGACCGCGACTATCTGATAGAGTTCTGCGCGGACTGCTCGCTGGTCATGATGCACCTGTCGCGGATGAGCGAGGAACTGATCCTCTGGTCGAGCCAGGAGTTCGGGTTTGTCGAAATCGGCGACGCCTTCACCACCGGGTCCAGCATCATGCCGCAGAAGAAGAACCCCGACGTGGCCGAACTGGTGCGCGGCAAGACGGCCCGCGTCTACGGCGACCTGACGGCGCTGCTGACACTGGTGAAGGGCCTGCCGCTCACCTACAACCGCGACCTGCAGGAGGACAAGGAGCCGGTCTTCCACGCGGCGGACACGACCCGGCTGTGCCTGGCGGTGTACGCGGCCATGATCCCGAGCATTTCGGTCCGGCGCGACGCGATCGCGCGGGCCATGCGCGAGGGGTTCATGGAGGCCACCGACCTTGCCGACTATCTGGTGCGCAGGGGCGTCGCGTTCCGCGAGGCCCACGGCGTGGTCGGCCGCATCGTGCGCCGCTGCATAGAGCTGGGCAGGACGCTGGGCGAACTGCCGCTGGAGGAGTACCGCGTGTTTTCGGCCGCGTTCGGCGAGGACCTCTACGCGGCCATCCGGCCGGAGACCATTGTGGCCCAGCGCGACAATCCGGGCGGCACCGCGCCGCGGCGGGTGCGCGCGGCGCTGGCCAAGGCGCGCCGCAGGCTCGACAAATAGGAGGGCTTTGCATGTCCAGTGTCATGGTCAACGGAACACGCGTCGAAACGGTGCGGGGCGACATTTCTTGCGAGCAGGTGGACGCTGTTGTGAACGCCGCAAACCGCGCCCTGCTGGGCGGCGGCGGCGTGGACGGCGCCATCCACCGGGGCGCGGGACCGGAGCTGCTGGCCGAATGCAAGGCCCTGAACGGCTGCGACACGGGCGACGCCAAGATGACAAGGGGTTATGGCCTGCCGGCGAAGCACATCATCCACACCGTGGGGCCGGTCTACAGCGAATCAGGTCCCAATGCGGCGCGGCGGCTGGCCTCCTGCCACCGGCGCAGCATGGAGATTGCCATCGAGCACGGACTCAAGTCGGTGGCCTTTCCGGCGATCAGTTGCGGCGTTTACGGCTATCCCGTCGATGAGGCCGCGCACGTTGCGGCCAACACGGTGGTGGAGTTCGTCACCGAGCATCCGGGGCTGGAACTGGTCCGGTTCGTGCTCTTCAACGATGAGGCGCTGCGGGCGTTTTCCGCGCAGATTGAACGCGCCGCGGGCGCCGGGGGGCACACGCCATGACGGCCTCCCCCTACCTGGGCGTCATCCTCGCCGCGGGCCACGGCTCGCGCATGGGCCCCTTTGGCGAGGAGGTGCCCAAGCCCATCGCGCCGATATGCAACAAGCCGCTGCTCGTCTACCAGATCGAGCAGTTGCGCGCCCTGGGCGTCAGCGAGATCATTGTCGTCATCGGCCACCTGGGCCATCTGATCACCGCCACGCTGGGCAACGGCGCGGCCTACGGCGTGCGCATCCGCTATGTCGAGCAGACGCAGCGGCTCGGTCTGGCCCACGCGGTGGGCCAGCTGGAGCCGCACATCGACCGGCCCTTTGTGCTCATGCTGGGCGACATCTTTTTCGAGGTGGCCGACCTGGGCCGGATCGTGCGCGAGTTTGAGGAGCACCACCCCGCCGCCGTGCTGGCGACGAAGAACGAGCCCGACCCGGCCGTCGTGCGCCGCAATTTCAGCGTCCACCTGCGCGACGACGGCACGGTGCGGCGGGTCATCGAAAAGCCCCGTTTTGTCGAGACGAACCTCAAGGGCTGCGGACTTTACCTCTTTGACCTGCGCGTCTTCGACGCCATACGGCGCACGCCCCGCACGGCCCTGCGCGACGAATATGAGCTGACCGACTCCATCCAGATACTCATCGACCTGGACTATTCCGTGCGCGCCGCGACCGTGGTCGAGTGGGACATGAACCTCACCTACATCGGTGACCTGATTGCCTGCTGCCGGCGCCGCCTGGCGGCCGAGGGGCGGACCGCGCTGGTAGGCTCGGGCTGCGAACTGGCCGACGGCGTGGAACTTGAGGAGACTGTGCTCGGCGACGGTGTTGCCGTCACCAGGCCCACCCGGTTCGAACGCTGCGTCGTCCTGCCGGGGGTGGTAATCGACGACGGCGGCACGCTCGCCGACATGGTCATCACCCGCTCGGCCCGGCTCGGCGCGTAGGGGGGCGGCACCCTCCGTCGTTATCACCGCCGGCGCAGCAGGGGGGAGACGCTCGGGTCCGTTTCCGCGGCGTCGCGCAGCTTGTCCAGCGCGCGCCGCAGTCCCCGGTGCATCGACGAGGCGCTCGTTCCCGCCCGCGCCGCCGCCTCGCGGCAGCTGAGCCCCTCGAAGAAATGGAGTTCAATGCAGCGGCGCTCGCGATAGCTCAGTCGCCGCCGCACCGTCTCGCGCACCCATGCGATCAGCCTGCCCTTGCGCTCGCCCCAGGCCAGCGCCCGCGCCACCTCCTCCCGCGTTTCGTGCCAGGCCCCGGCCGATTCCGGCAGGCCGTTCATCGCCTCCGGCGGCACGCTGATGCCGAGCCGGTTCACCCGCGTCTGTTCCCCGCCGGACTCCGTGTCGGCGGTGTTGATGATGTTCTCAAGCGTGTTCTTGCCGCACATGAAAGGCGTCCTCCGTGGTTTTCGGGAAGCGCCCGGCGCGGGCCGCGAACGTTGCGGCGCGCGGGACCGGGTTTCCCTGAATGCGCCGCAATCTTGGCGCGGGGGGCGCGAAAAAGTACTTCGCCCGCCATGGTGCGCGGCTTCGATTTCACTGCGATTTGCGGGCAAACGCCCAAAGGAACCGTCAAAGAACAGGCAAAGCGTTTCCCCGCCGGGGGACTGCCACCCGTTTCCCGTCATGTCGTGGTTGTGCAAAAAGGACTCGTCAGGGGTTTCCCGGGTACAGGCACCTGTTCCCGGTACGGTCGCAACGGACGAGGTCAGGCCGCTGGCGGGAACAGGAGCCAGTCCCCCTGCGGCGGTCGTGTGCTGTACCCGTGCCCGTGAATGGCATGTGTGCGGTTTCCCGGGTACAGGCACCTGTTCCCGGTACGGTCGCCTACTGACGTGGTCAGGCCACTGGCGGGAACAGGAGCCAGTCCCCCTGCGGCGGTCGTGTGCTGTACCCGTGCCCGCGAATGGCATGTGTGCGGTTTCCCGGGTACAGGCACCTGTTCCCGGTACGGTCGCAACGGACGAGGTCAGGCCGCTGGCGGGAACAGGAGCCAGTCCCCCTGCGGCAATCATGGCTGTCCCTGTACCCGTGCCCGCACATAAGTCCCATATGTCGAATGGGTCCCATTCGCCCCATCCACCCGCCACTTTGCGCGGCCCCAACCCGGACAGGTAGCATAAGGGTATTCACAGACAACCACGGGAGACCACCCATGACACTTGCGGAACAAATACAAGAAGGCATCAAGCAGGCGACCAAAGACCGCCTGCACCTCCGGCTCGAGACATTGCGGCTGGCGAAAGCGGCCATTCTGGTGAAGGAAAAAGAGTCACACCACGAAAACGGCGTCTCCGACGAGGAGGTCATCGCGGCGCTGCGCGCCGAGGTGCGCAAGCGCCAGCAGAGCATGGAGACCTACAAACAGGTGGGCCGGCAGGAGATGGTCGAGCAGCTGGAGGAGGAGATTGTCGTGCTTGAGGAGTT
>CAIUWO010000681.1 GCA_903902895.1 Candidatus Hydrogenedentota bacterium | reverse complement strand
TCAGCGGGAAGGCGCGGCGGCACCGGCATTCCGCACCAGGCGCACAAAGTTCAGACCGCGCAGGGCGTCGCCCTGGGGGCCAAAGGAATAGCCGGTGTATTTCACACCGTTCTTGGTGAGGGTGCGGGTGGTCGCAAAGGGGTATGGGGGCCCTGTCTTGGGGTCGGAGCGTTGGCAACCGGCCCCGTGAATATCCACCCAGGCCATGAAGCCTCCATGGCAGCCCCCACCCAAGCCATTGAACATGTAGCCCAGGGCTCTGCCGAAGGGGATGTAAACCGCCCATTCACCCGTGGTCGTGGTGCTGGTGAGATACTTTGCGTGCGTGGTCGAGGTCCAGTAGTAGGGATAGTCGGCGATTCCGTTCTCATTGGTGATTCCGGTGCAGGTGAAGAACGTGGTGTCTATGGCCGGTCTGCCATTGTAGTCGGGGGCGTTGGCGTAGTCCACCAGGCCGTGGAGTTCCTTGGCATTGGGCACACGCCAGTCGCTGTGGCCCAGATAGTTCTCCCTGTTCTTGCTTTGCGCCCAGGCCAGCGCATCCGGCCAGGTCATGCCCGCGCCGCTGTCTGTCTTGCACCACATCAGGCGCGTGGATGCGTCCGTGACGGTGCCGTCCCCGTTGTCGGTGAAACTGTTGAATCCGTAATCGGTTCGTCCGCGGACCAGCTGCACGAAGAAGGTCTTCTCGACACCACCGGGCATGCTCAGGCCGTAGCCTTTGATGCGGCCGTCGGCCAGGTTGAGCCCGAAGACCAGCGTGCCCGGCCACGCGGCTGAGTTGACGGCATACACGTTGCTGGAGGCGTATTGGGAGTCAATAATGCGCTCGCCGCCGAAGATGCCAGGCTGTCCGTATCCGAAGTTGAAATACGCCGTGTCGATAAAGGGCGTCAGGACCGATGTGTCCCTGCCGCCAAAGCTGCCGCTGAGATCCGTCCCCTTGAAGTTCATCAGCGAGTACAGTTCCTTGATGGTCGGAAGCCGCCAGTCGCTGAACCCCCCGTAGTTCATGGCGTTGACCGTGGCGGGCCAGGCCTGCGCCTCGCGGTAAGTCTTCTTGTCGGATTTGATCGGGGATGTGAGCGTGGTGTTGGGGCCGCGCATCCAGGTTAGGTTGGTGACGTTGTCCAGGACGGTCTTCTCGTCGCCGCTCAGGATATAGATGGGCGGGGTGCCGGCGAACTGGGCGTCCTGGCCGTAGAAGGGCTGCCCAGGGTCTGGTGCCGCAATCTCGGCGCGGTCGTTGTAGCACATTGCCTGCCCCGTATCCACGATCTCATAGCCACCGGGGATGCCCTGCACGGCCGATTTCGGAGAAACGCCCTGAAAGTCCATCGGAACCGTGATTTGGCTGCCTCCCCTCCGGGCGCACATCCAGAGGATGACCAGTAGGATCAATGCACAGGGGAGGACGACAATACGCAATGTCTTGCCATTCGCTGCAAGTCGAAGTCGGGTCATTAGACCTTCCTTTCGTTTCGTGTCGGGTCATGCTGGTGGCGTCCAGTCTCGTGTCTGACCCAATACTACTCCGCGGACATTACGTTTTGAGCGGTGTTCGGATTAAGATTTTGTAATCTTTCCATGGGGAGAATCCGCGACCGTTGCATCTACGGGAAGAACCCTCCCAAGAAAGGATAACGGCGCGAAGCCCCAGTAATCAGAGGCTATCTCAGCTGTTGGCAAGCCGTGTTGAACAGCGAAACACTCCGCCCACCAGGCCGCTGACTTTGCGGAACGTGACCGTGACCTTGTCTTTTCCCTTGGTCAGCTCCGTCGGGATGGGATAGTCCACGCGATGAAACACCGAAGGTTTGGGCAATTCCAACTCCTGCGTGGCGATCACCTTGCCGTCTACCTCGATGTCAAAGCGCCTTCCCACGTCGGATCCCCAATAGACGCAGGTCAGCGTGGTCGGTATTTGCGGGTCCACGGCGAGGTCATAACTCAGCCAGTCATCGGCGTGGCGCCAGCCGCGGCCCATGTGCGTGCCCGCGGCGCTGCTGCCGAACTTCATGCTGTGGGCCTTTTCCGAGGGGGCATCGGCCGGCTCCACCGCGTCGATGGGAGCGCTTCCGGCCTCGTCAAAGGCGGCCATGATGTCCTTGAAGAGTATCGGATCGGCCGCAATGCGCAAATCGGCGATGCACACATCGCCGCTCCCCGCGCCGCTGACGCGGAAATCGGCACCGGCATTTTCGCGGCCCGTGAACAGGGCACCCGGCAGGCTCACCACAGCCTGTTGCCAACCCTCCTCCGCGGGACATTCGACCGCCTGCGCGCCGGTGTAGGGACCGCCAACGCTGTCCAGCGCGTCGTACTCGACCAGCAGTTTGCGGCCGGCCTTGCCGTCCGTGTGGTAGTCGATGGTCATCTTCATTTTCTGTCCCAGCCCGCGCAATACCGACCCCGTGGGCACGGCAAAGTAAATGTGCGGCTTGAGATGCGCGGCGTCGCTGCTGATGCATGCGCGACCGCCCTTTTCGGTGCGAATGGCCGCGCCGTCGCCCGCCTCCATGGGAATCATCCAGGGCTTGACGTTGGTCAAGTCCTTCTCGGCATTGCCGAGAATGGCCATCACCGCCGCCGCATCTTCGCGGCTGGCAAAGGGCTCCGCCAGCGGCGCGACCAGCGCCCGGGCATCGGCGTCGCGCCCGGCGCGCTGCATTGCGCCGGCCATGGCCATGATGAGGCGGCCGCTGTAGGCCGTCAATTCGCGGTCCGCGGCGAGTTCGTCGTAGGTTTTGCGCAGGTCATCAATGGGACCGTCTTTCGTCACCGCATCGGCATCACGCAGAAAGTCGAGCGCGCGGTTCTGCCTCACCATTGACTTGTGCCGGTCGCTGTCTTTGGGCACCACCGGCCAATAGAGCCCGTAGCGTTCGCCGACGATGGTGTTGAACGGCTTGAAGGTGATTGTGAAGGGCTGATTGGAACTGGTAAAAGTCAGCGGCTGGCCGTCCACCGGCTTGAGCCAGGAAAGATCATCGGCCGTCTCGGCGAGGAAGTACCAGGCCTTCTTGGCCTTTTCCGCGTCGGCCATCGGCGTGATCGGTTCGTTGGCGATCACGGGCGGCCGCTTGGTTTGGTCGTCCAGCACGCCCGCCAGCACGACCGGTCCGTACATGAACGCCTCAAGGTTCGGGTCGTCGGGCATGGGAACCGCGTGCAGGCGCATGGGCAGTTCGAGCCGCACCTGGTCGCCGTCTTTCCACAGCCGTTGAATCTTCATCCACGTGCCCGCCGCGGTCGCTGCCTGGACCGGCTCGCCGTTCACCGTTGCCCGCAGCGCCGGTCCCACCCAGGCGGGGATGCGCACGGTCAGCCCAAATTCCGCAGGTTTGGCGAGAGTGATCGCGAGGGTCGTTCCCGCCTCTTCCGGGAACGCCGTGCGCTGCTCCACGGTGATGCCCTTCTCGGCCCACACCACCCGCGACGGGATGAACAGGTTGACATAGACGCCGTCCGCATCGTGAAAGTAGACGCTGTCGGCCAGTTTGGCATACGACTCAACACCGGTGCCCGTGCAGCACCAGAAGGCGTCGCAGGCCGAGCCAAACACCCGCTGGAAAC
>CAIUWO010000680.1 GCA_903902895.1 Candidatus Hydrogenedentota bacterium | reverse complement strand
GTTCCACTAAGGATTGATATCGGCTTGAAGGAGGGCTTTGAAACGGGGGGAAGCGGAGCGCAGAGAATCCCGCCGAACCCGTGGCAACAAAGCCATCGAGCGCATATTGACCATCTGAGGGAGTCTGGAGGAAGAAACCACAACATTGCGGGCAGGCACTGCGCCGCCCGCACACCAAGGAGGACAAGACGATGGGTTTTACGAGGTACTGGTACAGGCCGCGAGAATTGGACGCGGAGCGGTTCAGCGCGTTCGCCGACGCCTGCAAGGAGGCGTGCGCCGAATTGGCGGGAAGCTTGGCCGACGTAGCATTCACCGCGGGGGAGGTTCGCTTCGAGGGCATACCCGGCTGCGAGACATTCCTGATTGAGCGAGTCTCGACCAGGGGCCGGGGCGAGGAGCCGGTGTTTGAGTTCTGCAAGACGCAGCGGCTGCCGTACGACGCCGCAGTCGAACGGTGCCTTCAAATCCTGCAGGAGCACTTCCCTGATGTCGAGATTCCCGTTCCGGCCTGACCACCGAAGGGCAGAGCGGAGTGCCGGAACCCAGCAACGGGTTCCGGTCTCTTCTTCCACGCTCGGCAACCTTCGCGCCACCACGCATCTGTGCTGTATGGCTTTTCGGGAACCAGTGGTTGCCTATTCGCGTCTGTTGTTGCGCAGTATTCGGTGGGTGTCGAAATTCACCCCGTGCGACTGCACGATCGTGGGGAAACTTCGGAAACGGCTGACGAGCCCGCTGTTCCGATGCCCAAAGGTGGCGAGGATGGATTAAGCGCTCTTCACAGGCCCGGACATGCAGCCCGCCAACCAGGATGAGTGTGCTTTCGCGACGCGGCATGGATGCTGGAGGTTAAAGATAGTTAGGCGTACAGGGAGCGTGGAATGGCGGGAGAATTGGGCCGCTCCACGGTACATGCTTTCTGGCCTATGGACTCCATACAGGGACATTGTCCTTGTTGGTATGATGGCCTATGGTCGGTTCCACCGAGTCCACCAAGTGCACCGCGAGCATAACATCTGCAGGCAGCGACCTTGGGTCGAAGGAACGGCAAGAGAAAAGGAACAAATGGCCCTACCACTCTGTGTCTCACTTGACACGCTGCCAATCATCCCCCGCCTTCTCATGGTAAACGCACAGTTCAAGAGGTTGGGTGTTCAGCGGGCACTTCTTTCCCTCCAGCGCGATGGTCAACGCGCGTTCATCTGGGTTGCCCCATACGTAGGAATCATGTGTCGGGTGGCTTGTGTCAGTATAATCTTTACCGTGTCGGCGGGAGTCATGTATGTCGCCTTTGCGGTCAAGAAGTTCCCCGGGCGCCTTCTGCATGTGTAGTTCGATGCGGTCCCCGAAGACATCGAACGCGGCAAAGTCACTTGGGTAACCGCCGGTCCCTGAGGGCATGATGTGCCAAATGCCATTGCGGGAACACACCCCCGTGAGATGGATATGGCCGCATAATACGGCGACAACTGTATCCCGGTGCGCTTCAACCAGCTCCAGCAGCTTCAGGTCGGCGACGCGCCAACTCGTAAAGCCGAAACTCTTCCTTAACGGCTCCTCTTCCCGCATGGCTATCAGCGGGACATGGGTCACCACAAAAATGGGCTTTCCCGCCAGTCTGGCGAAGGCCCGTTCGACAAATCGGTTCCGCTGGTTGGTCACATCATCAGGGGCACGGTCGGCGCCGCTCGTGTCCACCACAATGAACCCGAATCCCCCATACGTAAACAGGTAGTTATGCCACCCCGTGCCGAAGCATTTGTCGTAGGCGAGATTCTTTTCCGGAATTCCCTCTCCCTGGCCATTTTCGTGATTGCCCGCGCATGGCAGGAACGGCACCGGGAGCTTGTCAAGGAACTCCGTCTTCAGAAATGGGTAATCTCCATCGAGGTCTGCACCCTCCCCGTGGACAATGTCGCCCGCCGAAACCACAAAGTCGGGCGGCTCCAAGCTGTGTTTGCCCCGGGTGCATTCGGCCGCCCAAAGCGCCTTCTCGTTGGACAGCGGATAGCCGCGAGTTCCACTGCCGGGCGCGCGGACATGCATGTCGTTCCACAGAAAGAAGCGAAAACGCCTTTCGCCTTCGCTTGCCGCAACAGTGGCGGGATACTGCATGCCAACAGAAAGCGTTCCCGCAACACTTGTCTTCATAAACTCTCTTCTGTTCACTGCTGTATCTCCCTGTTGCCGGGGGCTTTCCAATTGCCTGGATTCTACCAATTTGCCCCGCGTTAGTCGAAAAGTGCGTTGAGGTTTGCTTAAACGCGAAACGCTCGGTGAATCTATTCTTACGCAATGCATTCGCAACATTTCTCAACCACCCCGGTACTGCACACCCACCGCTTTCCGAATCCTGATATATGCTTTGATTCGCGCATCAACCCTCGGGTATGGTTCCAAGCATGCAGTCATCCGTCGCGAGGTTAAGACATGATGTCCACATCACAAACATCGACAGTCCGCGTGGCCGTTGTGCAGGCCACACCGGTTCCATTCGACCCGGAATCCTGTGTCGCCAAGGCTGTGGTGCTCATAGAAGAAGCGGCCGCCACGGGAGCCAAGGTCGTTCTCTTTCCGGAAGCGTTCATACCCGGTTACCCCAAGGGCCTGCACTATGGTGTCGTTGTCGGCGCGCGGGATGCCGACGGACGGGAAGAGTTCCGGCAATACCTTGCCGCGGCCATTGATGTTCCGGGACCGTGCACACAGCGTCTTGGCGAGGCGGCGGCCGCAAATGGCGTCTACCTGGTGATTGGGGTGGTGGAGCGTGAATACTCAACCTGCTATTGCACCGCCCTGTTCTTTGGCCCCGATGGTGCGCTGCTCGGGAAGCACCGCAAGCTCATGCCGACAGCCATGGAGAGGGTTATTTGGGGGGCTGGGGACGGTTCGACGCTAACAGTGGTGGATAGCCCCTATGGCAGAATCGGGTCGGTCATCTGCTGGGAAAATTACATGCCCATGCTGCGGATGGCCATGTATGCGAAGAACGTCGCCCTGTACTGCGCGCCGACCGTGGATGACCGTGATGTTTGGTTGCCTTCCATGCGCCACATCGCGTTGGAGGGGCGCTGCTTCGTGCTGACGGCCTGCCAGTTTCTCCGCCGGGGCGACCTGCCCGACAACGTGCGCGTTTCCCTGGGCGAGGGGCCGGACAGCGAGTTGATACGTGGCGGGAGCGCCATTATCAGCCCCTTGGGCGAGGTGCTGGCGGGACCGCACTTCCATGGCGAAACGATTTTGACTGCGGACTTGGACCTGAACGACATTGGCAGGGGCAAGTTTGATTTCGACGTGGTCGGCCACTACAGCCGCCCCGATATATTTCGTCTGACCGTGAATGAACAGCCAACCCCTCCGGTGGTGCACGAGAAGACTGAACCCGTATGAGCAGCGCGATTTTCGTTCCCATGGGATGAAGGTGTTGTGGAAAACTATGTGCGCGGAGAACCTCGAAGGTGTTGCCTTCGCATTCTCCGCGCACGTGCATTACATATTGTCTTTTACCCTGCGTCAATCAAAGACGAGCCAGGCCGTTACAATCCCGAA
The DNA here is from genome assembly GCA_903902895.1 of Candidatus Hydrogenedentota bacterium. GTDB lineage: Bacteria > Hydrogenedentota > Hydrogenedentia > Hydrogenedentales > CAITNO01 > CAITNO01. The sequence goes on along the minus strand of CAIUWO010000680.1, from coordinate 7,230 downwards.
CCGCGGCCGGATTTCAGTTTCCAGACGGTGGCGGCCAGCGCGTCGATTTCCTCGCAGGTGTTGTAGAACGCCAGCGACGGGCGCACGGTGCTCTCCAGTCCGAAACGGCGCAGGATGGGCTGCGCACAGTGGTGGCCCGAACGCACCGCGATGCCTTCGCGGCTCAGCGCCTTGCCGACCTCCTCAGTGGTGAAGCCGTCCAGAACGAAGGACAGCACGCTGGCCTTCTCCCGTGCCGTGCCAATCAGGTGCAAGCCCGGAATGCGCTGGAGTGCCTCGATGCCGTAGAGCAGCAGGTTGTACTCGTAGCGCGCGATGTTGGCCATGCCAAGGCGGTTGATGTAATCAATCGCCGCGCCAAGGCCGACGGCGTCGGCAATGTTACCGGTGCCTGCCTCGAATCGGGCCGGGGCCGCCTGGTAGACCGTCTTCTCGAAGGTCACGTCGGCGATCATGTTGCCGCCGCCTTGCCAGGGCGGGGTTTCGGCGAGCACTTCGGGCTTGCCATAAACCGCGCCGATGCCGGTGGGACCGAAGACCTTGTGCCCCGAAAACACATAGAAGTCGGGGTTCATGGCCTGCATGTCCACGGGCATGTGCGAAACCGCCTGCGCACCGTCGACCAGCACTTTCGCGCCGTGGCGGTGGGCGATAGCGACCATCTCCGCGGCCGGTGTCACCGTGCCGAGCGCGTTGGACACGTGCGCCAGCGACACGAGCCGCGTCCGTGGCGTGAACAGCGCCTCGTACTGGTCGAGCAGAATCTGGCCGCGGTCGTCCACCGGGGCGACACGCAGGCGCGCACCTTTCTCGGCGGCCAACTGCTGCCAGGGGACGATGTTCGCATGGTGCTCCAGCCAAGTGACGATGATCTCGTCGCCCTGCTGGATGTTGCGGCGTCCCCAACTCTGCGCCACCAGGTTGATGCCCTCGGTGGCGCCGCGCACGAAGATGATGTCGCTCGACGACGAGGCGTTCAGGAACTTGGCGACCTTGTCCCGCGCGGCCTCGTAAGCATCGGTGGACCGGGCCGCCAACTCGTGGGCGGCACGGTGCACGTTGGAGTTTTCATGCTCATAGAAGAAGGCCAAACGATCGATGACCGCCTGGGGTTTTTGCGTCGTGGCTGCGTTGTCGAGCCAGATCAGCGGCTTGCCGCCGCTGACCCGTTCCTGCAGGATGGGGAAGTCCCGTCGGACCGCACCCAGGTCGAAGGGCGCGGCAACGAGGCCCGCTGCTGGTGACGTCACCAGCGGTTCCAGGCGCGGCGTGACTTCCACAGGCTCTAGGGACCGTACACTGTCGATGAAGCCGTACGTCGCGGGACGGCCACGCTGGATATCGTGGGCAACAACGCCGGAAACCTGCGGTGCCGACGCCTCGGCGGGTTTCGGGAAGTTAACCGTCGGAATCGTGCCGGGGAGGGGCGCTGGAGTGCTCACCTGCGTCTCCGCGGGGAACTTGATCGTTTCCAAGGCAGGCGTTGCGGGAATGGCGGCGGCAGGTATCGCACCATAGAGGGGCCGTGCCTCGTCGACAAACCCGAAGGACGGGAGGGCGGAAAAGTCACCGGCCGAAATCCCGCCGGGAACGCCATACGCCTTGGTGTCCGGAACGCTGGAGAGCGAAGCGGGCAACGCGGCCAACTCCGGCTCTGACACCGTGCCCACTCCTGGCAGCGCGACATCGGCCGGGACCGAGGTCAGAGGAACCGGCGTGACCACCGGCGCGATGGACGTTAAACCCGGCTGCGACGGCAACAGCGCGGCATCATCCGTCGGCACGGCAACAGCGCCCCCCGTCAGGTCCGCAGTCGGGACCGACGTGAAGAACTCGTTGGCCAGACGGGCGAGCGCGACCGGGTCAGGAAAACCCGCCTCGGTCGCGCTCAACGCGCTCAACTGGTCCAAGTCGGGCAGCGACTCCGGCGTGAACGCCTGTGCGGCATTGTCCAGATTACTTGTAATCATAGTAGTTGCCAACGTCGACCTGCTCCAGCGCGGCAATGGCATCGTCCACCAGTATCGCGGCGGAGCAATAGAGCGAAATCAGGTAGGAACCGATCCCCTGGCCGTTGATGCCCATGAAACGCACCGACAACCCCGGCGTCTGCTCGCCCGGAAGGTTCGGCTGATAGAGGCCGACCACGCCCTGCTTCTTCTCGCCGACGCGGACAAGTAGGATGTTGGTCTTGCCGCCGTTGCCCGTGGGCTCCGATTTGCCGTCCACCAGCAGCTTGTTGGTGGGGATGAGCGGGATGCCGCGCCAGGTGAGGAAGGGAGCGCCGAACAGCGTGACCGTGGGGGGCGGAACGCCGCGCCGCGTGCATTCCCTGCCGAATGCCGCAATGGCGCGCGGATGGGCCAGGAAGAATGACGGGTCCTTCCACACCTTGGAGATCAGGTAATCCAGGTCGTCCGGCGTCGGCGGTCCCTTGCGGGTAGGGATGCGCTGCTCCCGGGGAACGTTCTTGAGCAGCCCGTAGTCCGGGCTGTTGATCAGTTCGTTCTCCTGCTTCTCCTTGATGCTCTCAATGGTCAGCCGGAGCTGTTCCTGAATTTGATCAAAGGGGCTGCTGTAGATGTCGGACACCCGCGTGTGCACATCCAGTATGGTGCTTATGTTGTTCAGCGTGTACTCGCGCGGCTTCTCCACGTAGTTGACGTAAGTCCGGGACAAGGCGCGTTCGTCCTTCTGGCCGCAGCAGAGTTCAATGGGCTTGTCCTCCGCCACGCGGTTCAGGCGGAAGGTGCCCGCCTCCAGCGGTTTCCAGTCCAGCACGCGAACCAGCCACCGCGGGGTAATTGCACCGTACTGCGGCGCGGTCTTCGTGACGTCGGCGAGTTGAAATGCCGCGGCATCGCCCAGCACGTGACCTTGAATCTTGCTCTCTGCCATTATTTCTCTCCTTAAATGGTGTTGCGATTGGGGGTCCTAAAACGCGCAAGACCCCTGAATGTTTCCTAAAATACGCGCCTTCTGCCTGTGCCTAAAGACTTCGCCCCGCACACGGCATAAGATGCGCACAGCGAATGATAGCCCTTGACCCGGCACCTGTCAAACTATTCCCGAGCAAGCAAAGCGGGTTACTCAAGGTAAAACCCGTATTCGTGCTAGTATTTCGGGACGCTGTGGTCTACCTGGTCAGACCAGGCGAGAATGCCACCCTGCAAGTTGATGAGGTTTCCGCCATAGCCCGCGGAGCGAAGCTCCATAATCGCTTTTGCGCTGCGGTTGCCACCCTTGCAAAAGACCACCGCGTCGCGGCTGGAATCGATATCGGACATGCGGGTGACAATCTGGCCCAGGGGAATCAGTTTTTCATAGGGCAGATTGGCAATGGCGTATTCATGCGCCTCGCGCACGTCAATGAGCTGAATGTCGCGCTGTTCGTCTATCCACTGTTTTAGCTCGATGGCCGTGATCTCATTGGGCGTTTCGTCGGTTTTGCCGGCTTCACCCGCCGCCGGGGCCGGTTGTCGGAGACCGCAGAACGCCTCATAGTCGATCAACTCGTGGACGGTCGGATTCTCACCGCAGATCGGGCATTTGGGGTCCTTGCGCAGCTTCATTTCGCGGAAGCGCAGTTTCCAGGCATCGAAGAGCAGTAGCCGGTTAATGAGCGTGTCACCGCCGCCCAGGATAAGCTTGATCGTCTCATTGGCCTGAATCGAGCCGATGATTCCGGGCAGCACACCCAGCACGCCGCCCTCGGCGCATGAGGGCACCAGTCCCGGTGGCGGCGGTTCCTGATACAGACATCGGTAGCAGGCGCCGGCCTTGGCCCAGAAGACGCTGGCCTGACCCTCAAATCGGAAGATCGACCCGTAGACATTCGGCTTGCCCAGCAGCACGCAGGCATCGTTGACCAGGTAGCGCGTTGGGAAATTGTCCGTGCCGTCGACGATGACATCGTATTCGGCCAGCAGTTCGAGCGCGTTCTCGCTGGTGAGGCGCGTTTCATAGGCCTCCACATGCACCTTGGGGTTCACGTCATAGAGCCGATCGGACGCCGAGGACACCTTGGCCCGGCCCACGTCGCGCGTTCCATGAATCACCTGGCGGTGAAGGTTGGACTCATCGACCACGTCGAAATCCACCAGCCCCAGATGGCCCACGCCGGCGGCCGCTAAGTACAGGCCAACCGGCGCGCCCAGTCCCCCGGCACCAACAATAAGCACGCGGGCGTTCTTGAGTTTTCGCTGGCCCGTGATCCCCACCTCGGGAAGGATCACATGACGGCTGTACCGGGAGAGTTCCTGGTTGGTGAGTTCAGGCAGGCCCTCTATGCTTTCCTGTTTCGGCGCCAGCGAACAGGCGCCGCCGGCAATGGAAGGCACAATCATGACCGTGGTCCCGTCGGCCACGGGGGTGTCCAATCCCGCTTGGTGGCGTATATCCTCGTCGTTGACGTACACGTTGACGAAGCTGCGCAGCGCGCCCTGCTCATTGAACAGGTGCTTGCGCAGGTCCGGATGCACGGTGGTCAGTTGCGCCAGCGCTTTCCCGGCAGTCTTCGCCTCCACAACGGTCTCGGACTGGTCGCCGGAGAAGCGGCGCAGCGCCGTGGGAATTAGGATTGAAACGGACATGGTCTATTCTCCTTCCAAGATTTTCTCGAAACTGAAACATGAGCGGTCATCTTTCAATTCCCACGACAACACATTGCATGCCCGCCCCTGATTTACGGACACGATCACGTAGGAATACATGGGCCAGGCATGGTCGAGATCGAACTGTGATGCGATGGCAGGATGGTCGGGGTGGGAGTGGTAGAATCCCACAATGTCGAGTTGTTTTTGCCGGGCAAGCCGCTCGCCGGCCAGCAGTTCTTCCGGTTTTATGAGGAACCGGTTGCGTTTGGCTTCTTCCTCGCGTGCGTTGGAAATGGGTGCCGTCAGCACGACGGTTTTTGCGCACTGCGCATCGATGCGGCCTATGAGCAGGCCGCAGCATTCGTGCGGATAATCAGCCTCGCCATGCTGCCGTATGGCATCCAGATGTTCGGGTCTCAGCCGGATCATGGCACGTCCCCTTCCCAAAAGTTGTCGCCGAGATAACGTGCGCCGGTGTCGCACAGAACCGTTACGACGACCGAGCTTTTTGGCAGCGTCCGGGCCAGCCGGACCGCGGCGAAAACGTTGGCCCCCGAGCTTATGCCGACAAACAGGCCTTCCTTTCGTGCAAGAAGCAGGGCCGTCCCCTGGGCGTCTTCCGTGGCAACCTCCACCTCCTCATCGGCCAGCGAGGCGTCATAGATGCCCGGCACGATGGTGGTCTCCATGTGCTTCATCCCCTCCAACCCGTGCAGGGGGGAATCGGGCTGCATACGCACGGCATAAAGCCGGGGATTCAATTCCTTCAACCGACGAACCGTCCCGGTAAAAGTTCCCGAAGTGCCCATCCCGGCGATGAAGTGCGTTACGCGTCCGCCTGTCTGCTCCCAGATTTCCGGAGCAGTCGTCTCATAGTGGGCACGCCAGTTGGCATCGTTGTTGTACTGGTCCGGGTAAAAGTACTTCTCCGGTGCCTCGGCGGCCAGTTCCATGGCGCGAATTTGGGCTCCGTCCGAACTCTGTAAGGGGTCGGTCTCGATGAGTTCCGCCCCATAGGCGCGCATGATGCGTTTGCGCTCCGTGCTGGTGTTCTTTGGCAGGCACAGCGCCACCCGATACCCTAGAGTTGCCGCGATCATCGCGTAGGCGATGCCGGTGTTGCCGCTGGTCGCGTCCAGGATGGTCATACCCGGACGGAGTCGGCCACTGGAGATGCCGTCACGAATCATTGACCAAGCGGCCCTGTCCTTGACTGAGCCGCCTGGGTTCAGGTGTTCGGCCTTGGCATACACTTGCACACCTGTGGGCAGTTCTAGCGCGAGACGGGATAGAAGAATTAGCGGGGTGCGCCCTATGCGGGCTTCCAAGTCATTGGGGCCGGGCGTGGCTACGACAGCGGATGCCGGATTGGCCGCCTGCAATGGTGGCATCTCAGAATCCTCCCTCATTCCTCGAAAATCCCAGCAAACCGGGGAGTTCCAGGTGAGTTGAACTGCTGGGCAGCTTCGCAAGGCGGAACGCTGCAATGGCAGCAAACCAACGGTGCATACGACACTTGTGTGATCCAAAACTCATGAGATTCGCCGTTCTATTCCGACCGGATAACCGGCAGTCCACATCGGACCAAAAAATCTGTGGTATACTCCACTCAATTAATGTATCATATCATTGTCAGGATTGTAAACTATAATTTCAGCCGGTCTATTTCAAGGAAGCGAAAATGAGCCAGAATCTACCCAATGACTTTTCCAATTTGGTTGAAAACCTCGTGGCCAGCTATCATGCGGAGCCGAAGACGTGCCACATAGATTCCGGCAAACTACCCAATCATGATGCCATCGTTGCAATTGTACATCTGTTGCGGCAACTCCTATTTCCGGGCTATTTCGGCAAGCAGAATCTTGTTGCGGGTACCCTGGGGTATCATGTTGGCGATTTACTGCTGCGCATCCACGGCGGCCTGCTGAAACAGGTGCAGAACGCCATCCTCCACGAAGCCGCACATCGCGGTGAAATTATTCCTGACAGCGAACTTCGTGCTGACCAAATCGTAAATGATTTTCTCAGGACGCTTCCCCGGCTGCGGACCGTCCTGGCAACGGATGTGCAGGCGGCCTTTGACGGCGACCCGGCCGCAGTGGATACCGATGAAATCATCTTCTCATATCCCGGCCTTTTCGCCATCACGGTCTACCGTTTAGCCCATGAACTGCACCTTCGAGAAGTGCCCCTGATCCCCCGCATCATGACCGAGTACGCCCACAGCGTGACCGGAATCGACATTCATCCTGGCGCAACAATCGGGGAGTACTTTTTCATCGACCACGGAACGGGTGTGGTGGTTGGCGAAACCAGCCGTATCGGAAACCATGTGAAGGTTTACCAAGGCGTTACACTGGGCGCGATCTCCACGCGCGGCGGGCAGAAACTGCGCGGCGTCACCCGCCACCCGATGCTGGAAGACGAAGTTACGGTCTATTCGGGCGCTTCCATCCTGGGCGGCGAAACCGTCATTCGTAAGGGGGTTGTCATCAGCAGCAACGTTTTTGTCACACGGTCCGTCCCCCCAAACACGCGCGTCACCGTGAAGAACCCCGAACTGCAGTATCGGGACCAGAAACCCAAGACGTTCAAACAGGAACCGCCTCTCGATTGGCAGATATGAAGACGCCTT
>CAIUWO010000679.1 GCA_903902895.1 Candidatus Hydrogenedentota bacterium | reverse complement strand
GCAGGGCCGCGCGCGCCGCCTCGGGGTCGGGTGCGTCCCAAACGCCCATCTCGCCCGTCGCCGCGGCGTAGTGGTCGCGGCACGTGTCCAGGTCGGGAAGCCGGTACCCCCGGGCGCCGTATCGCACGCGCCGCCTGTCGTCCCTGAACTCCTCCCACCGCCCGCTGAGGCGGCTCTTGCGGGGGAGGCGGACGCGAAACGTCTGCTGCTGTCCCTGCTCCCCAGAATATCTGGCATGGATTTCTAGCTGCGGCGCTGGGGGCGGCAGCAGCGGCTCAAATGCCGCGGCGAAATCGTCAGGGTCGAGGTGGGGCGCGCCGCACCAGCGGCAGAAGGCCGAGTACTCGCGGTGCAGCGAGTCGAGACCCACTTGCCGGACCCAATGGGGGTCATCCCTGGCGTCGCCCTCGACGTCGTCCATTGCGCTCACGCCTTGGGCGAGGCGGTCCCGCCACCAGACGGCGACTGCGGCCGCGGCGGCCGGGTCGATGGGTGCCCGGGTCGGTTCGGCCTGTCTCTTGGCGACGGGCTTCTTGGGTTTCTGGGCGGTGTGTTTGCTCATGGTTTGTCTCCTTGGGTTCATGTGTGTGCGGCGCGGGCCGCGGAAATCTGGAAAGTCCGTGGCACAGGCGATCGGAAAAACGCGAAAGACTGCTCCACCACAGATGCTTTGTTCGCTGCGGGTCTTGCGCGGACGCGGGATCCCGGTTCATTGCCGGGGCGCATCATGCAGGTGGTGCCGCCGCACAGGAGTTTGTGCGGCTGGGTCCGTCATCGGGTGTGGGACGGGATTGCTGTTGGGATGGGGGACAGAATCAAGGACCGCAGGGACAAAGCCACTGTGTGCCCGCCTTCGCCCCCGGCCGACTCCCGCTCTGGACACAATGAAACCGGTGGGCCGTTCCCGAAGAGGCCCGGCCCACCGGCGTTTCTACCGCCGCTGCGTACCTTTCGGGCACGGGGCGGGTTCGGGGACATAACCACGGCTGTCGCAATCGTCCGGGTAGATGCCGTAGTTGTCCAAGACATCCAAGGCGATCAACGTCGGGCGACCCGAGGCGTCGATGGCGTGCAGAAAGAAACGGTCGCACGTGTCCAGGCCGAGCAGGCTTTCCACATCTTCGGGATTCTTCAGGGAGGGGTCCTCGACCTGAAGTCGTCGGCGATCATCCTCGTCCATCCAGCTGAAGGTTCGGGTCAAGGGGATGTCCGCGAAGCCGATCCAGAACTCCTCATACTGAACATCAACCCGCTCACCCCTGCGGTCGTGGACGTACTTCGTGGCCTGGGTCATGCGGTGGAACCCTTGGACGGTCCAGCGAGGGAATAGGTTGCTGTCGAGTGTCTCGGTCTTCATGATTTCACTACCCGCCCTGCGGACTGCGGGTTGGGGACCGAAGGCCTTTTCGCTGGTGAGCAAGAGCCGCCGCACCTGCGCCTTGACCTTCGCCAGAACGACGAGCCATCCGCCCTGGCCATCCTCGACGACCGCCATGCGGTGGCGGCCTGTGTAGTGGCGGGCGAGCCGACGCAGGCCCCGCCGTGTGCACGACCCGGCCAGGCCCAGAGCCCGGCCCTCCAGGTCGAGCACAGCCCGGTCGAATTTCTCCTCCAAGTTCATCGTTCTGGTGAGCGAAAGCGCGCTGCCCTCGAACTCCTGCGTGAACATCATGCGGTCGTAGCTGTTCCAGGCGAACTCCCTCTCCACCGTGGTCAGCACCGGTTCGAGCATCAGGGTCATCTTGTCGGCCAGTGCCGACGGGGATTTCATCCGTATTCGCATGGTCGGGTCTCCTTTTTGTTTGTTGATGGGCGGCGCGACATGATCCGCCCGGTACGTCTGCCCGGGTTCCGGCACCGTCGGCACATCTGCTCCTTCCTTTCTGGTGGTGAGGTTTTCCGAAAGTCCGTGGCTCGCGATGGGGGAAACTGCGCGGCAGCCCTCCATCGACCTACATATATTGTTCTGT
>CAIUWO010000678.1 GCA_903902895.1 Candidatus Hydrogenedentota bacterium | reverse complement strand
GCAGACTGCGCGAGGCCCACCACGTCGGGAACCACAACGCTGCACAGGCCTGTCGATACCACCAAATCAACCGCGCTACCGAACAGCGCCGGGCCGGGGGCCGTTGGGTTCTGGCTAATCACATTGCCGGATGCAACGGAGTTGCTGCACTCGGTCGTCACGCTGCCGACTGACAGCTCCGCCGCCAACAGCGCCGCTTCCGCCGCGGACTGCGAGAGACCTACAACATCGGGAACAGTCACACTGCACAGGCCGGTCGAGATCACCAAATCCACCGCAGTGCCTAACGGCGCCGGGCCGGGGGCGGAGGGGCTCTGGCTAATGACCAGGCCATTGGCAACGGTATTGCTGCACTGTTGGGTCACGGTGCCGGTGATCAGGCTCGCACCGGTGAGCGCGGCACCCGCCGCCACCTGCGTCAGACCCCGGACATCGGGCACGGTCACGGATGAACCCAGTGAAATCACCAGGGCCACGGCGGAGCCGGGACTCGCCGACGCGCCCGCCGCCGGGTTCTGGCTGATGACGCTTCCCGACGCCACTGTTTCGCTGTACGCCCGCGTGACGGCGCCCACAGCGAGGCCCGCGCCTCTGACCGCAGACTCGGCGGCGGCCTGCGCGAGGCCCACCACGTTTGGCACGGTGCGGGGGAGCAGTCTGATAAAATCTTTGTACACGGCGGAGTAATTGCCCGCGCCGTCCAGGAACTGGACCCGGACCGTGTTGTACTCGGCCGCCCCCGGCAGCGTGTGGGCGCGCGCGGCCACGGGCGGCATCCATGCGGTCCAGTACGCACCGTTATTGCTGAAACGCATCCGCCTCACGCCTGAACCGGCCCCGTCCGACCAGGTCAGTCCCAGTGTCACCGCGAGGCTGGACGTGGTTGACGCGCCGTTGTTGATGACTATGGTTCCCACGGGCGGGGTCATGTCCAAAAGGACATAGTCGCTGAACACGGCGGAGTAGTTGTTCGCGCGGTCGAGGAACTGGACCCGCACCGTCTTGTGGCCGTCGCCGGCCGGCAGCACGTGGGCCGCCGTGGCCGCCAGCGGTTCCCAGCGTGTCCAGTGCGCGCCGTCATCGCTGAACCGCATGCGGGTCACGCCCGAGCCTGTGCCGTCCGACCAGGCCAGCGTGAGGGTCACATGGGTGCTGTTCACCGTGGAACGGTTGCCGTTGACCACTATCGTTCCCGTCGGCGGCGTGGTGTCCTCCAGCGCCGCACAGGCCTGCCGTTGCGGGAACCCCGCAACCGCAAGGAACAACCCCAAGGTCCCAACCCCCAACGCCCAGAACATTCTCTTCATCGCGCAATCTCCTATACTGCACCGCAACGGGCACCGCTTCCGGGGGGGCTTGCTTGAACTTAAGCCTGTGCCACACGCGCGGACATTGCCAACGTCAATAATGCGCAACTCCTTCTCCCTGACCCGTTCATACCGAACTTTCCATCAGGTTGAAAAGAGGCATTCTAAAGCGAACCACGTTCAATGGAGGCACTTTTGGCAAACCTCAACGGCAACTTTGATTAAACGCCCAAAAAACCTCTCGTATTTCCCAGAGGAACACATGCCGGAGGGCGCGGCGGGCTGCATGCATGATTGTTCGGGGGCTTCCGGGACGGATGTCCGGCGGTGATTCAGTCCGCCCCCACGTGCTGTCAGCAGCGGCGGGACGACAGCGTCCACTGGATGGGCCGGAAAAGCGGGCGCCGTCATGAGCGCCCGCAGACAGCGAAACGCCCCTGCCGAGGGCCCCTTTTCTGCCAGGGTTATTTCAGCAACGTCCGGCTCAGGTTGTACGAGACGATGTACTCTCCGGCATCGTCCTCGTCCACAGCCGAAACGGACTGGCCGAGTTTCTCGCGCTGGTTGCGCGGCAGGGGGCCGATGTCGTAGTAGAAGAAATCATCGTCCCCATACGCGCCGCCGTCCGAGTCCCGCAGGATTATCTTCACGGATGAGGTGAAGCGCAGCTGGGGAATCACGCTTTCGAACGATGCCGTGTAGTCGTCGTCGAACTGGCCCATGTAGGCCTCGTCGACCACCTTCACGTCGTCGGCAAAGACGCTCAGATAAATCTCGTCCGCATCATCGATGCCCGCGTCCGTTTCAACCACGCAGTACATCATCATCGGCCCGGCCCCCGGCACCCCCTGGCCGTGCAACACCGTGAGGTTCGTGTCCCATCCGATGAAGAACCCGAGGGGCTCAACCGCCTGCCGTTTCACGCACAAATAGTAACGCCCCTCCGCGAGGCCCTCGTCCGTGAGTTCCATGGCGATCCGCTTGCGGCTTGGCCAGTTCGAGGGCGCATCGGGGTCGTTTTCCGGCGCGGTGGCCTTGGCAATGACAGTCGTCCCATCCTCCGCCCGCAACTCGAGGTCGGCGTTGTCCGGCGTCAGAAAGCCCGCCATCCGAAAGCGGAGATTCTGAGGCCTGCCCGTGGTCGTTTTCTCCATGTGGAGTTCAAACCAAACGGTGTCTTCCGGGTTGAGGGCGGTCCATGCCGGCATCACATACTCGTACAGGTCGTCGCCCGGCAGGAGCGCGATTGCGTCATCCATGCTTGCGCCGTTTGCCCGGTGCGCGACGAATTTGTAGTTGGCGGGCTGCTGCCGGTCTTCGTGCGACACCCGGATGTAGAAGGGCGGCTCCGGCAGGCTGTATTTGCCCCCTTCGATGGTGAGGGGAACCGCCCCGGGAAGATGAATGTCGCCGGTCTCGCCGTAATACGACGAGGCGGGCGTGGTCAGGTCCATCTGCTCGTACACGGCGTACCGGATGCCTTCGCCCACGACCGCGAAAAGGTAGGTGCCCTTTTCATCAATGCGGAACCACTGCATGCCGCCCGGATGCGCTATGCTGCCGGGAATCAGCGTGTTCATCGCCGGCACGCGGGCCTCCAGCGGATTGCAGTATGGCGACCACGCGTTGAAATCGGCACAGATGCCCACGTGGTCGCTGAGCAGATACCCCGAGGTCTGGCGCAATCCCTCGTCGCGGGTCAGGTGCTGGATTGCCGACCGCGTTCCGGCGTGCCATAGCACGTAGTCGAGCCGTTCGCTGGCGAGGGGCAGCCCCTGGGTCAGGCCCCGGTCGAAATTCCAGTCATACAGCCCGCCCTGTTTGGGTGACTGCAAGAACGCCCAGGCGTCGACCATCTGGTCGTGAAAAAACGCGCCGGGGGACCCGAAGCGTCCGACCCATTCCCACAGGCAGTCGGAAGTGCAGGCGTTGCCCGCGTCGTACCCGTCGTTGTTTCCCTGATAGTAATCCCAGTTGGCCTGGTCCCCGTCAATGTTCAGGTCGCCGAAGAGAAAGGTGTCCTGGGTGTTGAAATCGGCGCCCAAGGACCCCTGGATCATGTTCTGGATGGATTGGAGTTGATTCTTGCGCGCGCCGACCTCGCACCGGCAGTCGCCGTCGCCATAGCTGGCCTGCGTGTGCGTGAAAGCGACATTGAGCAGGCGGCCCGTGGCCGGGTTCCTCACGCGCGCAAGCGCGGCCCCTTTCGCCGACCTGCAATCGAAAGAACAGCAATCGCCCTCCTGGTACACAACTGTGGCGACCTGCCCCCCCCAGTCCGCCCCGAGATTGCTCGCGGTGACCTTGCCAAAGAGGGGGTTGGCGGAGCCGATGTATTCATCACTGGGCAGCGGCTCGAAAGGAAAACGGCTGAACAGCATCAACCCGCTGTCCTCAAGATCGGGAAAGGGGAAATCGCCGGCATAATCGATCTTCTCGACATAGCTTGGAAACTCGTACTTCAACTGCTCGACCAGTGCCCCGCGCGCGTCCTCGTCAAACACCTCGTTCAGGACGACGATGTCGTAGCCCGCGGCCTTGATTGCATCGGCAAAGCGTTCCGCGCGCCACTTGTTATCCTCCACACAGCAGAAGTCGTCCAAGAACTCCGGCAGCAGGCGCGTGTTGAAGGTGACCAGCCGCACGGAATCCCCGTTTGTCGGGGGCGGGTTCTCGTCGAACACCGCAGTGACCGTCCTGTCGCCGTCCATGATGACCATCGCCAAACTGACGGTGCCCGCGGCGTCCCCCTGCCACGTCTCGAAATGCCAGCCGGTCGCCGGGATGGCGTGCAGGCTCACGCTTGTCCCCTTGGCATACGCGCCCCCGGCAGGAGTCGGCTCCACCGTGCCCTGGCCGGTCACGTTGAGCGTCAGCGTGTACTTGGGAGGACACCCCATCAGGAGCAACGAAGCGACGGCCAACCCCACACCACAAAACACGCGTGTCTTCATGGCTTTCTCCTCCTATGAACCGTCTGCGCCGGTCAAGAAGCGAGCGGAGGGCGGTCCAAATGTGAAGCACCCAATGGGTTCAGTATGTTCCTGTATCTGCAGGTTGTCAAGGGAATTTTGGCCTAAACCCACCCCGAACAACCGCGCCATACCGGCCCCTATCCGTCCATTTCCAGAATGCCCGCGCCTGACCGCGCGCCTGAGTCAAGAAGGTTTGGTGAAGTTCTCCGTTGAACAAGCGGGGCGTGCCATTTTGAGGAATGGTCCCGGCAATAGGGCGCGTCCGGACCAAGCGCGCTCAGTTCGGCTGCATATTTTACCCTGCGGGCTTTCAGGGGCTTGCCATGCCTGGCGCAAAAGAAAAGGGCCGGCGCGGCCTAAAGCCGCGCCGGCCGTGACATGTCTTTTGGAAGGGGCTATTGGATATTGGCGGACAGCACCTGCACCATGCCCTTGGAGATGGGGCTGTCGGTGCCGTACTTGATGAACTCCACATGACCGTCCATGTACAGCACATTGCAGCCGCCGGGAATATGGTTCATCATGTCCGGACGGGCCGCGGAGACGTCATCCCACATGATCCAAATCGCGCTCTGTGCCTTGGCCGAGGCGCCCGGATTGTTGATGTCGGTGATGAAGAAGCGCTCAATGCCCTCGCGCAGGCGGTACAAACTGCCGTAGTCCTTGTCGTACGCGTTAAGGTCCGGCTTTGACGCCGCCATGGCCCACGTGAAGAACTCCAACACGCCCGCATTGGCCAGGTTGAGGTCGCCAATCGTGACCGTGCTGAGTGCGGGGCCGGTCTGCGGGTTGGCAAAGACCAGGGTGTCGCTCAACGCCCAGCCCCAGTAGTTGTACGACTGGGCGCCGATTTCGCAGGGGGCAATGCCGTTCTTCGGGTCATCGCCAATATGCCAGCCATCGGTGTTCGGACCGGAATCGGACGGGCAAATCAGCACTTTAGTGTCCGACAGATATTCGGGATATACGGCACTGGCCTGGAAGAATGTGTCCACCGGGAAAGTGCTGCCGCCGACGGGCTGGTCGCACAGTTCACCTTGCCGATAATGCATGGGCGGGAACTTCTGGCCGGCAGACTCGTTCCCGTACATCTTGAACACCAGGCCGATTTGCTTGAGGTTGTTTTGGCAGGAGGCCCGGCGCGCCGATTCCCTCGCCCGCGCCAGCGCGGGCAGCAGGATGGCCGCCAGGATGCCGATGATGGCGATCACCACCAGCAGTTCGATAAGTGTAAATCCTTTGCGTTTCATGATGGCTCCTTTTCTATTAGGTTGGTAGAGGACTAATACGCACAGTACCGCGATGAGCAAAAGTTGTGCCATGGGACCGGCCGCAGGCGACCAGGGGGCAATTCGAGATGGCGTGCGCGATCAAAGTGCAGCAGGATAAGGAGGGGCCTGCCTTGGGTCGCAGGCCTTGGCTTCAATCAGCCATCCCCGAGCAGCCATGCACATTGTCATGGTGTGCGGGGTCCTGCGCCCCTTGAATTTGTCCCTTGCGCCAAACACAAAGACAACGCCCGCCGGGATGGGGAGTCAATCCATCCTGACGGGCGTTGCTTGGTCAAAGCCCGCGGGGGCAGGTGAATCACCCGCGGGTATAAAGAGCTGTTACAGGGAGGCGATGATGCCTATCATGCGGGCCATGGCCTCGTTCGCGGGCAGTTCGCCGTTGCGGTCGTACTTCTTGAATTCCACGTGACCGTCCATGTAGAGCACGTTGGCGCCGCCCGGAATGTGGTTATAGTTCTCCACCTTGGTGGCCAACTGGTCGTACATCATGAACACGCCGCTCTGGGCCACGTTGGCGGAGCCGGCATTGTTGATGTCCGTGATCAGGAAGCGTTCGATGCCCTCGCGCATCCGGTAAATCGTGTTGCCGCCCCCGTTGCCCAGGCCCGCGTTTTGGGCACCCAGACCGACGCAGTCCACGTCCTTGTCCGCGTCCGGATAGAGGCCGGTCATCGCGGCGGAATCGAACTGCATCAGCATGCCCGTGTTGCGGGTCAGGTGGTCCATCACCAGGCCGAACTGCGTGATGACGTTGTCGGCGGCGTTTACGCCGCTGGTGTCGGCGCCCAGGATGCCGAGCAGGCTCCAGAACGCGAAGCCCCCGATGGGCCGCTGGTCTTTGGCGCTGTCCATGACCCAGCCCATGTAGCCGTAACTCTCGTCAATGGCGCGCGCGCACTTGCCGCCATGGCTGGCCGCATAGCCGAAGCACCAGTTGCCGTTCGCGTCGTGCCCGTTCTTGATGCCCTCCGCAAGCCCCGCCTTGGACGGGCAGTAGACAATCATAGGGTCTGTCAGGTATTCGGGGTACAGCACAAAGGCGTTGGGGCCGGAGTCGATGCACAGGCGATAGCCGCCGCCGTCCAGCGGCCCCCTGAGGTAGGAGCCCAACTGCATCGGTGGGAAGCCGCCCTTGGCCTCGTTGGAGTACATTTTGAACACCAGGCCCCACTGCTTGAGGTTGTTCTGGCAGGCGGAGCGCCGAGCGGCCTCGCGGGCGCGGGCAAGGGCCGGCAGCAGGATGGCCGCCAGGATGCCGATGATCGCGATGACCACGAGCAGTTCGATCAGCGTAAATCCTTTGCGTTTCATGATAGCTCCTTTTCGGGATGTGAGGAAACGGATTATTCCGTCGCATCGAAATTAGCAAGAGCTGTGCCAAAACACTCAACGAGCACGGGGGGAGCAGGCCGATGCTTGAATCCCGGGGCAGGGCATTGGAAAAACCGTCCCCATGGGCCGTTTACCGCAGGCACTGCGGGTCGGAAAGCGTCCGGTTCCCTGTATGGCGCCCCGCGACTCGCAGAATTGCAAGGGTCGGCGCCGTCCAGATCTTGCATTCCTGCATGAACTTCAGGCAGATGGCGGCGACTGTCGAAAGGCGCCCCCGCCCACACCATCACCCTAAATATTCTGCCGTTCCCGGCAAAACGGAAAGGGCGGCGGCCATTGATTGGCCGCCGCCCTCATGCGACCCACCGGCCGCCTTGGCGGTCCCGATGGAAGGTGAAACCGTTTTCTCTTTGCGGCCTAGAACCAGTTTTGGTTGTTCAGCGCGGCAAAGATCTTATTGACCGGCCAGTTGCCGGGGTACTTGATGAACTCCACGTGGCCGTCCATGTACAGCACGTTGCAGCCGCCGGGCACATGGCTGAACTC
>CAIUWO010000677.1 GCA_903902895.1 Candidatus Hydrogenedentota bacterium | reverse complement strand
TATGGCCGTGCAAGCCTGTTCGACGCGGACACCGGAGCCCTGCTGCACACCTTTGAGGAGACCGAGCGGTACGCGGAAACATGGCGCGGCTGGGGCGGTGAAACGCTGGACGGCATCGCCAACCGGGCAAGGGACTGGGCGGGCCTGGTCACCGACCGGTTCAAGACGACCAAACGCCTTGAAGTTGCCTTTGGCAGCGGCGGCGCCACCATCATCACCCACGCCGTGGGCCAAATTATCCGCGTTTGGGACGGCAACACCTACGCGCTGCTTCAAACGATCAAGACGGAACTCCCCGAGAAGCGCAACAGCAATGGGGACATCATCCAGAACATGGTTGTGCTCAACCCGCTGGGCGATTACGCCTTCTGCTATAACCGGAGCAACGCGGGTCCGGCGTCATTGTGGTCGTTGAACAGCGGCGCTCTGGTTCGGCGCTACAAACTGTCCGGGCCCTTTCAGGAAGGCGTGGCCGTCAGCAACGACGGAACCGCCGTGTACATGATCGGCAACGGACAACTGTACCGCTGGGCGGGTCGGCCGAAAGATGAAATGTGAAGGGAGGATGACCATGGTTCTAAATCCGGTTCGTGTTATTCAAAGGGGTGAACACATGTCCTTTTTGAGTGCTTGCGGCCATGCCGCCCCGGCGCTGCCAAGCGTCGCTTCGCTAGAAGAACCCCACCCCGCCCCTCCCCTTGCCAAGGGGAGGGAGAAGAAGGTGGAAGATCATGCACGGGGCACGACAGCCGAGGGCGGCTGTCCCACACTTATCCGAGCGACTCTCTTGGCGGCATTGCTGCTTGCCGCACTGTTTCTGCCTTCTTCCGCCGCCCGCGCCGAGGCACCCATGGCCACCGAGCCGGAGGAATGCGTCTTGTTCGGCAACCCCCAAGACCGCGGGGTGGACTTCATGGCCGAAGAGAATCTGTTTGTCATGACCGCCCAAAGCGGCCTGTGCGCCTTTGACATCCAGTCCGGCGCGCAGCGCTGGCACCGCAAGCAGGGCGCCAATGTGGCGTGGGGCAGGAAACACGTTCTGGGCTGGACAAACAATGAACTGTTCCTGCTCGACAAGGCCACGGGCCGCGAAGTCTGGTGGCGGCGCGAAGACCGCTACGGCCACGTGGCAAGTGCCATGCTTTCGCCCGACGGATCCCGTGTGGTGGCGCTCTTTGACCCAAACAACAACGATAGAAATGCCCGGCCCCGCCTGACCACCGTCGTCTACGAAACGGCCAGTCGAAACCAGCGCGTCTTTTCGGATATGCCAAACGCCTTTCCTGTGGCAGTGCTGCCCGACTTCAGGACCGCGCTGTTTTGCCGGGTCATGGCCAACCAAACCTCCTCAATGCTGTCCCCCGACCTGCCCAAGGAATTCTTTCGCGTGGACCTGGACAGCGGCAGTGCCTCCGAGGGGCATATGCTTCAAGCGACAAGCTACAGCCCCTGGGGGGGCTTGTCGGCATCGGGCCTTTTCGCCGTCTGTTCCCAGAAAATAGGCGGCCCCACGGGACTGAAGGTACTCGACACAGCCACCGGCGCGCTGGTTCGCGATCTCGGACAAATCCCGGAAGAATTCGCCCGGCCAACTTGGACGGCCGACGAGAAGGGCCTGTATTTTACGACCTATGACCAGAAGAAGGCCTGCGTGCTCGACACCCAGACCGGTGCGCTCCAGCAGACCCTTTCCCGGCCCGGACACAAGATGCTCAAGGTACGGATTCAAAGTCCTGACGAAGGCCCGGACATGGTCATTTCACAGGACGAAGATCGCAATATCTGGTTCTGGCCGCCCGCGCCCGATGCCACGCCGACCAGGCTGTTTGACGGACAACGGATCGCACCGGGCAGCGCGCTGGGCTTTCAGCGTGGCGGCTATTTGACGGCGCACACCGAGGTGTCCGGAAAGGACGCGCTCACCGCCTACCAGATGGAGGGCATGACAAAGACAGGCACGTGGCGGTTGCCCAAACAAAACATGCAGTATGGATATGGATTGTTTAACCGGACCATGACCCACTGCGTCAACAGAGGCTTTGGCGGGAATGGCAGGTCCGAGTCAAACAGTTTTGAAGTGTACGCCGACGGCGTGGAAACCGCGTTGTCTTCCGGCAAGGGCGACCCGCTGGCCCTGTCGCCGGACGGACGCTTCCTTGTCGTGCAGACCTCGGGAAAGCGGGTTGTGCTTCAGGATCTGCAAGAGAAGCGGACGGTGCATGTATTCGATTTCGTGTTGGATTGGGACGGTCAGGGACAGGCGGTGTTCTCCGATGACGGACGCCGGGTAGCCGTCAATGCATACCCCAATCTGGAAGTGGTCGACCTGACGGCCGATTTCCCCCGGCGCAAGATGGCCCCCGACAGTGGCAAAGAGGGTTTCAGTTGCTCGCAGGGTACATGGAACTTCGGCAACGGGCAAAGCATGTGTTTCTCGCCGGACGGAACCCTGCTGCTATGCGGCGGCTATGGCCGCGCATGGCTGCACAACGCCGACAGCGGCGCGCTCGTGCACAGCTTCACCGAAACGCGGCAGTTCTACGAGGCCCAACCCTACGCCCAGGGCGGTTTCATGAGATCGCTGGAGCAGACCGCCCGCGACTGGGCCGGTCTGGCCACGGACCGCTACAAGAGCCCCGGCCCGGTTCATGTCGCCTTTGCCGCCTTCGGTGACCGCATCCTCACCCAGGCCGGCGGGCAGGTCGTCCGCGTCTGGGACACCCACACAGGCGACCTGCTCCGCACCATTGAGGCCGGGCTTCCCGAGAAACGAAACCAAAACGGAATGATTAGCAATCGCGTCGTGCTCAGCGACAACGGCGATTACGCCCTCTTCTACAACCGCGACAACTTTGCCCCCGCGTCCCTATGGTCGCTGGCGGACGGCGAGCGGATCCGGCGCTACCAGTTCCCGGACAAGATTCCATTCACCTTCGCTGTTCCCAACGACGGCGCATGTGTGTATGTGATGGCCGGCGACACCCTCCACCGCTGGCCGGGCCGGCCGACAAACATGACGCCATAGGAGCCCTTTACCATGAAGTCGCTTTCCCAACGCACGGCGATCTGGATGCTGCTGTTTTTCGCGTCATTGCACACACTCCCCGCGATTGCCGGGGACGACCTGGTGACGGAGCCGGAGCAGTGTGTCTTCCTGGGATTTCCCTACCAACTCGCCTATTTGCAGGAGGACAAGCTGCTTGTGATGGTCAACGGCGGCGGGGTGTATGCCTTTGACATCCCCTCCGGAAAAGAGCTCTGGCATCGACACCTCCCCTCACACATGGACGCTTCCGGCAAATTTCACGGTTGCGGCGCGGACCTCGGCCGGCGGCACGTTTTGTTCTGGTCGGACCCGGAGCTGTTTCTGCTGGACATGAAGACGGGCCAGGAAACGTGGCGGCAGCGCGACACCCAGTTCGGCGACATGCGGTGGGCGGAACTGTCACCCGATGAATCACAGGTGCTGGCCAGTTGCACGAAGCAGCACATCCTGTTCTCTGTGGCCGGCCGCACGCAGCGCGTCCTGCCCAAGTCGGACAACGCCCTCGGGGCCCGCTGGCTGACGGGAATCAATGCACTGGTGCTCACCCAGCGGGAAGAACAGCCGTCTGGCGGCGTCTATAAGTGGTCTTTGATGGACATCAGCACCGGCGAGGTTGGTCCGCCCTGGGAACGGACCGTTTCCCGAGATGCGCCCGGACTGACTATCTCTTCCATGGGCCTGTGCGCGGAGGCCATCGGCGAAGGGAAAGACGGCACGACCCTGAGAATCTCGGATGCGCGCACCGGCGCGCCCCTGCGCGAATTCAAGAGCGTGCCCGGGCGAACAAAGCGTTTCTTCTGGTTGGGAGATTCCAAACGGGTACTTTACCGGACCACCGACGAGAAGCAGGTGCATGTCGTGGATGCCGAGACGGGCATGGTGCAGTGTTCCCTTTCCAAGGAAGGCCACGAGTTCACCATGCACCTGCCCTTCGAAGACGCCGCGGGCAATGCCTGGGCTTTCTCGCTGGATGCGGCAAGGAACTTGTATGCATGGCCCATGACTGCGGACAGCGCACCCCGGAAGGTGTTTGACGGAACGCTTCTTGGACCGCAAGGCAGTTTCAAACTCCATGTTGCCGACCCCAACTATGCCCTGTTCTCCAAGTTCAGCGAAGATCGCACCCGCACAATTACCGCGTACACACTGGATGGCCGACAGAAGCTCGCAGAGTGGCGCATTCCCCAAGGCAACTTGGACAGGCGCCAGCCCCTTATCAACAGGTCCATGACCCACTTTGTCAGTGTCGGGCAAGTCGACAGGGATGTCCAAGATCCGACGAGGAAAAGGGCCTTCAGCGTCTATGTTCAGGGCAAGACGGCGCCCGTGTTCAAGGGCACGGGCAATCCCCTCGCCGTTTCGCCCGATGCCCGATTTTTGGCCGTGCAAAGCGACGACACCACCGCCTGCCTGTACGAGGTGCAAACAGGCAGGGCCGTCTGCCAGTATGCCGCAGACAGCAAAGAGGACCGGTTCCCTCCCCGCATGCATGCGGCCTTTTCAGACAACGGCATGCGGTTCGTGCTGAACACCACCGCGTCGCTCGAAGTCACCGACCTGGCTGAAGGCTATGCCCGGCGGTCCATGGCCATCGGGAAGGACGCACGAATCGGGTGGGCAAAGCCCTGTCTGTCACCTGACGGGGCAAGCGTGCTGTGCGGGGGAGGCGGAGGGGTGCGGCTGTTCGACGCCGCCACGGGCGCGCTGCTGCGCAGCTTTGAGGAACCCGATCCCGCCGTGCACCGCGCCTTCGGCCCCGGTGCGGAGAGCAGTCTCGCAGAAGCGTTCTTCATCGACGGGGGTGCCCGGGTAGTCACGCTTGCGGGGAAGCAGATCATCGGCGTGTGGGACGCCGGCTCGGGCGCGTTGCTGCACACCATCCAAACAGGCCTGTCCGAAAAGCGGGTCAAGAATAGGCCCGTTCAGAAAAGCGTTGTCTTCAGCGCAACCGGCCGTTTCGCCTTCTGCCACAGCAGCGACGGCGCCGCCCCGGCGACACTGTGGTCGCTGGCCGACGGCACGCTGCAGCGCCAATATAAACTGCCCGAAAGCCTGTTTACCGAGGCCGTGCCCGCCGACGACGGCACGGCCGTCTATGTCCAGAGCGACCGCAACCTGTACCGCTGGCCGGGCCGGCCGAAGGATGCGGGAACGAATCCATAGGAGCGCTTTTCCATGAACTGGTTCTCCCGAGCCGCTGCAGTCCCGGCGCTGCTGTTCTTTGCGACGCTGCACTTTGCCGTCTCCGCCCACGCGGTGGACACGGTGACGGAGCCGGAGAAGCGCCTCTTTCTCGGCATCCCCCAGCAGTGTGCGTTCCTGCAGGCGGAGAACCTGCTGTTAATGGCCAACGGCGGCGGGGTGTACGCGTTTGATGCTGCGTCGGGGGCGCAGCGCTGGCACCGGTATCTTGTTTCGACTCGTGGATACCAGGGCGTCACTTTCGGCAAGCGGCAGGTGCTGGGGTGGTCGGAGCAGGGGGTGTTTCTGCTGGACGCGGCCACGGGCCGCGAAACCTGGTGGCGGCGCAACAGCCAGTGCGGCGACGTGTACGCCGCCCGCCTTTCGCCCGATGAAAGCCGGGCCGTGGTGATTGGCGAGCGGGGCTGCCTGCTCTACGGCGTGACCGACCGCACGCAGCGCGTGCTGCCCGCGATGCCCGGGTTCCAGGGTTGGCTGCCGGGCGGCCAGGCAATGATGTTCGCGCAGTACGACCGCGGCAACGAAAACCAGGTGCGCAAATGGCGGATCATGGACGCCGACACCGGCACGGTCACCCCGTGCTGGGAGGAGCCCTATTCCTGGGAGATTCCAGCACCCTCCTTCTCCAGTCTGGGACAGTTCGCGGAACTGACGGGGGACGGGGACGACGGGGGGACGCTGAAGATACGCGACGCGCGCACGGGAACGGTGCTGCGCGAGTTCAAGGACACCGCCGGCCTGAGCCGCTATGTGTCCTGGATGCGGGACGGGAAACGGCTCCTGTGCGTCACGGCGGACCGGAAAGAGCTGCGCGTGGTCGATGCGGAAACGGGCGCGGTGCAGTTTGCGCTTTCCCGCGACGGCCATCGTTTCGCATTGAACACCCTGTTTGAGGATGAGGCGGGCGCCGCATGGGTCTTTTCCAAAGACGGGGCCAACCATCGCTACGCATGGAACCTGGCGCCGGACGGCGCGCCGCGCAAAGTGCTCGACGGGTCGCTCATTGCCCCCGCCGGCTTCTATTTTGACCGTTCCGAACCCGGGCGCCTGATCACCATGGGCATGGAGGAGGACCGCTTGTGGGTGTACGCCGTTTATGCGCTGGACGGCATGCGCAAACTGGCCGAGTGGCGCTGCCGCGTGCCCAAGCAGATTTACGGCGGCTTCAGCGTCAACAAGGCCCTGACCCATGCCGCCGGCTCCTACCCGGTCAATTCGGACGGCTACAGCAACCCGCAAAACATGGTCTTTGGCCTGTATGTGCAGGACTGCGAAGCCCCACTGCGCACCGGTCCGGGAAGAGTTCTGGCGATGTCGCCCGACGGGAAATACCTGGCGTTGCAGACAGACAAGCAGGTGGCCTGCCTGTATGACGCGGAGGCCGACCGCCTTGTGGCCCAATACACCGCGACGGGCGCGGAACAGGGCCAGCGCAGCATGAACGCGGTCTTCTCCGACGACGGGAAGCGGGTGGCCCTGAACACCAGAGACGCCATCGAAGTGACCGAGCTCTCCGGGGACTTTCCGCGCCGGTCGATGGCCATGGATGAACAGAAAAGGCTGTGGGGGGGCGGCCTGTGCTTTTCCCCCAACGGCGAGCGCCTGCTGTTTGGTGAATACAACACCGCGTGGCTCTTCGACACGGCCTCGGGCGCGCTGCTGCACCGCTTCGAGGAAACCGAGCGCTTTGCCGACTTGTATTCCTACCGGGGCGGATTCTGGAGCGGCCTGGCCGAAACGGCCAAGGACTGGGCCGGGCTGGTCACAGACCGTTTCAAGGCGGGAAGCTATCTGTCGGCCACCTTCGCCGAAGGGGGCTCCCGCGTCATCACCCACACGGCGGGCCAGATCCTCCGCGTCTGGGACGCTGAATCAGGGCGCATGCTTCATGCCATCCACACGCGGCTGCCGGAGAAACGGAACCGGGACGGTCGTATCAGCAACCAGATTGCGCTCAGTGCAAACAGGCGCTTTGCCTTTGTCTGCAACGGGGACAACTACGCCCCGGCGGCGCTCTACTCCGTGGCCGACGGGACGCTGCTGCGCCAGTACCGGCTTCCGGAAAGCAGTTGGCCCACCGGCACGCCCGCCGATGACGGCAGGACCGTTTACGTCAGTGGCGGCATGAGTCTGTGCCAATGGCCGGGCGCACCGCAGGATTTGCTGGACCAGCTGTCGGACATGGGCCAATAGCGGTCGATTTTGGCACCTTCGCGTCAAGTGATTTCCCCTCTGCGGCCCCCCTTTGTTCCGCCCCGCCACGGGGCATAAAAACCCGCAAAAAGTACTGGCCGAAATCGTGTTTATGTGCTATTCTTTAGAGGGATAGGCTGTCGGCAACCTGTCCCGACGCTCCGGGGCGGAGCGTGCATGACACAACCGCCGGCATGAGGATTGCGTGATGGAGGACAAGCGGGTCGAGCATAGGGCGTGCCCGCGCAGCCGGGTGATTATCCGGGTCGAAGTGCGGCTCAAGTGCGGCGTGATAGTCGACGGCGCGGCGCTGGATCTCAGTCTCAGCGGACTGCTGCTGGAGACGGAGCGCATGTTGCCGCTGGACTGTCCGGTGAAGGTGACCTTGGTGCGCGAAGGGGGATCTTGTGAACACCGCATTGACTGCCAGGGCACCGTCTCCCGGCTCGACCCGCGCGGAGTGGCCATCGTGTTTGACGAAATGTGCGCCGACAGCGCGGCACGGCTGCACCATCTGCTGCAGTTGGACGATGTTGGCGAAGTGCCCGCGCTTTCAGCCACCTTCGCGGGCGAGTACTACTAGGCGCGACACGCGCCTTCGCGCGTTTTGATACGCCGCGGTGAACGGGCGTATACTGAAAGGGCACATCCGGCCAAGCCGCCGGGAGAACGCCCATGACAGACGCGCAAGTGCTCGTGCTCAACAAATCCTGGGTGGCCGTCAATGTGGCGCCACTCAAGCGGGCGCTTACTCTTCTTTTTCAGGGCCACGCGCGCGTTGTTCACCCCCTCGACTACGCCCTCTACGACTTCAAATCCTGGTGTGAATTGTCCGTTGTCGGCGAGAGTCTCGGCGGGCGCCGCTTCATCCACACCCCCTCGATGCGCGTGCGCGTGCCCGAGGTGATCGTGCTCTCCGACTTCAACGGCTGCGTCCGCCGGGAGGTGCGCCTGTCCAGGCACAACATCTTCCTGCGCGACCACCACGTGTGCCAGTATTGCGGGGACAGGCACACCAAGCCCGAGCTCACCATCGACCACGTGGTCCCGCGCTCGCGCGGCGGCCGCGACACTTGGGAAAATCTTGTGCTGGCCTGCGTGGCCTGCAACATGAGGAAGCGCGACATGACCCCCGAAGAGGCGCGCATGCCGTTGCTGCGCCGGCCGGCCGCGCCGCGCTGGCTGCCGCGCTTCGGCGCCCACATCCCCCGCGAGGACCTGATGTCCTGGCAGCGCTTCGTGGACCTTGCCTACTGGAACAGCGACATCGGCGAGTGAGCCGGAGGACCGCTTTGTTTCACCCGTTCAGGACAGCCCGCCGCTTTGTCACCCTCTGCGAAAAGGCGCTGTTTACCCCTCCAGCAATTTGAGCGTCTGCTGGAACGGCAGCAGGGCGGCGGCCAGTTCGTCGTTCTTGGGGGCGGGCAGTTCGGGCAGCGTGGCCGCGCCGTGCAGGCGCAGGGTGAGCGCGTCGGCGACTGCTTGGGCCTGGCTGCGCTCCAAAAGCGGGTCTGACTCGTCCCGGGCCAGCGCGTCGAGCGCGGTCCATGCCTGGTCGAGCGCGCCGAGCACGCGGGGCCAGTTCACCCATTCGGGCGCGGCGCCCTTGTCGAGCAGGGTTTTGACGAATTCGCGGGTTTCAAGCCGGCACAGCCGTTCGCGCTTGCCCTTGATGGCGCGGATGAAGCCGGACAGCGCCATGTCGTCCAGCGCATCGTGGATGGTCTTCTGGGCGTAGTGGCCTTCGGCGGCAATGCGGCGCGGATAGCCGAAGGGATGGGTCATGAGGAAGAGCAGGATTTCGCAGCGCGCGTTGACGCCGAGCAGGGCGCGCAGCCGGGTGAGCGCCGCGCCCTTGCCCACAGTGCGGAAGCCCGAATGGCCGCGCAGCAGGGCGGGACCGCGCAGCAGTCCGGCGTGCAGGAAATCGGGGTCCGGCTCGGTGAGCACGGGCAGCGGACGGCCGTCGCGCCCGAGAAACAGCGGTATGGGCTCCGCAGTGGACTCTTTGGCGGGGCACAGGCTGTCCCAGCGCCGCTGCTTGGTGCGTTTGGCCAGAAAGCGGGCCACACCGGCCAGCACGGCCGTGCCCGTGCAGGGTTCCTGGCCGACTATCGTGCGCAGGCGCTGCACGTTGACGAAGCGCTCGTACTTCACCAGCCAGTCAAGCGCCTCGTCAAAGAGCCGCGCGTCGTAGCGGCCGCAGGCGCACAGGAGCATCAGCGCCGCTTCAGGGTCCACGAAATGACGGTGCGACTGGCCCCCATAGCCGGCCACCCCCAGCGCCGACCATTGACGCCAGAGAAAACCGAGCATGCCGTCGAGGACGCCGCCGCTATAGTCTTTCAGCGAGGTTGCCATAACCGAGATACCCCAGCAGGCCGGTCAGTGTTTGCGCAAAGGCGGGGTCGGGCTTGCGGGCTATCGCCCACCGCGCCGCCTGTTCGAGCTCATCGGCCGTGGGCGCCAGCGCGAGCAAATCGTCCAGATGACGGCCGCCCACATTGGCAGCCGCCAGCAGTTTGAAATGAATCTGGTCCAGCCGTCCAACAAAAAACACCCGCAAATGGCTGCCATACTCGCGGCAAACCATGCGCTGCGTGATGCCCTCGGGAAGGCCCCGCTGAAACAGGCCGCTCTCCCGCGCGCTGGGTTCGTTGTTGAGCCAGTTTTCCGGCAAACCAAGCGTTTTCGCCGCGCGGTCAGCCGCCTCAATCAGGTCATCGGGCAGCGGAACGGGTGTCACCAGGTTTCGCTCTTCGTCCATAAAGGCAAGAATATCAACATCTTGCGTGGTCCTAGTCTGGAACCCCCGGGCCAGCAACGCCGCCCCGCCGCACACGACAAGGCTCATGGGCGGGGCTTCCTGCAAGCGCAGATGTCCGCCGAGCAATCGCAACGCTTTATCGAGTTCGTTGGGGCCGATATTCATGCTTTATCCACTCAGTCTGAGTGGGTAAAGTATACATTGCTGCGGGGAAAAGGTCAATAGAAGTGACGGAGGAGCTTGCGGGGTCCGCCTGAATGGATGGGCGGGATGGACTATATGGACGGGATGGGCAGGGATTGTACGGTTCTTTTCGGATTCAGTCCATGCCGTCCAGCTTGTCCATTTTGTCCATACCTTGGCCTTGTCTACTTCTTCTCCGCCCCGTCCTGCTCCTCTTCAGAACCATTGGGGAACATGCACCGTGGCAGGGTTTCCCGTTTGCAGGAGTCAATGGGACAGTTGCACGGCGGCGCGCAGACGGCGCTGTCGCCAATTTGCTGGTCCATGTCGAGCGCGGGCTGGTCGGAGGTTTCCATGCCGATGCGGCGGGCGGGCACCCCGGCCACGGTGGCATGGGCGGGCACTGACTTGAGCACCACGGCGCCTGCGGCCACTTTGGCGCCCTCACCGATCTCGATGTTGCCGAGGATTTTGGCGCCCGCGGCGATGAGCACGCCGTGGCGCACCTTGGGATGGCGGTCACCCCATTCCTTGCCGGTGCCGCCCAGGGTGACGGCGTGCAGCATGGACACGTTGTCCTCGACCACGGCGGTTTCGCCGATGACCACGCCGGTGGCGTGGTCAATGAAGATGCCGCGGCCTATCTGCGCGGCCGGATGGATATCAACGGCAAAACGCTCCGAAATGCGGCTTTGCAGGAACAGCGCCAGGTGGATGCGGTCCTGGTGCCAATAATGGTGGGCGATGCGGTAGGCCTGCAGCGAGAGGTATCCCTTGAAGTACAGCAGGGGCTGCGAATACATGCGGCAGGCCGGGTCGCGGTGGCGCACGGCCTCAATGTCGGCCCGTGCGCAGGCGCCCAGTTCCGGGTCCTCGGTGTGCGCCTCCTCCATCAGGTCTCGCAGCGACAGCGCCGGCAGCGTCACGCTCTCCAACTTGTGCGCCAGCACGAAACACAGGGCGTCTTCGAGCGTCTTGTGGCTCAAAATGGACGAATGCAGAAAACTCGACAGCATCGGCTCGCGCCAGACGCCCTCGGCGGCCTCGCTGCGGATCGTCTCCCAAATCACGTCCCGGGGGGTGTCGTTTGTCATGAAAAAGGGGCTCCAATTCCGGTAGAAATGCGCGGGCCGACCCCGTCCTGCTGCGCCGGAATCCGCATAGGATAGCATGAGGAACATCCGCCGGGGAAAAATCATACCCGCAGGGGGACTGCCACCGATTTCACACCAAGCGCCCGACCGCGCCTGCAAAGCACCGCCATGAAATCGGTGGCTGTACCCGTGCCCGCCCCCATCCGCACGGCCCTCGATTCCCGGGTACAGGCGCCTGTTTCCGGTACCGGCCTTCTTGCGGACACCGGTCCTCGGCGGAAACAGGATGCCAGTCCCCTTCGGAGATGCGGCATTTCCCCGCAAAATGTTACTATGGATGCATGAACCTACCAAATCAACTGACCATGGCCCGGTGTGTGCTCACGGTGTTCTTCGTGGTTTTCATGTCGTTTGACCACACCGGCTCGTACGCGCTGGCGTATGTGCTGTTTGCGGCGGCGGCGGTCACCGACTACTACGACGGCAAGATTGCCCGCGAGCGCAACCTGGTCAGCAATTTCGGCAAACTCATGGACCCGGTCGCGGACAAGGTGCTCATGGTGGCGGCGTTTGTGATGATGATGCGCATGCCCGAGCTGCATCTGCCCGGCTGGACCGTGGTGGCCATTCTCGGGCGCGAGTTTCTGATCACCGGCGCGCGGTCGCTGGCCGCGGCCGAGGGGCTCATACTGCCGGCCAACGCCTACGGCAAGGCCAAAACGGTCATCCAGATGGTCTTTGTGTTTGTGTTCCTGGCGCTGGCGATTCTCCACCGCCTCATTTTCGGCGCGGAGCATCTTGAATGGCTGCGTTTCTGCTCCATGTGGGGCATTATTGCCGTTTCCGTGTACACGGTGTGGTCGGGCGCGCAGTTCGGCTGGGCCAACTGGAAGGCGCTCAAACTGCACGACGCCGCGTAGGCGCGCGAGGTTTTGTCCCATGAAATACGAAGGCCCGTCGCGGGCCATCATTGATCTCGACGCGTACGCCCACAACCTGGGCGTGGTCCGCAATTTTGCGGGCCCCAAGCGGCGCATCATCGCCGTCATCAAGGCGGACGGCTACGGGCACGGGGCAGTGCCGCTGGGCCGCGCGGCGCTGCGGGCCGGGGCAGGCATGCTCGGCGTGGCCACCGTGCAGGAGGCGGTGGTCCTGCGAGCGGCGGGTATCGACGCACCCATTCTGGTCATGGTCAACCCCCACGCGGACGGGCTCGGCCTCGTTGTGGAACACCGGCTGACGCTGATGATTTCGGACATTGCCACGGCGCAGCGGCTGGGCGAGCTGGCCCGCGAGGCTGGCCGGGTCACCTCGGTCCACTGCAAGGTGGACACGGGCATGGGCCGCCAGGGCTTTGCCGCCAATGAGGCGCCCGACGCGCTCCAAGCCATCTCGCGCATCACCCACATCGACATTGAGGGCATTGCCACCCATTTCCCCTCGTCCGACGTGCCCGACGACCCGTTCACGCTTGCCCAGATCAAGGTCTTCCGGCAGGCGGTGCGCGAGATCGAAAAACGCGGCATCCCCTTTGAGTTCGCCCACGCGGCGAACAGCGCCGCCATCATCAACTACCCCGACAGCCTCTTTGACGCCGTGCGGCCGGGGCTGATCAGCTACGGCGTGTGGCCCGTGGCCGACAGTTCGGAGCGCTCGCCGCTGCGGCGCGTGCTGCGCTGGGAAACGCACGTGGTGCAGGTGCGCGACCTGCCCGACGGCGCGAGCATCGGCTACAACCGCAGCTTCACGGCCAACGGGCCGATCCGCATTGCCGTGCTCCCCGTCGGCTACGCCGACGGCTACCGCCGCCACCTGTCCAACAACGCCGACGTGCTGCTTCGCGGCCGGCGCTGCCCCGTGCGCGGCATCATCAGCATGGACCAGACCGTGGTCGATGTGAGCGCGCTGCCCGAGGTGCACCCCGGCGACACGGCCACGCTGATCGGCGGCGACGGCGACGAGACCGTCACCGCCGAGGAACTGGCGCGCCGCGCCGGCACCATTTCCTACGACATCCTCACCGGCATCGGAAAGCGGGTTGTCCGCGAATACACCGGCGGCGGGGAAGAGGAATAGCAGGACCATGGCGGAACACTATCTCGTGGACGGCTACAACGTGGTCCACCAGTCCTCGCTGCTGCGGCCGCTCGCCCTCAAGAATTTCGAGGCGGCCCGCGAGGCCTTCGTCGAGAAGCTGGTCGGGTTCTGCCTTGCCACGCGCCACCGCGTTACCGTCGTCTTCGACGGCCGCGACCAGTACGCGCGCATCCACGACAGCCAGAGCGCGCGCGGCGTGCCCGGCCTGGAAATCATATACTCGCCGGGCCACCTGTCGGCCGACGCCGTGATCGAGCGCATGGTCTACACCACGGTCAAACGCCTTGAATGCATCGTGGTCAGCAACGACAACAGCCTGCGCAACCTGTGCCGCGGCCTCGGCTCCATGTCCATGGACGCCGACCACTTCATCAAGGCCGTGCGCGACCACCAGGGCCAGCTGCGCGACGGACTGGCCATGCACAGCCGCAACGCCGCCCAGCCCAACCTGCTAGAGGACCGCCTCGACACCTCCACCATGGACAGTCTCAAGGCGCTGCGCGACTCGCTGGACAAGAAGAAGCGCGGCTAGAAAGCCGCCGCGAACGCCTCCAGGGGAATGCCCCTGCACAAACAGAATTCCCGCCGATGCAATCCGCAGACTCGGCGGGAAGACGATGGGCGGCCTGCGCACCGCGCGCAAGCACACCCTTGTTCAGCTCTTGCAGTGTTGCTTCTTGCCACCGCAGCAGCCCTGCCCATGATGGCCGTGGTGGCCCTGCTCGCCGTGGTGCTGTCCGTGCCCGTGGCCGGGTCCGTGGCCGCAGCCCTTGCCGGCCTCCTCGGCCGACCGGTGGATATTCAGTCCGCCGCATGCCGGGCACGCCTCCGGGTGGCCCGTGCCGCACGCCAACGGCCACGCATGCGCGCAGTCGTCGCACACAAAGGTCCTCATTCTTGTCTCGGTTGTCTCTGGCATCGCAAAATCACCTCCTTCGATCCGCAGCGCCTTTCCGGAAACCAGCGCTTCCGCGACTTTCCGGCGCGCCTCCGCAACAATCCGTCCAAAGGTGGCCCGCGAAACGTTCATGCGTTCCGCCGCCGCTTCGTGGTAGAGGCCCTCCAGGTCGGCCAGTCGCAGCGCCTCCAATTCCTCCACCGCCAGTTGCACCACCTCCAGTGTCCGCAGGGGAACCCCCTGCGGCTTGAAGTGGGTCACCTTGGGCAGCGCGTCAATGGAGCGACAGCATCGGGGCCGGGCCATGAGAAAACCTCCAGGTCGTTATTATAAGCATATGCTCATAACTTGTCAAGTTGGCGGTGGGGCTTTTCCGGAGAAAGAAGGAGCGCGGCCGGAACAGGGTCCCGGCCGCGCTTGAATGGGCTCGTGGTTGCCTTTTGCTTAGCTGGCGAAGAAACCGCCGTCAACCACCAGTTCCGCGCCATTGCAGAAGCTGGACTCGTCGCTGGCGAAGTAGAGCGCCGCGTTGGCGATGTCGCTGGCGACGCCGAGGCGGCGGATGGGGATCTCGGCGGCGATGGCCTTCTTCTTGTCCTCGTTGAGGTAGGGGGCCTGCAGCGGCGTGTCGATCATGCCGGGGTGGATGATGTTGGTGCGGATGTTGTCCGGGCCGAACTGGATGGCGAGCGACTTGGTCAGCGAGATGAGCGCGCCCTTGGCGCAGGTGTAGGAGTCCTGGGCGAGCGTGAAGCCGACCAGGGCGGAGATGGACCCGATCAGGATGATCGAGCCGCCGCCGCTCTTCTTGAGCGCCGGAATGCCGTGCTTGGTCAGGAAGAAGGGGCCCTTCAGGTTGATCGCCTGCATGCGGTCCCAGTTCTCCTCGGTCGTGTCGATGACCGACAGGTCGAGTTTCTTGTTGAGCACGCCCGCGTTGGCGTAAAGAATGTGAAGCTTGCCGAACTTGGCAACGCCCGCGTCGATGGCGGCCTTCACGTCGGCTTCCTTGCTCACATCGCCGACCACGACCAGCGCCTCGCCGCCGTCCGCGGCGATCAGCGCGGCGGTCTCAGTGGCGGCCGCCTCGTTGATGTCAAAGACCACAACCTTCGCGCCTTCGCGCGCAAAAATGACTGACGCCTCGCGGCCCATGCCCATGCCCGCGCCGGTGATAATGGCAACTTTGTCCTTCAAACGCATGACTCATGTCTCCTATGTTGGTGTTGCGGAAATTCCATAAAAGTGGCGTTTATTCTAACAGACCAACCTGCCGGGTTTCCTCATGCTTGAGCGACCCAACCGGCCCCAGGGGCCGGGACACCCCTTCATGGTGGTTTCGAGAAGGCGCTTTATCCCCGGGGCGCAGGACTTTTCAGGCACAGTGCGGACCGGGGCTGTTTTTGGGCGCCGCCGGGAAAACCCGCACCCATCGCGCCAAACATCGCCAAACCCCGAAACGGCAGACGGTTTGGGGGGCAAGGGCCCAGACCGGTGGGACTTATGGACGTTATGGACGCGATGGACAACAGTCTCAATCACGCGCCGGACCCTGTTCATAACGTCCATAAGGCCTGTTGTTTTGTCCCAACGGGACAACCGATGACAGCCAAGGCCGCCCGCCACCCGAAAGTTAAGGGTGCCCCAAGACGGGTGCCTCCTTAGCCGATGATTAAGGTCCCTGCCTTAATTCTAAAGCTGGGCCATGACAGCAGGGGGTCTTGCGTTAAACGAGCCTTTACTGTATTATAGGTTCACAGAGTGAATGTTCATTCATTGAGATATGATTCAAGGTTGCCGTAGCGGTCAGCGGCGCAAGAACAACCCACCCCGGAAGGAAGACACGCATGCCCATGAAAAGCGAGCGCCCCAAGAATGCGCGGGAGCGGAGCCGTCTGGCCACGCGCAACCGGTTGGTGGACGCCTGGCGTGAACTGGCGCTGGCGCAGCCGCAGCAGGGCGCGACAATCAGCCAGATTGCGGAAAAGGCCGAGGTGGCCGTGGGCACCTTCTACTGCCACTTCAAGGACAAGGAGTC
The DNA here is from genome assembly GCA_903902895.1 of Candidatus Hydrogenedentota bacterium. Lineage (GTDB taxonomy): Bacteria > Hydrogenedentota > Hydrogenedentia > Hydrogenedentales > CAITNO01 > CAITNO01. Next base: position 23,639 of record CAIUWO010000677.1, on the reverse strand, counting down.
GCTGACCCGGGAGGCGGCGCTGGAAAGCTACGCGAAACTGATCGCCGAAATTGACCGACTTCGCGTCAACGACCTCCAGGACCGCCGGGAATGGACACGGGCCACGATTGAGGCCGTGGTCACCTTTGCAGAAAAGAACCGGAAGGAATTCATGTTCCTGCTGCAGTTGGCGCCCCTGACCACCTTGGAGGGACAGGAGTTTATCGCGCAATGGAGGCAGTTCTGGTTTGAGCAGACGGCGCAAATCCTGCGGTCCGAGATGCAGGCCGGACGCCTCACGCTGGACATTGACCCCGCGCTGGCGGCGCATGCGCTGGTAGCCATGGTGCTTGGTCTCCTGCAGTGGTGGATGGAAGACCCGGTGCGGGCGCCGCGCGAAAAGGTCGTCCAGACCCTGACAGGGATGCTGCTTGCCTTGTACCGGGACGGCCCGGGGAGTCTCTCATGAACACGATTGTGACGGGGGCCAACGGCATGGTAGGGGCCAATCTGGTCCGTATGCTGCTCGCGCGGGGTGACCGGGTGAAGGTGCTTACCTACGGGGACACCCGTCCCCTGGACGGCATGGACGTGGAAAGGGTTTGCTGCGACCTCCTCGACCCCTCCGCCATGCGCGTCCTGCTGCGGGGGGCCGAAACGGTCTACCACCTTGCGTCGGTCATCACGCTCCGCAGCCGACGGAACGTCCTGGCGGAGCGGGTGAATGCCGAGGGGGCCCGCATCGTGGCGGAGGCCTGCCTGCGCTGCGGCGTGCGCCGCATGGTGCATTTCAGTTCCATCCACGCCTTCTCCCCCCATCCCATCCACGAGCCGGTTGTGGAAACCCGCCCGCTGTGCGGCGATGACCACCCGTTCCCCTATGACCGGTCCAAATCGCGGGGACAGCGCTCCGTCCTGGAACTCGTCCGGCAGGGACTGGACGCGGTGATCGTCCATCCCACCGGAATACTTGGACCCGGTGATTTCGCGCCGTCCCAGGCGGGCCGGGCGCTGCTGGACATCTACTTCGGACGCACCCGCGCGCTGGTCGCGGGCGGATTCAACTGGGTCGATGTGCGGGACGTGTGCGCCGGGGCCATTGCCGCGGAGGAGCGTGGGGGGAAGGGAGAAAACTATATTCTTTCCGGCCACCACGTTTCCGTCACGGAGATGGGCCGTGCCGTGTCCAAACTGGCCGGCCGCAGGGCGCCGCGCTTCGTGGTGCCCCTGTGGGTGATGCGCTCCGCGGCCCCCCTAGCCGAGGGCTGGGCCAGCCTGCGCGGCCGGGAGCCGCGCTTTTCAAAATTCACGCTGCACACGCTGGCGCATCACCAGGCGGTGTCCCATGACAAGGCCACCGGCGCCCTCGGCTACCATCCGCGCCCCTTCAGCAAGACCCTGAAGGACGTCTTTGAATGGTTTGCCGACGCGGGCATGCTTGGCAGGAGGGCTGCGCCATGCGGTCACTAAAGCCCGTCTTGTTCACATGTGCCGCAATTCATGCCGTCCTTGCGGCGGGCACGGCCGCGGCCGCGCCCATTCCCACCTTTGCGCAGTTGGATGCGGAACTGACCAAGTACAAGCCCAAGGCGCATTTGGAGGGTGAAACCAACGCCCATTTGCAGGCCGACGCCCTCCCCTTTTACTGCCTCTTCGACCTTTTCCTGACGGTGGTCAACAATCCGGAGCATCCCAAGTACGCCGAAACGCGCCGCGCCTGGGACCACAACTATGACACCTTCCAGAAACAGGCGGGCTTTATCGCCGGCACCATGGGAAAGAACCTCCTGCCGCTCCTGATCACCACCGGCGAGCAGTACGCAACGGATTTCAGGGAAGGGTCCAAGTTTTGGGCACCCCACTTCAAAGCGGACGACTATATACAGCCCTTGCCGGTGGCGGTGCGCTGCGGCGGGGCGACCGACCGGGTTGCGTGGTGGCACGGCTCCGCCGATGCGGACGGTGACGGCATTGGCAATGCCGATGAACTTCTGGTGGTTGCGCCGGACTGGAAAGCCCAGGGTGTCACGGAGGCCGTGCGCGCGTGCTTCGTCCGTGAGGCGGCGGGCGGCGAGGCGTGGCTCATAACGGCGCAACGCGGCGCAACGCCCGGGGCAGTCCTCCCGGCCTCGGAGACAAAACGCTGAGTTTCGGTGCCGCCGTCTGGTATGATCACGCCGTCGGCCGGGCGTTCCCGCACCATGGCCGGACGAAACAAAGCAACTTTGGAATAGACCCTTCCATGCCGATGAAGCACCGACCTCTCCCACACCCCCTATTGCTGCTCCCCATGCTCCTGGGTGTCGTGGCGGGCCTGCTGACTTCATGTCCCGCCCGGGCCGGGCAGGGAGACGGCGCGTGCGGCGCCGCCGGCGCCGCGGTCTCAGCGCCGGAACCCGGCCTTGCGCTGCGCAACGACTGGCGGCAGGAGGAAACCCCGGCGGAACTGCCGGAAGAAGCGCCGTCGACCTATCGCCGGTACGCCATGCTGGTGATGGCGAACGCCTATCCCGGCCTGAAAAGCGAGGACTTGATTAACAATATTTTTGACCCGCTCATGGGGGCCATCGCCCCGGGAATCGAGCAGGTGAACACCTTCGGCGACATGCGGGACAACTGCCTGCTCTGGGTGCCCAATGTCGGCGGCGGCTACAACATCTCGCGCCATTTTTCCCTGTTCCTCACCCTGGGCTACGGTGCCGGGCCGGTGACCACCGAGGATGACCAGCGTTCCATATTCCTTCTTCCCCTTCACCTCTACTTCAAGATGAAGAGGAGCGCCTTCACCGTCACCCCGGGCGTTGACTATTTCCCCTTCGGCATGGTGGAACAGCGCGACTATCACGGTCTTATGGACCGGCTGCGCGCCTCCCGGCCCATGCTTGGGGTGCGCGTTCCATGGACCCATGCCGGGTACAAGGCCGATGTGAAACTCGGGCTGGGACCCGTGGAAAAGCTCATAGACATCCATCTTGAAGACACCTGGAGAATTTGGAGCGTCAACCTGAACGTGGGCATGGATGTGCCCGTCAACCGCCGCAACCAGGTCAACGTCAATATCGGTCGCAGTATCTTTTTCGCCCATGACGACGATTTTGGCGGCACGGTCTTCTCGATTACCTGGAAACACCTCTTCTAGGCGCGTGCGGGGAAGGGACTCCTTGTTTTTTGCGCGGTTCTGATACAATGCGGCCCATGGAACCAATAGACTTCTGGAACATCTATATGCAGGGCATGCGGCCGGCGGACTTCATGTCGGCTTTTGACGAGACGGACCCGGTGGTCTGCGTCACCGAATACGTGCGGCAGCGCCCGGCCTTTTACGGCATCGTGCGCCAGCGCAACTGGCGGGAGACCTTCGCCGCGGGCGAGCCCCAGTTTACCCGTGAATCGGTGCGCGCCGCGCTCATCACCCATCTGGAGGAAACCCGTCCGGAATGGGAGACCGTCAGCGCGGAAATCCGGCAGCAGCGCCAGGAAGAGCGCAGGCGCCGCATTGAGGACGCCACCCGGCTGCGGGAGGCCGTTGCGGCTGTGACCCCGCCGGCGCCCGAGCCTGAACCTGAACCGGATTCGCCGCCCGAGGAACTGCCCCAGCCGGAGGCCGTGGCAACCGCCGCCGTGGACGATATCTCCGTGGAACCGGTCGAGACCTCCGAAGTTCCCGTGCAGGATGCCGGGGCCGCGCCAGAGGCCGAAGCGGCACCCAACGCCGCGGACTGACGCGCCGGCCATGGCCGACATGCCCGACCCCGCCCATATCCTGGCCATCGCCCCCAACTGGCTGGGCGACGCGGTGATGTGCACCCCCGCGCTGCGCGCGATCAAGCGCCGTTTTCCGCAGTCCACCCTCGCCGTCGCGGGGCAGCCCGCCATATGCGCGCTGCTGGACGGTCTGCCATGGGTTGACCGGCTGCACCCGCTGCCCTCGCTGCGCGGCCTATTCTCCCTGCTGTCCGCGTCATGGACCGTGAACGAAGACGCCCAGGACCTGGCCGTGGTCTTCCCCCACTCCTTTCGCGCCGCGCTGCTGGCGCGGCTCGCCCGGGCAAAGCGCCGCGTCGGGTACAACCGCGACAACCGCAGCTGGCTGCTGACCGACGCGCCCGAACCTCACCGTGAGAACGGCGTGGTCACGCCTGTCTACATGGCCCATGAATATCTGGAACTGGTCGCCCCGCTCGGCTGCGCCGATGACGGGCTTGGCCTGGAACTGGCCGCCGACCCGGCGGAACGCGCGGCGGTGCGCGAACGCCTCGCGGGCGACGGCCCGCTCGTGGCCCTCGCGCCCGGCGCGGCCTTTGGCCCCGCCAAGCGCTGGCCGGCGGAACGCTTCGCCGCCGTTGCCGACGCGCTTGCGGCGCGGCGCGGCGCGCGCTGCGTCCTGCTGACCGGCCCCGGCGAGGAGGAGACCAGGGCGGCCGTGCTGGCTGCGGTGAAGCGCCCCCTGCTGGAGTTTCCGGGCGGCGGCATCGCCCGGCTCAAGGCCGTCCTCGCCGAGGCCGACCTGCTGATCGGCAACGACAGCGGCCCGCGCCACATCGCCATCGCTTTCGGCAGGCCGGTCATCTGCGTCATGGGCCCCACCTCGCCCCGCTACACCGACAGCCCGTGGGAGAAGGGGCGCCTGCTCCGTGTCGATGTGGACTGCGGCCCCTGCCAGAAACCCATCTGCTCCACCGACCACCGCTGCATGACCCGCATCGCCGCGGACGCCGTGGTGGAAGCCGCCCTGCCGTTCCTGCAACAATAGGCGCGCGCAAACATGGGGTGAAGCCGTATGAAAACCGTCTATGTCGTGACCATGTGGTCGGGCGGCCGCCCGGCCAAAAAGTGGAAGGCCGATTCCACACCCGAAGTGCTGCCCAACGGCACCGGCATCAGCTTCATCAACATGGCGACGCACCTGCGCGTCACCGTTGTCGGCAGCATCTCAATCGAAGAGTATGAGTCGGGCAAGGAGGAGATCGAAATGGGTTTCGGTCCCGCCGCGGGCGCGGAGCCGCCCTCCAACATCGAGCGCCTGTATTAGCACGCGGAAAGAAGCCGCCATGATCGCCCCCCACAGCCAGAAAGCTTTTCCCACGAACACGGCGCCCGCGTCCTCTTCCGCGGGGATGGAATAATGGGACTGATTTGCGGCGGCGTTTCCCGCCGATACTGGCTTGAACTGGCGCTCGTGCTGGCGGTCTTTGCGGCGGGGACCGGCCTGGGCATGGCTAGGTTCAAAACGGACCGGAGCCCCGAGGGGCGCTCCTCCATCAGCTGCCCCACCACCTTTCTTGCCCAGCCGCTGATGATGGCAGCGGGCCGCGGGTCGTTCCACCCGGTTATCGAGTCGGTGCCCGGGCTGTTGGCGTTTCTGGAGCACACCACCGCCACATTTGACCCGGACACGCTGCCGGCGCGCATTCCCGCGGTGGAGGATTCGGCGGCGGAGTACCACCGCTATTTGGGGTGGACGGTGGCGACGATCTGGCGCGTTTTCGGCATTTCCTGGCGGGTGCTGGAGCCATTGATGGCGATTGCCCTGGGCCTGTGCGCGGCCTGCGCCTATGGACTGTTCCGCCTGGGCATGAACCGCTGGCTGAGTCTGGCCGGCACGGCGCTGTTTGTCAGCTCGCCGGCCGTGCTGGATCAGGTGAACAACATGCGCGATTTCTCCAAGGCCCCCTTCCTGCTCGGGGGGCTGTTCGCCATCGGCTGGCTTGTCACGCGGCGCGCGCCGCCGCGTTTTCTGTGGTTGTCTGTCGCCCTCATGGGGGTGCTTGCCGGGGTGGGGATGGGCTTCCGCCAGGATGCGATTATTCTCGTGCCGGCCAGTCTGGCTGTCCTTCTGGCGCTTGCGCCGCGGGAGAGCCTTGGCGCGTTCCGTCGCCGCGCCCGCGCGGCGCTTCTCTATCTGCTGGCCTTTCTCGCGGCCGCGGCGCCCATGCTCACCCGCATGGAGGGCAGCGCCCAGCCGTACCACCCGCTGGCGCAGGGTTTTTCCATGAAACATCTGGACCGCTGCGCGCTGGTGCCGGGCGTGTGCGAACCTTTGGCCAACGGCCACGACAATTTTGTCTTCGCCACCATCTTCTCCTACGCCCGCAGGGTCACGGGCAATGACCGGCTCTATTTCGGTTACAGTGATCCTGAGGATGCCCAGTTCACCCGGGACTGGGTGATCCGGACGGCGCTGCAGTCTCCCGCCGACACCATTGCCCGCGGGTACGGGGCGACCCTGAACCTGCTGGCGGGCGCGGACACCTTCGAGGCCAGCCTGTCCTATCACAGCGGTTTTTCCGCAATGCTGACGGACGGGCACCGCCGGATTGCGGCTTTCTTTCGCGTGGCGGGCCCGCCCATTGCGGTGCTTGCGCTGCTGGCGGCGGCGGCGGCGGGCATCCGGCCGGGGCTGGCGCTGCTTTTGCTGGCGCTCTATTTCTGCGGCTATGTCAGCCTCGACAATGAATGGCGGCACACCTTTCACCTCTCCTTTGTGTGTTTCTGGGCAGCGGGATTTCTGCTGCAGCAACTGTCTTCCGCCTTCCGGCAGAGCCTTCGGGGCACCGCCCAGTGGGGCCTTTGGCTGCGGCGGGCCGCTGTGTTTCTGGTGCTGGGTTCGCTGGCGCTGTGGGCGCCATGGCAGGCGGCGCGGCTCTGGCAGCATCGCACGCTGGACGGCGTGCTGCGCCAGTATGCCGCCGCGCCGCGCGCCGAAGTGCCCACCCGGGCGGAGTCCATGCGGGATTGGACCCTGTTCAGGATGGGGCGCGGCCCATCCATAGCCGCCGGCTTTGCGGGGCTGGCGAAAATCCCCATTCTGGGAGAGCTGCTGGGCGGCAGCCAAGAACCCCAATACTGGGAAGCAAGTTGCCAACTTTACGCGGCGTGTTTTCGCGCGCGCCGGGCCGGGCATGTCTTCATGGCCAAGTACCGGGGAGAGGGCTCGGCCACGGAGTTTTCCCAACTGATGCGCGTGTCGGGAGCGCGCGAGGACGGCGGTGAAACGTGGTTTTTCTTTCCCGCCTATGACATTGCAGACCGGACCCGTTTTGAGGGTGTTGCCCTGCCCGGCGAAAATGCCGGCGATTTTCTGGGGCTGTACCGCGTGGAGGACCATGCGGGGGCGGCCCTGCTTCCCTGCGTGACGCTGAACGAACCTGACGCGTCAAGGCGGCTGACCGCCAGACTGGAGCAGCCTTACGACCCAATGCGGATGTTCACTCCAGAAAACGACTGGCTGGGCATGGTGCTATCCAGCCAGAACGCCGGAAAATTGGGCCGCACCGAAATCGCGCTCCTTTACGCCCGCGCGGCAAACGCGCTCAAGCCGTCCAGCGAACTGATGGGCGCCATCGCCCTCGTTTTTGAACAGGCCGGCGAAACGCAAGAGTCGCTGCGGCTGCGCAAATCAAAGGTTTTGTCCTCCGGGGGGGATTTGGAGAGCTGCGTCGCACTGGAGGATTTTCTCAAGAGGAATGCGGCCGAGGTTCCGGCCCCCCCCGTGTGGGAGGAACTCGCCCGGCAGACACCGTCCCGCCACGTGTGGTGGGCCTACGAGAGGTCGCTCGATGAAAAGGATGCCGAGTGGCGCATGCACGCGCTGCGCCAACTGCTGCGCATCGCGCCCGACGACCTCGTGTCCGCCGCCACACTCCAGGGCCTGCTTATAAGCAAGGCGGCGCTGCTGGAAGCCGCGGGGGACCTGCCGGGCGCGATAGCCGCCCACTGCGAGGCCATTCCGCTCAACCCGCTCAACAACGGGCCCGTCCTGCGTCTGGACGAACTCCTGGCCAAGGGCAGCCCCGCGGCGCGCCGAAGCGTGTGGGAAACGGTCTGGAAGGAGAATCCCGGCAATGCCCACGTCGCCACGCTTTGCGGAACGGCCCGCGCCGCGACCGGCGACACCGCTGCGGCGAAGGAGGCCTTTGACTCCGCCCGGCGCCTCGCGCCGGAGCAATGGTATTACCTTGTCCTCGCCGCCGACGCGCTGGCGACCGCCGGCGCCTGGGACGACGCCGTCGCCGCCTACGGGAACGCGCTTGCACTGAACCCCAAACTGGATTATGTGTACGGTCGCCTGGACGAAGCCAAGGCGCACGCCGCCGAAGCCGCCCGACCGCCCGATGCGGTGGCGCCGCCGCCCGCGGCCCCCTGAGTGTGCCGACGCCAACCGGCCGCAGGCGTTTTCTTTCGTTTCCGCACCGTGTGGTATGCTGGCGCAAACGGGCGCGGATTGCCTTCGTGCAGGCATGACACAACAGACACGCGCCTTGGAGACGGTTTGAATCCATGACGGAAGAACTTAAGGCGGGCGGGGCACCGACGGGCGGAGGCCGTCTGAAACGCATCATGGCGAATGCCGCCCTGGTGACCGCCTCGGTTGGGCTGGTGTTCGCGCTCAGCCTGGGGGCCGACCGGATTGTTGGCGCGAAGCTGCTCCGGCGTCCCGTGCCCGGCGCGATGGAACTGGTTTTCCCCCCCAACTCGAAGATGGAATTTGAAACGCCCCAATTCCACTACACCGCGAACATAAACTCCTTTGGATACCGCGACCGCGAGTTCTCTTCGCTCAAGAAAGACTCCTTCAAAATTGCCGTGCTGGGCGATTCGTTCACCTATGGCTGGGGTGTGGAGCTGGAACAGGCCTGGGTGAAACTGTTGGAGAAGAACCTTCAACAGGCCGGTCTGAACGTCGAGACGATTAACCTGGGCAGGCCGGGCGGGGACCCGGCGGGCTACGCCGAAACGGCGGAGCGGGCCATCCCCGTATTGCGGCCCGACATGGTGATCGTGGGCATGCTGCAGGCGGACGACCTTGCCGCCGTGGGCGGCGGCGACCCGTCGGCCAGGCCGGAACCCGCGCCGGCACTCGCGCGCTTTGCCGAGTTGTGCTGGCCCCGGTTTGTTGAGGCGCTCCGTCACCGCCAGGGCAAAGTCGGGCCCGTGACGGACACTCAGGGGATTCACGGGGCGCTCCTCTGCTCCGCGGAGCAGAACAACAAAGGCCAGGCGGAGATTGCCAGGAACGAGCGTGACAAACTGCCCCCCGATGTCCGGGCACGCTTTGACGCGCTTGAGGAAAAGGTGCGGACGCAGTTCCTGGAAGGCACGCTGAACCCCTGTCTGGTGGCCTCCGCCGTCAGGGGGCCCAATTTCCTTTTGGACTTTGCCAATGAAGGCGATTCCTACGCGTTTGTGCAGTGCGTCGAACGCTCGGCGCGTTCGATGGCGCGCGTCAAGAAGGTGGCGGCGCTGTACGGCGCGCGGCTGCTCGGGGTCTCGGTGCCGCTGGGCGCCTATGTAAACCGGGCCGCACTGGACAGCTATCGCCGGGTGGGATACAAGGTGTCGCCCGAACTGGTGGATTCAGACGTGCCGGACCGGGCCGTTGCGGCCGTCTTTGCGGGGGCGGGCGCACCCTGCTTTTCGGTAACCGACGCGTTTCGCGCGCACAAGGATGATCCAACACTGTTTTTTGAACTGGACGGCCATTTTACGGCCGCCGGCCACGCCCTCTTCGGCAAGCTGCTTTCCACCCTGCTGAAAACAGAGCTGCAGGCGCATGAACTGTCCGGAAAATAGCGGGCCGCGCCCTGGATGTTGACATCCCGCCGCCTGCCCGGCCGGCGGGCTGATGCGCGGGTTTGCACCGTGCCGGGCCATGCCCCATAATCATGCGGGCCTGGTTTGCCGCAGGCCTGTTGGAAAGCCATAAACATGCCCGGACACACCAACCCCGACACGCCTGACCAACTGGATGCCGTGGGGGCAACCTATACCCGCGGATCGCGGCAGGACCGCGCCATCCGGGAACTCATCGCGCGCACCTTCGCGCCCTATCTGACCCCTTCGGACCGGGCGCTGCAGCTCGGCTTCTCCGAGGGCGTTGACACGGAGCTGCTCACCCCGCTGGTGGGCTCGCTCGACGTGGTCGAGGGCAGCCGCCTCTTTCACGACGATCTTGCGGCGCGCGCCCTGCCCAAGGTGCGCCCCATCCTGTCCATGTTTGAGGACTTCACGCCGCCCGCCGGCGAGCCGCCCTACGACGCGGTCTTCGCCGTTTATGTGCTGGAGCATGTGGCCGACCCCGCCGCGGTCCTGGCCATGGCGCGCCGCGTGCTGCGGCCCGGCGGAAAACTGTTTGCGGTGGTGCCCAACGCGCGCGCCCTGTCGCGCCAGTTGGCCGTGCACATGGGCCTGCTGGGCCACGCGTACGAGTTGACCGCGCACGACCACCACCACGGCCACCGGCGCGTGTACGACCGGCCCGCCTTCAACCGTGACCTGGAGGCCGCCGGGTTTCGCACGGTTGCCCAGGGGGGGGTGATGCTGAAGATCCTCGCCGACTTCCAGTTGGACAGGCTGATGGAACTGGGGATTCTGGGCGCCTCCCAGATCAACGGCCTTTACCGGCTGGGCCTGGAGCACCCGGACCTGTGCGGCTCGCTCTTCTCCGTCTGTGAGGCCGACGCCCGCGGGAAGGACGCCCCATGAGCGCCGCGCCGGAATTCTCCATGCTGGTGACCTGCCATTTTGAGGAGCGCAGCATTGAGGAGTTTCATGCGCGCCTGTCCGCCGCGCTGGAGTCCCTCGGCCGCAGCTACGAGATCATCATGGTCAACGACGGATCGACGGACGGCACCTGGGACAAGATAAGGGCCATTTTTGAAAAGGACCCGCATGTGCGCGTCGCGATGGATTTCTTCCGAAACGCGGGGCAGCAGGCGGCGGCCACGGCCTGCATGTGCGAGGCCCGGGGCCGCGCGTTCATCCTCATGGACAGCGATCTGCAGCTCATGCCCGAGGAACTGCCCCTGCTGGTCGCCGAATATGACCGGGGTTGCGACCTGGTGAGCGGCTACCGCAAGAACCGGCGCGATTCCTTCTGGCGGGTCATCCCCTCCCGGCTCGCCAACGTCATCATGCGCCGCGCGTCCCGGAGCACCATGCGCGATTTCGGCTGCACCTTCAAAATATACAACGCGGACCTGATCCGCGCCTTTCGTTTCGGCCCCGCGCGCGTGTTCTCGAACGTGGACGCCATCGCGCGGCTCCAGCGTTGGGCCGAGGTGCCCGTCACCCATCAGCCCCGCCGCTACGGCAATTCGGGGTTCACCTTCCGCAAGCTCTGGCAGTACAACATGGACAATCTGGTCTCCATGTCGCAGCGGCCTTTTCAGATTATTGCGGGACTGTGTCTGGCGGCAAGCGTGCTGTTCCTGCTGCGCATCGCATCGGCCTTCTTTGTCGATTTCAACGTGCTCGACGGGGTGACCACGGGGTTGCTGCTCAATGTGACCGTGTTTTCCCTGCTCGCGATGCTTGCGGTGCTTGCCCTAGTCGGCGAGTTCGCCATCCGCTGCTTTGTGATCCTTCAGGGCCACCCCGCGTACATCGTCCGTGAAACCCTGCGCCGCGGGGAGTCGGACGGGGACGCCGCCGGATGATCCGATGCCGTCGCACGCCCGCCGCCCTTCGCGCGCGCATCCGGGGGGCGCTGGTGCTCGGCGCCGTGAGCCTGGCCGGCGCGTTTCTTCTTCTCGGCGTCGCCGAGTGCGCCCTGCGCGCCGCCGGCTACGGCCACTCCACCCGCTTTTTCCTTGACCGCGCGGACGGCGGGCGAGAATGGAAAGTCACCAACCGCGCGTTTTACCAGCAGTTCACCGCCCTGCCCGTCGACCGCATCATGACGTGGGACGATCTGGACTTCCAGGTTCCGGTGAAAAAGGACCCCGGCGCGTTCCGTGTCTTTGTGTTTGGCAGTTCCGCCATTTACGGGCCGCGCAACGCCTCGCGCGTGCTCGAAACCATGCTGCGCGCGGCCGCCCCCGGCGTGCGCTGGGAGTTTTACAGCGCCGCATGCCCCGGCATGAACTCCAACACCATGTGGGCCGCCGCGCGCGCCTGCGCGCGCCTGCAACCGGATCTGTTCCTCGTCTACATGGGCAACAACGAGGCCGTGGGCCCCTACGGCCCCACCACGCCGCTGGGCGCCCACCCCCTGCTCTGGCGGATGCCCGTGATTCACGCGCTGATCGGCATGAGCGACCTGCGGCTGGTCCAGTGGGCGGGCGGTTCGGGGCCCAAGCCGTGGCTGGTGCCGGACAAGACCGCCATCGCCTCGATGACGCCGGGTGTCACGCAGAACAGCGCGGCCGTGGCCCATTACCAAAGTAATCTGGAGGCGATGTGCGGCGCGGGGCTTTCCGCCGGGGCGCGCATCGTGCTGTGCACGCTCACCAGCAACAGGCGACTGGGCGGGGTGCCCGTGCCCGATTCACCGCTGCCCGAACCGATGCCCACCATCAACGGCGCGCTGCGGGGGGTGACCGCGCGGCACGCCTCCGCCGGCGTCGTTCTGTGCGATGTGGAGGCGGCGCTTGCCGCGGCCAGCCCCGATGGGCTTCCCGGATATGACCTCTTCTGCGACAACGTCCACTTTACCTTTGATGGAAACTACGCGGTCGCCTCCGCGATGTACGATTCGGTGCGGTCCACCCTTGAGGCGGGCGGGCGGCCTGCCGGCGCGCCACTGCCCGCCGCCCCCCTTGAAAAGGGGGAGTGCGCCAAACGCCTCGCATGGACGCCCGCGGCCGAGTATGAACTGCTTGAAAACCAGATGCGGGCCGTTTTTGACGACTATTCGGCGCAGCGCATCCGCGCGCGGCACGACGAGCTGGCGCCGGTGGTCGGGACCGACTGGAAACAGCGCCTCGCCGATGACTGGCGCGCCGCGGCGGACCTCACGCCGGAGAACCGCCTGACCCGGCAAAAACTCGCCAGGGCGCTGCTGGACGCCAAGCGCCCCGCCGAGGCGCTGGCCGAGGCGGAGAAGCTTCGCACGGAACTTCCCGTGTCGCGCGCAGCCATGCGCCTGGTGGCGCAGTCGCTGCGCGCGTCGGGGGACCCCCCCGGGGCGGAAACGGCCTATCGCAAGCTGCTTGCCGTCTATCCGGACGATCCGGAGGGCGCGCGTGAACTGGCCGCGCTCTGCGCCGATCAAAAAGACTGGGCCGAGGCCGAACGCCTGTACCGCGGCTATGTCACGGACCACGACCCCATGGACGCGAACGCCCTCTGCTGTCTGGCGCGCGCCCTGGCCGCGCTCAAGCGGCCCGACGAGGCGGAGCGCGCCTGCCGCGCGGCCATCGAGCGCGTGCCCGGCTTTGCGCCGGCGTACCGGGAACTGGACGCGCTCCTTGCGGCGCGCATGTCGCCGGAACAGCGCGCCGCGCTGTGGCGGGGGGCGGCGGAGGAGCAGCCCGCCCTTGCGCCCCCGAGATTCCAGCTTGGGGAGGCGTTGGCCGACGGGGGCCACTGGAAGGATGCCACGCTGGCCTACGGCGATGCCGAACAGCACGACCCGTATGACCACATGATCCCGCTGCAGCTTGGACACGCTCTGGAGAAGGAAGGCGACCACGCCGGTGCCGCCGCCGCGCTGCGCCGGGCGCTGACCCTAAGCCCGCAGTTCGCCGGGCACGCGCGCGTCCAGCTTGTGGAGGTTCTGCTGGCGGCGGGCGACGCGCAGGGCGCGCGCGAGGAATTGCGCCGCTGCGCGGAGAACGGCGTGCCCGTGCCGGCGGAACTGGCTGCCAGGGTCAACGGCGCACCGGCGCCCCCCGGTGCGGTAAACTGACGGCATGAACGATGGTTTCAAAAAAGTCTGCGCTTTCCTGTCCCGGCACGCGGGCGGGCTGACGCTTCTCCTGGTCATGCTTGCCGCGGCGGCGGCGGGCGGGGTGTTTCTGTTCGCCGTGGTCGGTCCCCTGGGTCCGGACCATTCAAACGAGCTGGTCTGGTTCACGCCCTCCGTCATGTTCGCTTCGGGAAAGGGCATGGTGTGCCCCGTCGAGATGGACATACCGGCCCTGTCCGACTTTCTGCGGATGAAGACGGCCGTGTTCAATCCCGCGGACATTCCGGACAAGTTCGGCGTCTGGCAACTCAGCCCCTTCTGCCAGTCCCACTACTACTCATGACGGCGGTGGGCGTCGTGTGGCGCTGTTTCGGCATCTCGTGGCAGAGCGTCAAGCTGGTTCCGCTGGTCCTGTTCGTGGCCGCCGCCGCGATTCTGTACGGCCTGTTCCGTCTCGGCATGGGCCGTCTGTTGTCGGCGCTGTTCTCCCTCGCGGTCATGTGCTCGCCGCCCATGCTTGCCATGACGGTCTCCATCCGTGATTTCTCGAAGGCACCCTTCATTCTGGGCGCCCTCTATCTGGCGGCCCTGCTGGCCGTGAAGCCCCGGTCATGGCGCGGCCTCTTCGGCCTCTCGGCGGTGCTGGGTCTGCTGCTGGGAATCGGCCTGGGCTTCCGCCAGGACGCCATGATTGCGCTGCCGCCCGCGCTGGCGGCCGCGGCGCTTGCCCGGGGCGCCGCGCCGCTGCGGTGGTGGATGCGCGCTGCGGCGCCGGCCGTGATGCTCGCCGTCTTTTTACTTGCGGGCGCGCCGATCCTGCGCGCGATCAGCGCGGAGCAGGGCGCGGTGTCCAGCCACACCCTGTTTCAGGGGCTGTCGTTGGAAACGGAGTCCAAGCTCGACTTTTCCGGCGCCTCCTACTCTCTGCTGCCCGCGCCCGCGGACAATCTGGTCCATTCGGTCATCAACGCCCATGCCCGCCGCCATGGCGACACCGATCCCATGGATAACTATCTGAGCCCCGCCTATGGCCGGGCCGGCCGCCGCATGTTCCTTGAGGTGGCGCGCGATTTCCCCGGCGACCTGATTGGCCGGGCCTATGCCGCCGTGCTGGCCGTGTTCCGGGTGCCGGAAGAGTTTCCAAGGCAGATGGCCTTTGTCAAGGGGATGGACAATGACTTTGCGCGGGGCCTGGTGCGCCTCTATGCGCCCGCCGCGGCCCACTTTGCCCGGTGGGGCCTGCTTTACGCCATCGTCGCGCTCGCGGCCATTGGCGCCTGCGATCTGCGCGCCGCCCTCGTCGCCGCGTTCGCGCTGCTCTATTTCGGCGGCTACACAAGCCTGCTCTTCCAGTACCGGCACGCATTTCATCTCGCGTTCATGCCCTGGTGGGCCGCCGCGTTCTTGCTGGCCATGGCGGGCCGCGGCCTGGCTGCGCTCTTCCAGCGCCTGCGCGGGCCGGAAGATGCAAAGGCGTTTCCGATGCGCGCGGCGGCCGTGCGGGTTACCCGGGCGGTCATGCTTATTGCCGTGGCCGCGGCCGCGCTTGCGCTGCCCCTGGCGGCGGCGCGGGCATGGCAGCACGCGCGGGTGGACGGCATGGTCCGCGCCTGCGCCGACGCGGCGCTGGAACCGGTCGAAACGCTGCGTGAAAGCGCCGACGGCCGCGTGATGATCCGGCCCGCCGCGCGCCCGAAGGGCCTTGCGGACTCGGAATCGAAACCGCCCATGGAGGTTTCGTGGGAGTATCTGGCCGTTGACGTCGACACGGGCGGAAAGCTTATCCCGGTCACGGTCGAGTATGACCGGCGCGTGTCGGGCAACAATTTCACCCACACCATCAACGTGGAACCGCCGCCGGACGGGGACGGCGGCATGGTGCGTTTCTTCTTTCCAGTCTATGAGACGTCGGCCATTCTTCCGCCCGAGGGCAGGCTGACCATTCACACCGGACCCATTCCCTGGCATCGGGGGCGTTTTCTCGGCCTCTCCGTGGCCGAAGGGAATGGGGGATGCGTAAAAGCCCTTTGCCGGGTGACCGACACGGCGCCCATGAGCCTGCTGCCCTACCTGTGGCTGCCCCGGGACACCGCCGCCTTCCGCAGGCACAACGCCATTGCGCTCGAGGGCCGGCTCGGCGGCCTCTGGGCGGACATGGCGGCGCGCATGGGCAATCCCGACTCGGCGCTGGCCCGCTACGAAAGGCTGCTCCGCTGGCATCCCGCCGATTTGCCGCTCTATGACGGGATAGACGCGCTGCTGCGGCGTCAGCCGGACCGCTGGGACGCCGCCGCGCTGTGGACAAAGATTGCCGGCGTTCATGCCGACCAGCCCTACGCCCGGGCAAAACTGGCCGTGGCGCTGTCCGAGGCGGGGCGCTTTGACGAGGCCAGGGCGGTGCTGCAGGCGGTCACGGACAAGATCGGACTGCGCTCCTATCTGTGCGACGCCTATCTTGGCACGATGCTGAAGAGCGGTGACCTCACCGGGGCGGGGAACTATATCCGCTGGTGCCGGGACAGCAACGCGCCCGTCTCGCGCGCGGCGGTGCGCGCCGCGGAAAAGACGCTTCGCGAGGCGAAGGAAGGCGGCCCATGAACGGTGATGCGGACAGCAGCCGCTCCTGGGCGTGGACGCTTGCCGCGATTGTGGCGGGCGGCGCGGTGTTGCGACTGGCCGGGATCGGCGCGGAGTCGGTCGACTTGGAGGAGTATGCGTGCACCGGCGCGCTGCACACCCGCGGACTGCATCAATTTCTGATTGAGCAGCGCGCCCTGTACCCCTACGGCGCCCCGCTGGCACCGCTGCTGTTTTACCTTTGGTCAGGCCTGTTCGGAACGGGCATCGCCGCGGTGCGCCTGCTCAGCGCGCTGGCCGGAACGGCGCTGATCCTCATGCTCGCTTTGCTTGCGCGCGAAATCTGGCCCGACAGCCCCCGGAAGGCGCGCATCGCCGGACTCATCGCGGCGCTGTGCGCCGCGATGTCGCCCGCGCACCTGTTTCAGGCGCAGGAGGCGCGCATGTACGCCTTTGTGGCCCTCTTTGCCGCGCTCTCGAGTCTGTCCCTGCTGCGGGCCGCCCGCACTGGACGGCGGCGCTGGTGGGCGGTCAATCTCGCGGCCAACGCCGCGCTGGTGTGGAGCCACTACTTCGCCGTGTTTCTCTGGCCGGTTCAGGCGCTGTGGCTGCTTTTCACCCCGGGTGTCCGTTGGCGCACACTGCTGTTTTGGCTGGGCGCGCAGGGGCTGCTGCTGCTTCCCGTGGTGGTCTGGATGTCCGGAATCGCCCCGCAGCCGCAGGAGTTGCATGACTACTACACCATGCCCGGCCTGGCGCTCATCGTGCGCAATCTCATTGCGGGCGATGCGGTGCACTGGTCCTCCTCGGCCTATTTCCCCTCGGGCCGCGCATGGTTTTTCGCGCCGGAGGTGGTGCGCCGTGCCGTTGTCGCCGCGCACCCCTTTGCCGACACCCTGATAGCCGGGGCGTTTTCCGCGGCCCTGCTGTGGGGTGTCCTGCGGCTCTTCAAACGGCTTCCCGCGCGGGTCGCGCGCACGGGATATCTTGTGCTTTGGGCCGTGGTCCCGCCGGCCCTGATGGTGGCGCTATCCTTCGCGTGGAAACCGGTCTATGCCTCGCGCTATCTGACCCATGCCTCGCTCGCGCTTTATCTGCTCCTTGGCGGGCTCATGGCATGGCTGCCGGGACGCGTCCGCGCCCTGTGCGTGGCACTCCTGATAACCGTCTACGCCTGGCAGCTGTCGCTTGCCCTGCCGCCGCAGACCCGCACCGACTGGAAACAGGCCGGAAGAATGATTGAGGCCGCCGACGGCGTGCGGGCCATAACACTGGTGCAGGGTGTCTTCTGGAAGCCCATTTTCGAGGCAAACCTGCCGTCCCAGGACCGCAGTGTCACGGCCGTGCTTGAACCGGAGGCCATGGCCGAGATGGCGGTCTTTCTCGCGGGGGCCATTTCCGCCGTTGAACCCGGCGCAAACCCATCCTGCTGGGCCGTGCTGGTCGACGCCATACACGGACAGGCAGGCCGCTTCGAGTCCGCCGCCGCGCCGCGCGGCGTGCTTCTGGAAAGGACTGAATTCCCCGGAGAGCGGGTGCTTGAGCTTTTCCGCATTGCATCCCCCCCGGGCGCCGCGCGGGGAACGGTTGAGACCGCCCCGCCCGCATTGCTCGATGTGGCCCGCGCCATGGCGGACCACCCCGCCGACCCCGCCATCGCGGCTTTCCAGGAGGCCATGCGCACCCGGTCCGACCAGGAGGGCGGGGGATACCTGCGGCTTGGTGTGGACCTGGCGCGGCGGGGGCGGGTGGAACTGGCCGCGGCCGTTCTTGACGAGGCGCTGGCCCGCTTTCCCGCCCACCTGGTGGACCTCGTCCTCCTGCAGCGCGGCCTTTCCGGTCAGGGCGATTTTGCCCCGCTGGCCGAGCACGCTCTTGGCCGCATCAAGAACGCCCCCGAGCGCGTTCCCGTGCTGCGCCAGGTGCTTCAGTCCCTCCTTGAGCGCGGGCAATTTGACGAGTTGCGGGATATCGCGGGCCGGATGATCAGAGCCTTTCCGGACTATTCGCAGGGGTACGCCTATCTGGGCAGGCAGTATTATGACGATGGGCGCGGCGGCGACGCCCTTCCAAACCTGGAACGCGCCGTGGCGCTGGACCCGGTCCAGCTCGGGTGCATCTATCACGCCCTCGGCGATACTTATCTCCGCATGGGACGCTGTTCCGACGCGCTTCGGGTGCTGGAGCAGGGCTATCCGCATGATCCCCTTGACGCCATGCTTGCGTTCAGGCTGGCGGAGGCACACGTTGAATGCGGCGACGCCGGGCGCGCGCTGGCGCTTGTCGCCGAACGGTTGAAACAGACGCCGCAGGCCGACGACCTGCTGTGCCTGCGCGTGGAAGCGCTGATGCGGCTGGGAAAATGGGACGAAGCCGAGGCGGAGATGGGGCTCCTGCTGGAAAGAATACCGGCGGACCCGCAGTTTAACCTGCTGATGTGGCGCATTCTGTCGCACGGGCGGCGGGATGCCGAGGCGGGCGGCGCGCTGCGGAAGATCGCCGAAGGCGACCCGAATATCCGCGCCGTGATCAACCCCCTGATTGATGCGCTCTATGTGCGCCATGACCGCGCCGCCGCGATGGAAAGCTACGGCAAACTGTCGGGCGGCGCGCCGCTCCCGGCATCCCTGCTGGAGACGCTGGACCGGCTGTGTCCCGGGGGTCAGCCGCCCGCGGGGGCGGGCTCGAGCTCACAGGCCACCAGCCCGTCCGAGCGGTAGACTTCCCGGAAGAAGCGGGGCGCCGCGGCGGGGGCGCCGTCGGACCCTTTCTCCCGGCCCAGAAAATGGGTCACCCCGCGCCTTGCGGCGCATTCGTAAAACTGTCCGGCATCGCCGTCGCGCATGGCCTGAAGCATTTTGCGCTGGTCGTCCAGCAGGGAGCCCGCGTCAACGTAGGGGTTCAGATACAGCAGCATGGCCCCCGCCAGTTTGCGGGCGGCCGGCATGACCACCTGCAGCCCCACCGGGTCGTCCTCCGTGAGGAACACCGCGTCGGGCCGCGTGTGCTTCAGTATCCACGCATACATGGCCGCCTTGGATTCGTGGGCCGCCGCGTACCCCGCGCGGTCCCGGGTGATGGCCATTTCCGGCCAGTCCCGGTAGGGGCGCTGCGCAAAAAGCGCCGCCACCACCGCGGCCAGCACGACCGCGCAGCAGGCCCCTTTAATCAGGATTGCCCCGCCGCCCTCACCCGCCGCGCCACCTCGGCCCCCCGCCGCCCGCAGCAGCAGACCCGCCGCCAATTGGCCCAGCGCCGCGGCGCCCGCGCCAAAGAACACCCAGCGCACGGCGGACAGATAGACCGCCGCATGGTGGCCCGGCACCAGCGCCGTCATGACCACGCCCCGGCGCAGCAGCGCCTGCGATGCGTAGTTCTGTGCCAGGAACAGCGCCGCCAGCGCCAGCCATGCGAACGGCGCCAGCGACGCGCGCCGCCAGTCCGCCCGCGCCAGCACCGCCCCGGCTCCCACCACAGCGAGGAGGTTCTTCCAGTTGAGCGCCTCCCGCAGCCGGTCGGGAAGCTGGGCCAGTTCCACGTAGGACAAGGCATAGAGGCCCGGCCACGGGTTGCGCACGTGAAAATGGTAGTCGCGCAGGATGGACCAGGTGTAGGGCAGGCTCACGGCAAACGCCACGGTCAGCAGCGCCAGAAAGGGCCCCGCCGCCTCGCGCCACGCGGCGCGCAACCCGCCGCGGCGCGCCGCGCCCCATGCCCCGGCGGCGGTGATGACGGCCATTATGCCGCCCGCGTTGATGGCGGGCGCAGTGTGGGTCATGAAGGTCAGCCCCAGCAGCAGTCCCACCAGGGCGTGCCAGGCAATGCCCGCCGGACGCCGCCGCCGGACAAGAATGAATCCTGCAAGCGTGAGATAGAAGAATCCCTGCGCAAACACCAGGGCGAGCAGCCAGGGCGAATAGGTGGCGCAGTTCGCCGCCGAGACGCCGCCCGTCTTGCCGAAGAGGAAGGCCGCCAGCGCCAGCACCGCCGTCCAGCGGCCAAAGAGCACCCATGCCAGCACAAAGAAGCCCGCCGGCGTCAGCAGTTGCAGCCAGGGGCCGAGCAGGACGTTTGCGCGCGGCAGCGGCACCCCGGTCGCCGCCGAAAAGACCGCGTTGCAGACCGCCGTCAGGGGGTTGTACCACAGGGTCTTGCCGAGCAGAATCGGGTCTTCCGGATAGCGGCCGTCGAGCATCGTCTGCGCCGCGCCAATGTCGCGAAACGCGTCCCACTCGTAGGGCCACTGCACCCCGGCGGTTGTTCGGAGCGCAAACACCAGGCAGTAGGCGGTCATGGCCAGCGCCAGCAGGACCGGCGCCGCGGTGTCTATTGACCGGACAATGCGTGTGGTGCGTTCGTTCATGGTTTTCCCGGGCACCAGCCTATCACCGACGGGGTCATTGAAAAAAGTCCCCTCTACGGTTATGATTATGGGGATGTTCGGTTCTGCGGCGCGCGGAGGCGGCATAGTTTTTGACTGGACGCGATGGGAGCACAATCATGCACGCTGACTCGGCAGACGACAGAAGACGGTATCCGCGGTCCCGGCGCGGGGTCAGCATCATTCTGGATGATGCCGGTCCGGGCCTGTTGAACCATGTGGACAACATCAGCGGTGCCGGCGTCCTGTGCCACACCGTCCGTCCCGTGCCGCTCATGACCAAGATCGGCATCGCGCTCGAACTGCCCAAACCCTTCGACCACCGCATCGACGCCGAGGGCGTGGTCGTGCGCTGCGAGGCCGACGAATGCGGCGACGACCACTTCCGGGTGGCCATCCTTTTCACCCGCCTGACGACGGAAGATCAGGACGCCATCAACCACTTCGTGCACCACGATCTGGACGCCCCCGACAACGAGGCGTCCTGACCGCCATGCTGGTCGTGCACGTGCGGGTGCGCGTAAAGCCGGAGTGTGTGGACGCGTTTCGCGCGGCCTCCATTGCCAACGCCCGCCAAAGCGTCAACGAGCCCGGCATTGCCCGCTTTGACGTGATGCAGGACACGGCCGACCCCACCCACTTTGTGCTCGTAGAAGCCTACCGCACCCCGGAAGCCCCCGCCGCGCACAAGGAAAGCACCCACTACATACTTTGGCGCAATACCGTCGCCGACATGATGGCCGAACCGCGTAGCAGCGTGAAGTTTGCCAACTGTTTCCCTGAGGATGCAGGCTGGTAGGCGGGTGATGTATCTGTCGGAAAGCCTCCCCAATCCCGGTGTAAACCCGCAATCCTGCCGTTTTTTCTGGCCTTTCCCCCTCATTTTGACACACGGCAATCATTGGCGCTATAATTTTGTTTAGCCTAATGAACCAATGATTGCGCATGTACGCAATCGGGACAGTCATGCATATGAATGTTGTTGAGCTGCTCATCACCGCCCTTCTGGTGGCCGTAGCCGCTACGGTCGTGGCGCGGTATGTCTTTCGGTCGCTGCGCGCGCCGGAACCGGACTGCGGCTCTTGTGGAAACTGCCCCGCCCACAGCCCAAAAGGGTGTTGCCCACCCGGGCCGGAGGACGGAAAATGAAGACCGCCGCAGTCACCCTGTTTGACCTGACCAGCGGTCAAAGCGCGCGCATTGTGCGCATTCACAGCACGGGTTCCAAGGGCATCCGCCAGCGGCTGCTGGACATGGGCATCACCCGGGGCGCGCTGGTGCGGGTGGAGCGGCACGCGCCGATGGGGGACCCCGTGGAAATCGCCATACTCAACTACCGGCTAGCCCTGCGCATGAACGAGGCGCGCGAAATCGAAGTGGAACCGGAGGAGTCATGACCGTCCCGCAGCTGCCGGAGGCGGCGTCGCCCGCGGCGAACACCCGGCGGCAAATCATCGCCATTGCGGGCAATCCCAATTCGGGCAAGACAAGCCTGTTCAACCGGCTGACGGGCGCCTCGCAGCAGGTGGGCAATTATCCGGGCGTGACCGTGGAGCACAAGGAGGGGGTGGTGCGCCACGGCGACCGGCGCATCCCCGTGGTCGATTTGCCGGGCACCTACTCGCTGACGGCCTATTCGCTGGAGGAGCGCGTCGCGCGCGATTTCATCATTGACGAGGAGCCCGCGCTGGTGGTGGACGTGGTGGACGCGTCCAACCTGGAGCGCAACCTGTACCTTGCGGTGCAGCTTATGGAAATGCGCGTGCCGCTGGTGATCGCGCTGAACATGACCGACGTGGCGGAAAGCCGGGGCATCCAGATAGACCGGGCGCGGCTGTCGCTGCTGCTCGGTGTGCCCGTGGTGGCCACGGTCGGCAGCCGGGGCCGGGGGGTGGACGAGCTGATAGAAACCTGCGCCGCCGTGCTGGACGGCAAACTGGGCGCGCTTCCCCATGCCCTGCACTACGGGCACCAGGTGGATGAGGAGATTGAGGCGCTGGCCAAGGCCATCACCGACAACACGCGGCTTGACCGGCGTTTCGAGCCGGCCTGGCTGGCGGTGAAGCTGCTCGAAAAGGACCCGGTGACCGCGGCGCGGGTGCGCCTGATGGCGGGCGCGCGGCGCGGGGTCATCGCGGCGGCGGCGGACGGGGCCGTGTCGCGGATTGAGAAGCACTACGGCGACGACACGGCCACCATCATCGCCGAGCGCCGCTACGGCGTGGCGGCGGGCGCGGTGCGGCAGTGCGTGTCGCGCTCGGTCCAGTCGCGCGTGGACCTGACCGACCGCATCGACAACGTGGTGTGCGGCCGGGTGCTGGGCCCGGTGATCCTGGTGGGCGTGGTCACGGCCCTGTTCTTCTGGGTGTTCAAACTGTCCGACGAATGGGCGTGGCTGCCGTGGTTTGGCGGCTGGGTCAGCCCCACGGGGCTGATCAACTGGGCCTTCGCGCGCCTGTCCGACCTGCTGGCCCCGGCGCAGCAGGGCATGCCCATGCTGCACTCGCTGTTTGACGCCGCGCTGGTGCGCGGCGTGGGCGGCGTGCTGGGCTTCGTGCCGCTCATCTTCTTCATGTTCCTGTTCATCTCGGCGCTGGAGGACAGCGGCTACATCGCGCGGGTCGCCTTCATTCTGGACCGGCTGCTGCGCATGTTTGGCATGCAGGGCAACTCCATCCTGGCGCTCATCGTGTCCGGCGGCCTGGGCGCGGGCGGCTGCGCCGTGCCGGGCATCATGGCCACGCGCACGCTGCGCGAGGAGAAGGACCGGCTGGTGACGATGCTGGTGGCGCCGTTCATGAACTGCGGCGCCAAGATGCCCGTCTACGCCGTGCTCATCGCCGCCTTCTTCCCCGCAAGCCGCACGCAGATGATGCTGCTGCTCTGGGCGATTTCATGGCTGGTGGCGCTGTCCGCCGCCTGGGCGCTGCGCCGCTTCGTGATACGCGGCGAGCAGACCCCCTTCGTGATGGAACTGCCGCCCTACCATGTGCCCGTGCTGCGCGGCGTCCTGCTCCACACCTGGGAGCGCACCTGGCTCTACATCAAGAAGGCCGGCACCGTCATCCTGGC
>CAIUWO010000676.1 GCA_903902895.1 Candidatus Hydrogenedentota bacterium | reverse complement strand
CGTGTATTGGTACTGGCACTATCCCATGAAAGAGGGCACTGTGTGCCTCGCGGGTGCGGAGACGCAAAACAAGGTCACGAGTTCGCCCGTCCAGTACGCCTTTATCCGGGGCGCGGGAAAGCAGTACGGCGTCCACTGGTTTGGAAACGTCGCGCTGTGGAACCCGTGGGGTTACAAGGGATATTTCGCGGACAACGAGACCTGCGGCCCCACGAAGGGCACCAGCCTGAACCTGATGCGGCGCCTGCTCTACAGCCAGTATATGTACAACAGCGTCATCCTCTCTTTCGAGGGTTCCTGGTTCACCAATGAGTACAACCCGATGAAGGGGGGGCCGCTGTCACCGATCGGCATCCTCCAGCGCGATGCCGTGCGGTTTGTGAAGGACCAAGGACAACCCGGTGAGATGCATGCGCCGGTGGCGTTGTTGACGGACTTTTTCAGCGGCTGGATGCCCGCGCGGACGGAGGTTTGCGCCTACAAAGTCTGCAATGCCATTCCCTATGGCCCAGGCGACTACCTGACACACAGCGTCTTTTCGCTGCTGTATCCCGGTTACGAGGATTGCGGCGTTTATCACGACGAGCGCGGAACGTACACCAACACGCCCCACGGGGATATGGCCGATGCAATTCTGACGGACATTTCGGCATGGGCTTTGGAGCGGTACGGCCTTGTTGTCGCGGCGGGCGACCTGCCTTCCGCCGGGCCTGAACTGCGCGGCAAGATGGAACATTTTGTTCAGAACGGCGGCCGTTTCATTGTGACGGCTGAAAACGCGCGGCGGCTTTGGCCGGAGTGGAAGTTCGGCAATGCGCGTTCTTTTCCGCCGAACAGCACGCTGGACTTGGCCGGGGGTGGGAAGGTCGAGGAGGCGAACGCATTCGAGTTGGTTCCGGTGGACGAATTGCCCCCCTCCGCCGGCGTGGTCGCGCGCTGCGGGAAGGCAACGGCCGCGGCGGATGTGCCCATGGGACGAGGGCGAGTCACCCTGCTGCTAAGCCCCTACGGGATTACCGCCGAAGCGCTGACCGGCGTGCAATGGAAGCCCGGCACGCGGGACAAGGCGCTGGAGCAACCCTATGTTCTGCTCCGTCATGTTCGGAACGTGCTCAAGGACGCCATTGAGGCACAGCAACTGTTCTCGGTGGGAGACAATCTGGGCTTCATAACCTGCAGGAAGGGGCCCGGGCAATACACGCTGGGAGTATTCAACAACGGGCTGGAGCAAAGGCCGTTCAAGATTGCCGCGCGCCTGGGTTCCATCGAATCGGTTGAAGAACTCAACCTGGGTCAGTCACTTCAGCGCGAGACCGGTTACTGGCCGGGAGGATTCGAGGAAAACGACGGCGGGGTGTCCAACGAAATTAATATTGCCGGCGGGGATGTTCGATTGTTCTCCGTGACGCTCCGCGAGCAGGGGATTCGGGAAGCTCAACCGGTACGGCCGGCCCCCAGGCCCAGAAACCGATTCTTGGCCATGCGCGACATCAAAGACCTTCAAGAGGCCCTGCTGCTCTTTCCAACCTTCTTCGAACACTTTGACGGGGTGAAGCTGGAATGGACCTACCTGTTGCATCGTGACGCGGCGCAACTGAAGCGGGACAAGCCTTGGCTTGATCGCCAGCAGCTGAGGCTTATGGTGGATTTCAGCGGGGACCTGAATCACTTTCCCGGACTGACGCTGCTCGACTTTGACCATGACGAATATGCGGACAGCGTGGCGCAGGAGAATGATGTCTTTGACAAGATGGCGCTTGTGGGTGCCAGGGATGCCGTGATATGCCTGCACGCAGCGCCTGAGTTTGGGGTAGAGCCGGAAGCGGTTAGAGCGCTCTTTGTCGAAGGGTTGCGGGACTTCTGCCGCCGCGCGAAGCTCCGGGGAATTGCGGTGCACCTTCAGAATCTGGCCAGCCACCGCTGGGGCGGGTCTTCCCAGGAAGTGCCTGCGCTGATTGAGGAGACGGGGGCGGAGAACCTCCATTTTGCGCTGAATACGGCTGACGATCCAACGATTTCCACGGCGATTCAAAAAGCGGGCACCCGTCTTGGCATGGTCCTGCTGAGCGCCCCAGGCCAGCCCACCCG
>CAIUWO010000675.1 GCA_903902895.1 Candidatus Hydrogenedentota bacterium | reverse complement strand
GGCGCGCATGCGCTTCAGCGACAACGGCTCCACATGGACCGGTTGGCTCTACCCCAAGGCTTCCCGCGCCCACACGCTGCCGACGGGGCTGGGCAACCACACGGTGCGCGTGCAGTATCTCGACGGCGCGAACAACTATTCCCTTATATATACTGACTACATCAAGCTGATTGCGCCGTAAGCGCCATTCCCCTGCGTTGTAGGGCAGCATCCGCTAGGCCGCCAAGTCCCCGGCTCCGCCGGGGGCTTCCTGTTTTTATGATTTATATGGATTTTCACATTTAATTGTTTCCGCATGCCTCGGAGCGTATACTCGAAAAACGGGATGGGTCCAAGGCGGTTGCCTGAACTGTACAACCGAACAAGGGCATGATCCCAAGACAATGGAAAACCAAGGAGTCTGCAGAAATGATAAAGAGTAGTAAACGCTGGAATTGGGCGTCGGTCTTTACGGTGCTGCTGGTGGCGGTGCTGGGATGGGCATGGGTGCCGGGAATGCAGTCCGCGTGGGCGGCCACGACACCGCAGTGGGCTTGGATGAAGGGCGCCGACGAACCGCGCGAAGTGCCGGTCTACGGCACACTTGGGACACCGGCCGCGGTCAACACCCCGGGTGCGCGCGCTTCGTCCGTTTCGTGGACCGACGCTTCAGGAGCGTTGTGGCTCTTCGGCGGCGGGTATACCCACAACAACGATGAGGGAACCTATTTCATAGAACTTTTCAATGATCTGTGGAAGTACGACCCCGCCACGGGCAACTGGACCTGGATGAAAGGCTCCAACGTCTTCAATCAGGCCGGAGTATACGGCGAGCAAAGAGAGTCCGCTGCGTCCAACTCTCCCGGCTCGCGTGAAATGGCCGTTTCCTGGACCGACGCTTCAGGCAAGTTCTGGCTTTACGGCGGTTACGGCTATGACAGTACCGGAGCAAGCTGTTGGCTGAACGATCTGTGGAAATTTGACCCGGCCACGGGAAACTGGACCTGGATGCACGGCGGTTCCACAGGATACTTGGCTCCGGTCTATGGCTTGCTTGGCGTGCCTTCGACAGAGAATACCCCCGGCGGGCGCAGGTTCGCCGTTTCGTGGTCGGACAGTGCGGGCAATTTTTGGCTTTTCGGCGGCATGTACTTCGACGGCAATTCGACGATGGACAGACTCAACGATCTCTGGAAATACACGCCATCGGACGGAACCTGGACTTGGGTGACCGGTGACAATACGCTGGGGTCAGCGGGGAGATACGGCACGCTTGGCGAGCCTTCGGCGGCGAACACCCCCGGCGCGCGCGAACAGGCCGTTTCCTGGACCGACGCTTCAGACAACCTGTGGCTCTTCGGCGGCTGGGGCTACGACGTCAATGGGACCGGATGCGATCTCAACGACCTGTGGAAGTTTGACCCGGTCACGGGATACTGGACCTGGATGAAGGGTGCCAACACGGTTGTTACCGCCGGGACCCACGGCACGCTTGGCGTGCCGGCACCGGAAAACACCCCCGGCTCGCGTCAATTTGCAGTCTCTTGGACCGACGCTTCGGGTGCGTTGTGGCTGTACGGCGGCCAGGGAAGGGACGGCGGGGGAACTTTTGGCGATCTCAACGACCTGTGGAAGTATGACGTGGACACGGGGAACTGGACCTGGATGCAGGGCGCTTCCAACGGTGAGCAGTCCGCAGTCTATGGCACATTGGGCACGCCGGCAGCAGCCAACACTCCTGGCGGCCGCAATTGCGGGGTTGCCTGGACGGGCGCATCAGGTGCGCTGTGGTTCTTCGGCGGCGAATTGACCGGCTACACTTACGCGTGGGGTTGGCGCGGCGATCTGTGGCGTTTTGTGCCGCCGGACACGGTGCCGCCGACGGGGACAATTGTGATCAATGGCAACCTCAGCGCCACCAACTCGCGCACGGTGTCAATAGCGATGACCTGGTCCGACGGACCCACCGGTTCGGGCGTGGCGCGCATGCGCTTCAGCGATGACGGTTCGACCTGGTCAGCCTATGAGAGCCTGAGGGCGTCGAAGTCCTACACCCTTCCGGAGGGCGTCGACGGCTACAGGACGGTCCGTGTCCAGTTCATCGACAAGGCGAACAACCGCTCGGCCACGTGCAGCGACTACATTCGGCTGGACCGGGCACTGCCCACGGGCGGCATTATCATCAACAACGGCGCATCGGCAACGACCAGCCGGTCGGTCTCGCTAAAACTGACCTGGGCCGACGCGGGCGCCGGCGTGACGCGCATGCGCTTCAGCGACAACGGATCCACCTGGACCGGTTGGTTCTACCCCAAGGCTACCCGCGCCCACACGCTGCCGGCGGGGCTGGGCAACCACACGGTGCGCGTGCAGTATCTCGACGGCGCGAACAACTATTCGCTTGTGTGCAGCGACTACATCAAGCTGGTGGCGCCATAAGGCGCATGCGGTTGCGCTGAAGCGCAGCATCCACTGACAAGGCCAGCCCCCCGGCTTCGCCGGGGGGCTTTCATTTTCAATGAGGGCAATATGCCCGATTGATTTTCATGCGTAGGGTATGGGGTCTTCCATGCCGGCGGCGGCGAAGGCCTTGAGCCGCTCGACGCAGGTGGGGCAGGTGCCGCAGGCGCTGTTGCC
>CAIUWO010000674.1 GCA_903902895.1 Candidatus Hydrogenedentota bacterium | reverse complement strand
GGCGCGCATGCGCTTCAGCGACAACGGCTCCACATGGACCGGTTGGCTCTACCCCAAGGCTTCCCGCGCCCACACGCTGCCGACGGGGCTGGGCAACCACACGGTGCGCGTGCAGTATCTCGACGGCGCGAACAACTATTCGCTTGTGTACAACGACTACATCAAGCTGGTGGCGCCGTAAGCGCCAGTTGACAATGGACTATTGACCGCGGACGGGCTTGGAGAAGGCCGGTCGGGAGGGATGTCACGCGTAGGGAATGGGGTCGTCCATGCCGGCTGCGGCGAAGGCTTTGAGCCGCTCGACGCAGGTGGGGCAGGTACCGCAGGCGCTGTTGCCGCCGCGGTAGCAGCTCCAGGTTTGGGCGAAGTCGACGCCGAGGTCGAGGCCCATGCGCACGTTGTCGGCCTTGGACTGGTCGATGAGCGGGGCGTGGACGGTGACGGGGGTGCGCCGGTTCAGCGCGAAGACGGCGTTGATGTCCGCCAGGAATTTGTTGGTGCAGTCCCAATAGCCGTACTCGTCCTGCGCCTGCGCGCCGTAGTAGATGTCGGAAATGCCCGAAGCCTCCGCGTGGGCGGCGGCCATGGACAGTAGCATCATGTTGCGGTTGGGCACGTAGGTGGGGGGTTGCACACGGTCCGCCTCGGGCACGTCGGCCAGGTCGGGCACTTCCGCGCCCCCCTGTACGAGGGCGGTGCCGCCGCGCACCAGCTCGGCGAAAAAGGTCGCGTCCACAATCCGGTGCTCCGTGACGCCCACGGTGACGGCCTGCCGCCGGGCGCAGTCCAGTTCGCGGGCATGGCGCTGGCCGTAGTCAAAACTGATGGCGTGGACGGCGCCGTCGTGCAGGCGGCGGGCCACCAGGTGCAGCAGTACGCTGGAATCCAGCCCGCCGCTCAGCAGCACCAGCGCGGGTTGGCTTGACCGGGTCGTCATGGTTCGGATCTCCGTTTCCGGGGGATGTGTTTCCACCCGGTGTGTTCCGCGCCTATTGTACCCGAACCGGGACAAGCGCAGTAAGCCGGGGGGTGTTTGCGGCGGGGTGCACTGCCTGCGTGGAATTCAGCCAAGTTCTTTGGGCGTGAATCAATGGCCGGAAGAAAGAGGCTGGAAGCCTCTTCTACGTTGAGACCCGCCTGCGGCGGGCAAAGTAGACGCGGCATCCTGCCGCGTTCTTGGCTTACGCCTGATTTTCGGGCATTTGACAAAATTCACCGATTCTGGAATACTGTGCCCCGGTGCGGTCCACTGCGGACATGAGTTGTTTCGCTGGGGGGCAGTGCAGATGGTGTCAGAGCGTAGGAGTCCGGCTAGATGAACCGCGTCGCAATTTTCATGCTTGTGCTGGTGCTTGGGGTGTCTTTGGGCGCGTTCGCGCTGACGGGGACCGGTGATTCCGGCTCCGGGCCGCTGGAGACGGTGGCGCCGACGGTGCTATCGGCCACGGCGGCTACAACCGCAAGCATTTCGGTCACGTTCAGCGAGCCGATGCTCGCGGCGGGTGTGACCAATCCGGCGAACTGCACGCTGACCGGTACGGGCACGGGCACGCTCGCACAGCATCCCACTTCCATCGCGGGGACCGGACCGTACACGCTGACCTGGTCCGCCGGGGAAATGCGCGACGGCCAGTCGGTCACGGTGACCGTTGCTGGTGTGCAGGACGCGGTGGGCAATCCCCTCAGCCCCATGGCCAACAGCGCCGTGTGTTTGGGCAAGGGCGTTGACCCGGTGTTTTCCAGCCTTGTCGCGTCGCCCGCGCAGGCTGCCGCTGACGACACGGTGACCTTCACCTTCACCGCCTCCGAGCCGCTGACCGGGGAGCCCGAGTTGACCGTGAACGGCTACGCCGCGACTTTCGTGGGCGGCGTCGGAAATGCCTACACCTTCAGGTACGTTGTGGCGGACACGGACACCTTGGGCATGGCGTCCATTGCCGTTTCCGGCTTCGACCTGGCGGGAAATCTCGGTGTGCTGACCAGCGGCGCGGCGCTGGAGATTGTGAAGAAGGATGCGGGCCTGCCAGTCTACACTTGGCCAGCAGTGCTTGCCTTCCTCCTCGCGATCATCCTGTTCGCCCACCGGTTCGGCAAATCCCCCTTCGAAGGGGGCCTGCCACGCCGAAGCTCTCCGGCGAAGGCTGGTGCCGCGAAGCGGCGGGGGATGTTGCTCCTTCTCCTTACCTTCTTCGTCGGCGTGTCGGCCTTCGCCGCACCGCCCGCAGTCTCCAACGTGACCTTCACCCAGTCCCCGAACGGCACGACCGCCACGCAGGCGGACATCTACTACGACCTCACCGCGCCGAACGGCTCCTGCACCATCACGGTGTCGCTGTCCAAAGACGGCGGCGCGGACGGGTTCATCCATCCCGTGACCTCGGTCACCGGTGACATCGCGGGCGTGACCACCGGCACGGGCAAGCACATCGTGTGGGACATCGCGGCGGACTACCCGAACGAGACCATTGCAAACGCGGCGATTCGCGTGCTGGCAGATGATGCCATTGTCCAACACACGCTGACCTACACGGCGGATACGAACGGCACCCTTTCGGGCACCGCGCCAATCTCGCCGCAGGTGGTAAGCAACGGCGGCAGCGGCACGGCGGTGACCGCCGAGGCCGATACGGGCTATCACTTCGTGCAGTGGTCCGATGGCAGCACGGACAATCCACGGACGGACGCGAACGTCACCGCCGACATCAGCGTGACGGCTACTTTTGCGATCAATACGTACGCCATTACCTGCAATGTGACGGGTAACGGCACGTGCACGGCGGTCCCGGCAACAGTGAACCATGGCAGCACGAGCGTCATCACGGTCACACCAGACCCGGGCTGGCATGTTGTCAGCGTGGTGGACGGTGTGGACGGCCCGCAGGCTGGCTCGTACACGACCACGGCGGTGACGGCGGCGCGGACCGTGACGGCCACCTTTGCCATCAACAGCTACGCCATCACCTGCAATGTGGTGGGCAGTGGGACCTGCACGGCGGTCCCGGCCACGGTGAACCACGGTTCGACGAGCGCCATCACGGTGACGGTCGATCCGGGCTGGCACATCGTCAGCGTGGTGGACAGCGTGGAGGGGCCGCAGGCGGGGTCGTACACGACGACGGCGGTGACGGCGGCGCGGACCGTGACGGCCACCTTTGCCATCAACAGCTACGCCATCACCTGCAATGTGGTGGGCAGTGGGACCTGCACGGCGGTCCCGGCCACGGTGAACCACGG
>CAIUWO010000673.1 GCA_903902895.1 Candidatus Hydrogenedentota bacterium | reverse complement strand
GGCCACCTACGGCGAGACCTACGGCGGCGGCGGCAAGGGACTCATCGACTCGCAGACGGCCGTGGGCGGCTGGCCGGAACTGCGGTCCCTGCCCGCCCCGGAAGACAGCGACCACGACGGCATGCCCGACGCGTGGGAGCGCAAGCACGGACTCAATCCCAACGACCCCGCCGACGGTCCACAGGACGCCAACGGCGACGGCTATACGAATCTGGAAGACTATCTTAATTCTCTCGTTTGACGAGAAAGTGTGTTAACAATGAAGCGGTTAATTAAAGGACTGTGCTGCGCGGCCACAATGGCCGCCACAGCGGTTTGGGCGGAAACGCTGCCCGCCTTCCCGGGGGCCGAGGGGGCGGGGGCTATGGCCGTGGGCGGGCGCGGCGGTCGGGTGATCCAAGTGACCAATCTGGATGACAGCGGGCCGGGCAGTCTGCGCGAGGCCTGCACCCTGGAAGGTCCGCGCACCGTGATATTTCGTGTTTCCGGAATCATTGACCTTAAAGGACCATTGGACATTAAACACGGTCAACTCACCGTTGCGGGGCAGACGGCCCCGGGTGACGGTGTCTGTCTGCGCGGCGGCGATGTGGGCGTGAAGGCGGACGATGTGGTGCTGCGTTATCTGCGTGTTCGTCCGGGCGATGTGTCGGGCAAAGAATACGACGGCATTTCCGTTTCCAACAGCCACCGTGTGGTGATAGACCATTGCTCCGTGTCCTGGTCTGTCGATGAGGTGCTCAGCGTGACCGGCGCCAGCGATGCCGTCACGGTGCAGTGGTGCATCATCGCCGAGGCGCTGCGCAATTCGGTCCACCACAAGGGCGCGCACAGCATGGGGTCGCTGCTGCGCTCCGAAAACGGAACCTACTCCTTTCACCATTGCCTCTACGCGCACAACAACACCCGAAACCCGCGTCCCGGTGACAACTACAACGGTTCGCCGGGCGTGCTGCTCGATTTTCGCAACAATGTCATTTACGACTGGGGCGGCATGTGCGGCTACGGGGCGGAAGAGAGGTTTCGCCTGAACTATGCGGGCAACTTCCTGAAGGCGGGGCCCTCCACGGCCAACGATGAGCGCCGGACCGCTTTTCATATAGGCGGACCCGGCAACCGCGCGTTTCTTTCGGGCAACGGTCTGGACGGTTTCCCAGAGGCCGACACCGATAATCAACGGCTGCTGGCCTGGCCCGGGAAACTGTCGGAGACGGACCGCGCCACCGTAATCGCTCCAACGGCATACGAAGCGCCTCCTGTGGCCACGGAGTCCGCCCGAGACGCCAGTTCCGCAGTGTTGGAAGGCGCGGGTGCCACGCTGCCCAAACGTGACGCGGTTGATGCCCGCATTGTACGGGAGGTCCGCGAGGGTACTGGCCATATTATCGACTCACAGCGCGAGGTGGGCGGCTGGCCCGAGTATGCCTCCAGCCCCGCGCCGGAAGACCGCGACGTGGACGGCATGCCCGACGCATGGGAACACCGGCATGGGCTGAATCCCAACGACCCCGCCGACGGCCCGCAGAAAGCCAATGGCGACGGCTACACGAATCTGGAGGAGTATCTGAACGCGCTGGCGCCGAACCACTGAGGCAGATGTTGGCTACGGAGTCATGGCGGGGAGGTTCCACCAACGCCCATTCTTATGAATGTAGTCAACGAGCGCTATGCCGCTTTTGGTCTCAATGTGTTCGGCAAATGACCATTCGGAAGAACGTCTATAGGCGAACGCATCGTCCTTAATGCGCGCGGCCAACCCCACGATGTTCTTGTCTTCGCTCGACATCGCACGATCAAGGATATCGCCAATGACACGTTCTGCCTCCGGGTCCTTTTCCCCCAGATAATCGGATACATAACTCCGTATCGCCAGCAACGCATAGTAAAGGGTGCCATCGTCTTGCGCCAGGGACCTCAAATACTTACGGCAAGCTGACTTCTCCCGCAAATCCGTGCATTTCGCGCCCCATTGACTCCCGAACAGGCTCATAATGAGTTGGCCAAGGTCGTTCTTGCCAGACTCATTCTTGTCAATGACTGCGCGAAGTGCTCGAATATCAGGCTCGGAATAGTGGATTACAGGGAATCCCCCGACATGGAGGTCCATCGCCTCCTTAAAGATATTCGCCTGTTCCTCCCAAACGGACGTCTTCAAGGGATCATTTATGCAGGTTCTCAAGAGATACTCGGTTCTAAATTCACCCGGTGCTCGCTTCATCATGAACGCAAGCCATTCGACGTCTCTGGGGATGACAGTGCCGTACATACATATAAGAAACGCAGCGGCGACGTCCAACGCCGGGGAGTTTTTCGAGATAAGCGCATGGACATACGCCGAGATGGCCGCATTGTATTCCCCGGCCACTGACGGCGACGGAAGCCCCCAAAGGAATCGCATGAAATCGTGCGGGAGGCTGTCGGGAACGAGGATCTTACTCACACATGCCGTAACGAGTGCGCCTGGATACTTGTCGGGAGGATAGTTGAGCAAGGCGCGGACAAGGTTCGTGTCCAGCAACGGTGAGCGCAGCGGTGCGCAGTCCGCAAGAAATGCATCAATGTTTGTCGCGTCTGTTGGCGAGTGAAAGAGCAGCGACCCCAACAAGAAGAGACGATACGCTTCCGGGGCTCCCCCGTATTCGTTCATTAGAAAGTAGGCGATAATTCGATTGGTCTGGATTCTAACCGGATCTGGGGCAGACACCTCCAATTCGGGGCTCCAACTGCGTTGGAAGCTCATAAGTCCCCAGAAGCTGCGGCAGTAATACTCACGCAAATCAACGACGTCATGAAGCTTCATCAGATAGAGCGCTTCCCCCAGGAAAAACTCTCTGGCCGATAGCTTCTTGTCTTTCAGGTAATCTTGAAAAGGTTTCTTGTCCGCCTTGTAGTCCAGCGGGATAGGACTTTCCTGCACGCACTTCACCAGTTCATCTGCGCGTGCAGCCAATGCGGAAAGGAGTTCGGCCTGAGGCGGGTTCGTTTCCGGGGTTGACACAGCGGCCAAAACAAGGATTAGGCGCCGGAAATAAATAAAGGTATCATATTGGCTGATTGGAATGGGGACGGATTGTGTAGTTCCATTCGCCATGAAATTTGCCCGGCTTGACGTTTACACTCTGCATTTCCACATCCGTCACCTTCTGTCCCGTTGCG
>CAIUWO010000672.1 GCA_903902895.1 Candidatus Hydrogenedentota bacterium | reverse complement strand
TGACTTCTACGACACCCTCATGCGCGATCATCCCGGCCTGCTCATCGACAACTGCGCCAGCGGCGGCCGCCGCATTGATTTTGAAATGATGCGCCGCGCGCTGACCCTCACGCGCAGCGACCACATTTGGGACCCCGTGGCCGACCAGGCCATGAATCCCGCGCTGTCGTTGTGGATGCCCTACGTCGGCATCGGCGCGGTGGTCCCCGACGCCTACCTCCTGCGCAGCGGCATGGGCCCCCACATCAGCCTGCCCTTTGACTGGTACCATGAGGGCGAGATGTGGCAGAAGGCCGCCGCCATGGTCGAACAGGTGAAGTCGGTTCGTCATTTGTTCACCGCCGACTTCTACCCGCTCACCCCCAACTGCCTCGACAAGGACCGCTGGATGGCCTGGCAGTACCACGATGACGCGCGCAGCGAGGGATTGGTGCTGGCCTTCCGCCGCGACGACTGCGCCAGCGACAAACTGCAGGTCATGCCGCGCGGGCTTGACCCGGAGAAGACCTACACGATCACCGACTGGGACAACGCGCCCGCTCGTGAAATTACCGGCAAAGAGCTCGCCGCCGGTTTCGAGGTGACCATCCCTGCCAAGCCCGGCGCGGCGGTGATTCACTACAAGGCGAAATAGGCGAGATGGCGCGCCCCTCCCGTTTCCCCCGTCCTCCGTTTGCGCGGTATCATGGCGCGCAAGGAGTATTGCCATGACCGAAGCCAATCCCTGGAAGACACTGAGCAGCCGCGTCGTCTACAGCAACCCGTGGATCACCGTGCGGGAGGACCAGGTGATCCGTCCCGACGGCGCGCCCGGCATCTATGGCGTGGTGGAAACGCGCATCGCCACCGGCGTGCTGGCGCTCACGCCGGACATGCAGTTGGTGCTCGTCGGCCAGTACCGCTACACGATGGAAGAGTACTCGTGGGAGATTATCGAGGGCGGCACCGACCCCGGCGAGTCGGCGCTGGCCGCCATCCAGCGCGAACTGCGCGAGGAGGCGGGGCTGACGGCCGACCGCTGGGAACCCATCGGCGGCGAGATGCACATGAGCAACTGCCACTCCTCCGAGCGGGGGCGCCTGTTCGTGGCCACCGGCCTGCATGAAGTCGAGGCCGAGCCCGAGGGCACGGAGGTGCTTTCCCTGCGGCGCGTGCCTTTTGAAGAGGCTGTGCGCATGGTCACGTCCGGCGAGATTCGCGACGCCATCAGCATCATGGGCATTCTGCTGCTCGACCGCCTGCTGCGCGAGGGAAGAAAGTTCACGTGAGCAGGCCCGCCCATTCGAAACGGCTCGCGGCGAAACTGCAGGATTTCTACGGACGCATGTCGGCCCACTACGGGCCCACCCACTGGTGGCCGGGCGACACGGACTTTGAAATCGCCATCGGCGCCATCCTCACGCAGAACACGGCCTGGACCAACGTCGAAAAGGCCATCGTCAATCTCAAAGCAGCCAGACTGCTGTCGCCCAAGGCGATGCTTGCGGCTTCTGATGCGGCGCTGGAAACGGCGCTGCGCCCGTCGGGATACTTTCGGCAGAAGGCAAAACGGGTGCGTCTCTTCTGCGAACACCTCATGACCCACTACGGCGGCTCGCTCCGGCGCATGGCCGCGCGGCCCCTTCCGGAACTGCGCGACGAACTGCTCGCGCTTCACGGCATCGGCCCCGAAACGGCGGACGACATCCTGCTCTACGCCTGCGGCAAGCCGGTCTTTGTGGTGGACGCCTACACGCGCCGCATCCTCTCCAGGCATGGGCTGGTGGAGCCGAATGTCGGCTACGAAGCGCTGCGGGCGCTGCTGGAAACCCACGTGCCATCCGACCTCCACGCCTACCGCGAGTATCACGGGCTGATCGTGTGGACGGGCAAGGACTTTTGCCGCACCCACCCGCGCTGTGCGGGCTGTCCCCTGGCGCCCACACTTCGCCCCGGCCAGCCGCCTGGTTGACCGAGGCGCGCGGCGGGAGTTCTTGACAGCCCATGCCGGGGTCGCCATAATGAACCCGCTGACAGAGAAGCAGAAAAGCACCATTCAAACGAGGATTGTCCGACGCGCGCCCGAAGGGCGCGGACGCGGATGGAACGCACAACAAGGAGCGGCTCCCCATGAACAGAGAGATGATTTGCTGCGTGCTGGGATTGTCTTTGATAGCCACGGCATGTGTGGCCGGCGCCGCCGAGCCGTTGAAACATCCCGATTCGACGGCGGGCTGGGAGGACCTGTTCGCGCCGGACCTGTCGAACGCGGTCTATCCGGCCGGCGTGTGGAGCTTTGAGAAGGGCGAACTGACCGCGACGGAGGACCAGGCCATCTGGACAAAGGCGGATTTT
>CAIUWO010000671.1 GCA_903902895.1 Candidatus Hydrogenedentota bacterium | reverse complement strand
GTCAAAAAGAGGGTTCCGGCTCAAGTATCGAAAAAAGAGTTTTGCCTTCTAACTGACTGTATTACAGCATGTTGCAAAAGGCAGTTTAAAAACGTTGGGACAGCAGTGAATCCAAGACTAAATCCACATCCCCCTAAATCCCCCTTCGAAGGGGGACTTTAAGACAGGCCGTTTCCTGGGGTGATGGTGCCACGAAGATGGTGTGCTCCGCTTCGCTGCGAGCACTCCGCGTTTTGCAGGGGTATGGCCTATGCGGCGGCGAATGACGCCGCTCGCCCGCCGCAGGGTCGGGCGCTATTTCCCCCGCACGGCCTTGATCAGCGCTTCCATGTGCTTGAGGTAGTTCTCCAGGGCGCGGCGGCCTTCCACCGTGATGCGGAAAACCGTCTTGGGGGTGCGGCCGTCAAAGGTCTTGGCGCAGGTGATGTACTGCGCCTCCTCCAGTTTGCGCGCGTGAACGCTCAGGTTGCCGTCGGTCGTCTCCAGCAGCGTTTTCAGGTCCGTGAAGGCGAGTGCCTCGTTGACCGCCAGCGCGCTGACTATGGCGAGGCGGATGCGGTCGTGCAGCAGGCGGCCCTGGGGGGCATCCTGCTCGGACTGGGCCATGCCAGACACGGCGCGCAGCGTCGCCGCGCTGTCCTCTTCCGACCGGGCCGCCGCTTTTTCCTGTCTGGTCATCAGCCGTCGTGCCTCCATGCTATGTACACTCCGCTCGCGATGTGAAGGAGTCCGAATCCCGCCGCGAGGATGAGGTCGGCAAAGGTCAGCGTGCCGAACAGGGGGTGAAACATCGGCACGGGCGGATAAAAGGCGCACACGCCGAGCGCGATGAAGCAGAAGCCGGTGACGGGAAGCACATTGACCGAGAAGGCGCCGCCGGTGACCACGCCGGCGCCGTACAGCATGAGCCACACCCCGGGCATGAGTTCATCGAGCGAGCGTTCATAGCAGGCTTCGGTCAGGACGACGCCCACCAGGATTGGCGGGAACAGGCTGAGCGCGAACTTGCGGCCCGCCGCCGAGAAGAGCGGCGCGCGCTGCCGCCGGGACTTGAGGGCCATTCCCGCGAACCCGGTCAGGCAGCCCGCAAAGGCCACGGCCAGCCAGACCCAAATCCACCAGTCATCCGTGCGCCGGAGCGACCCGGCATACGCCCCCGCGAGCGCGACACCGCCCATGAGCACAGTCGCCCGGCCGGACACGGCGGTCAGCGGCGCCGACCGGGCCATGGTGTCGCGGATGAAGGACAGGTTGTCCATGGCGCGTTCGTGCAGGAACGCGACAGGCGCGGCCTCGCCGCGGGCTGGGCTCTCATTGTGTTCCATGGTTCAATTCTACCCGGGGAAGCTTGCGTTATCAAGAACTTTGTGGTACAAAGTGGATGAAGGCTTTGCATCGCAAAGTACTTTGACACAGGCGTAGGCGATGGGCGTCATGGACCCGAAACACAAGCGCCGCATGGCGCACAGCCTTGAGTGGCACAAACAGAAGGAGGAAAACACCATGAACACAAAGAGCAGTCTTGTCCACCTGTGCATCATCGGCAATTTCGCCGTGGCCGTCGCCCTGGCCGGTTGGTTTGCCTTCTATCCGGCGGTGCGGGTCGCGCTCGACCTGCGCGACCCCGCCC
>CAIUWO010000670.1 GCA_903902895.1 Candidatus Hydrogenedentota bacterium | reverse complement strand
TCTCGTGGGAAGTTTACGAAACGATGCTCTTGGATGAAGACACTTTTCGCAGAGCCCAAGACGGTGATGATTGTGTGTGTCTGGCGGCATATCCAGAGAATCTTGGGTTCCTTCTGCGCTGCTATGTTAGCTGGCCTTTTCCGTCGAAGAGCGGCATGACTTGGGACGAGTACGTTCTAACTGCCACGCAAGGCTGGTTTGGTCTGACCATAGACGCCAAGCATGAGGAGGAAGTGCTGCGACTTTTGGAGCCTGTGGGGATAGCGTTGAGGCGGGTGGTATCCAAAGTCTGGTTTGATGAGTTCTACGGGGGCAACACTCAGGAGTCTGGTGATGGGGCGGAATGATCCTTGGTTGCAAGGGATATGCTCCGTGACTCAGGGATACAAGGAACGATCTATATGAAATTCGCACTTGCTGTCCTCGTAGCGCTAACCTGCGTGACCACCTTCGCGGATGTAACCGTCGATCCCGTCACCCGCTATTTCAGCATCTCCTATCAAGTCCCCGTCGACGCGCCCGACATTGTCTCGGTGAATTGTTCCTGGTCGCCTGCAAACGCCAATGACTGGAAGCCCGCACGTGTCACGCCGTTCCTCTCCGAGACCGCGCTGGCGATGGCTCCTGACACGGACTGGGCCGACTGGTCTTCGGGTCGCGTCTTGGAACGCGGTGCGGCGGGGTTTACTCGCACGCTTGTGTTCAATCCATACCCCGAGGCGCAGCCGGACGGGTTGGTCAATGCTGACTTTCGCATCATCCTCCGCAATGCGGACGGTGCCGAGTTGGCTTCCTCCGTGCAACGCCTGCAGGCCGACAACCGCGACGTGGTCTATCTGGAAGACTGGGCCAAGGTGTTTCAGGCAGATGTCCTGGCGAAAGACACCGATCCCGGCCCGGGCAAATGGTGGGTGCGTTCGGGTTTGCCGGGCGACAACTCGCAGACTCAGGGCAACGACTTGCTGGGCCGTCCCGCTGACGCCAACACCCCCCTGCCGCAGTTGACCTATCCGCTCGACCTCAAGGGTGCTTATGCCATTTTCGGCTGCACGCTGGGGCGCAACGGCATATTGGTGCGTCTGAGCGGTGATGAGCGCGCCGATTCCATCGGCTCCTCCCAAGACCACCAGGAGGTGCTTTGGAACTGGCGGACCATGGACCGCCAGCACCTCATCATCCGCAACGGGCACGGCTACACCGGCTACTCCACAGCCGAGTTGGATTATATCAAGCTTGTGCCCCTGTCTCCGGAACTGCGCGCCAAGCTCGACGATCAGTTCGGCACGGTCGACAAGGTCGTCGCGGGCTACTGGGAACCCTATTCATGGGCCTTCGTCGAGAACGTGCAGGACACGCTCCAGCACCGGGCCGTGCTCACCGCGTTCCAGGACGCGCGCATCCATTTCGTTGACACGCAGCTCGGCCGCTTCGGAATGAAGAATGTCTTTGAAACCCGCGTTGCCGACCAGCTGCTCTATTCCACCATCGGCGACCCCGTGCCCGGCGATGAGCGTCCCACCACCGACAACGTGGGCCGCATGCAGCAATACACAAACACACTCGACGCAACGCTTCGTTATACCCGCGAACTCGGCATGCAGGCCGTGGCCAATTTCGGCGCGAGCAACTGCTATCCCGGCAGCCCGTTGCAGGGCGCTTTCTCCAAGGCCCATCCCGAATGGATGCGCAGCCATGCGCTGCG
>CAIUWO010000669.1 GCA_903902895.1 Candidatus Hydrogenedentota bacterium | reverse complement strand
TATGTGGCGGAGCAGCACGCCGGCGAGGTTTCCTGGGACGACATCTCCGCGCACGTTGACACGGCCGTGTCGCTGCTGCCTGACAAGCTTCGGCTGCCCGTGGTAATGCACTTCTATGAGAACCGCACGCAGGAGAGCATCGCGCAGGAACTGGGCCTGTCCCGCTCCACAGTCACTTACCGCATCGCCAAGGCCGTGGACGGGATTCGGAACACCCTGCGGAAGCGCAGGGTAATCGTCGGCATTCCGCTGCTTGCCGGACTGCTTGGCCGCCACTTGGCGGCCGAGGCCGCGCCGCAAACGCTCACGCTAAGCCTGGCCAAACTCGCGCTGGCCGGGGCCACGGTGGTTCCACAAGCGGGGTTGCTGGGATGGTTCACATTCGGCGGTTTGGGTCTAAAACAGGCCGTTGTTCTGGGAGGATTGCTGCTCGTTCTTGCGACCGTGGCGGTGTGGAAAATCCTTCCTACCGTCGTGCCTTCCGACACCCCGGTTCCGGCCGCCACCGCCAAGGTCACGTTGCGGACACCGCCCGTGGGGCCGCCATTGGAACAGCCCAAAGCGAAGGCGGCGCAAACCCCAGCGTTTATACCCCCCAGTGAAGCCGCCGCGCCCGAGAAGAGTATGGTCACGCCCTGCATCGCGGGCCGTGCCTACATACAGGAATCGGGTGAGCCCGTTTCGGGGTTGACCGTTGTGCTGTGTCCCCAGGATGAACCGCGTGGGGATGATGTGACGGTGGTCACGGGCACGGAGGGACGGTACCGCTTCGAAGGCGTCCGGCAGGGCGCGTACAAGCTCAACTACGCGCCGCAAGCAGGCCTGCCCCGTCCGCCAAACGACGGCATGCAGGAGGAAGTGACTGTCGTCCGCGTGAAGGCGGATCAGGTCATTGACGACGCCGATCTGGCCATTCGACGGGGCGTGCGCGTGAGGGGCCGGGTCGTGGACGAACAGGGGCGGCCAGTTCAGGGTGCTCATGTGGAAGGACGCGACAGAACTGATGACAGGTCGCTCGAATCCTTCATCACCCAGGCCGATGGCGCATTCGCGCTGGCGGGATTCCGACAGACGGCCTCGTTCACGCTGGAGGCGCGCTTCGATCACACCGAGCGAACCCTGGTCGGCACCATGTTCGGTCCCGTTGCGCTTGGCCCGGAAGACCTGTCGGATGTGCAAATGACCCTTGGACCCGGCGCGTGCCTCCGCGGCACCGTCGTGGACCCGGACGGCAATCCGGTGGCAGGCGCCGTGCTCCGCGCCACTCCCAAGGCGAAAGTTGAGGTCCTTCAAGGGGCCGCCTCCACGAAGACCGGCGTGGACGGCGCGTTCACGCTGAAGAACATTGCGCCTGGAGTCAATGGGCTGTTTGCGCAGGTTCCCGAACAGTCGCGGGGCATCATCCTTGGGCCGCCTTGGGACGCGCTGGAGATGAGCGCGGGGCAGGAGATCAGGGACGCTACGATTGTGCTCCAGATCGATGGCGCCGAAGAGAGCCTGGAAATAGCCGGCCGGGTGGTGGATGGGGCGCACAAACCCGTCGCGGATGTCGAGGTCATGGTTAACGGCGCATCTGCAAGCGGCAACGCCTGGACGCCGACAGAGGGAACTTTTCGTGTCAAAGGCCTGAAGCCGGGCCCCTATCGCGTAAACGCCAGGACAAGGCTGCCGGGCCTGCATGGAGAAGTCACACTGGAGGCGGTCGAGGCTGGCACTGAAGGGATGGAGATTGTGCTGCCAGCCACGGGCGGCGTGGCGGGTCGTGTTGTGGATTCCACCGGTGCTCCGGTTCGCGAATTCGACCTTTGTTGGCAGGACAACCGCAATCGGTATGTGCCCGGATCGGACCGAAACTTTGTGCACCAGCGCTCGGAAGACGGTTCCTTCGAGTTGAAAGGCATAGAGCCAGGGCCGTGTACCGTTATCGCCAAGGCCACCGGCTACAGCCCGGCGTCGGTCGAGGTGCCGTTGATCTCATCGGGGGAGACGGTGCGCGGAGTCACCGTCCGCTTGGAACAAGAGGCGACCCTGGCGGGCGTGGTTGTGGATAAAGAGGGCGTGCCGGTGGCCAACGCAGGCGTGATCCCGGGCGAGGCGCCGCAGTCGGAGGCACCGGAAAATGCCGTGGCCGCGCATACTGGACCAGACGGAACATTTCGCCTGACCGGACTCGCGCCCGACTTGAAGTTGGTCACTGTCTACCACCCCGATTATGCCATTGTGTCAACACCGGTGACGCTCCGCGCCGGTCAGGAAAGCACCGTCAACGTGGTGCTGACCCAGGGCGGGGTCATCGAAGGCACAGTGTATCTCGACCATCAGCCCTGGTCGGGACGGGAACTCCGTCTTAACGCAGGTCGTGCCGAAAACATGTTTGGGGTGACGGCGAAGACGTCGGAATCCGGTGCCTATCGATTCGAGAAAGTCCGAATC
Organism: Candidatus Hydrogenedentota bacterium; assembly: GCA_903902895.1. GTDB lineage: Bacteria > Hydrogenedentota > Hydrogenedentia > Hydrogenedentales > CAITNO01 > CAITNO01. The sequence goes on along the minus strand of CAIUWO010000669.1, from coordinate 2,899 downwards.
GGATCGGCCCGCGTGATCCTGTTCGCGCCGACATCCATGGAAGTGAGCAGCCGCGATCACCGGGTGCAGTGCAAGGTGGTCAATGTTTTCGGAGACAAGACCACCACGGCCGATTTTCATTTCAGTTCCTGCACCGCGCGCATGGAGGGCGTCATTACCCTCAACGGCGTCCCTGTTTCCGCCGCCCATGCAGGTCTGGCGCTGGAGGTTTCGTTGCCCGACGGCATGGAACAGTACAACGCCAGGCTCGACGCCGACGGCACCTATCGGTTTCCCTGCATCGTGGACGGCGCCGCGCTGTTGAAAGTCTGGACGCGGCTGGCCGACCCCGCCCCCGCGCCGGTTGAAGTCTCCATTGTCCCAGGCGAGACGCTGCACCAGGATATCGAACTTGGTGCCCGCCCGGCAGAATGACACCATCGTCCGCGCGGTTCCAACCTCCCCGCGCCCCCTGCTATACTGGCGTGTCCCATGGCCGGGCGTTGCGCCCGTAAACGGAGGTCTCCCCATGTCCGCCACGATGGCCCTTGCGCTGATTATTGGTCTTGTCCCCAACCTTGCGGCACAGCCCGCTGCGAACATCCCCCTAAATCCCCCTTCAAAGGGGGACTTAACCGCTCCGACATTCCAGTCCGCCAAGCCCGGCTGGCTGCAGGGCCGCGAAACGGAGATGAATCTTTTCGTCGGGCTGCGTGCCGGGTTCGATAAACCGGCGGGCGCAAACGCCACGCTGCGCATCACGGCGTCCACGCTGTACCGCTGTTTCCTCAACGGCGAATTCCTGGGGCACGGTCCCGCGCGTGGTCCGCACGGGTTCTACCGCGTCGATGAATGGGATCTGGGCGGTAAACTGCGCGATGGCCAGAACGTGGTCGCGCTGGAGGTGGCGGGTTACAACGTCAACTCCTTCTACCTGCTCGATCAGCCCGCATTTGTGCAGGCCGAAGTGGTCTCGGGTGACAAGGTGCTTGCCTCGACCCTCGGCGACGGCGCGCCCTTCGAGGCCCGCGTTATCACCGAACGCGTGCAGAAGGTGCAACGCTACAGCTTCCAGCGCCCCTTCATCGAAGTCTACAGTCTGAACCCAGGCTGGGACGCGTGGCGTTCCGACCTCAATGTGAAGATGGATGCGGCGCTGGCGGCCGTTGAGGCGAAGGCGTTGCTGACCCGGCGCGTACCCATGCCTGAATTTCCCGTGCTTGCAGCCAAGGCGCTGGTCGCCACGGGAAGCATGGTTCCCGACGAACCGAAGCGGGAATGGAAAGACCGGTCGCTGGTGGACATCGGAGAAAAGCTGAAGGGCTATCCTGAAAAGGACCTGCAACTGGTCGTGTCTCGCGATTTGCAGCAGTTGAAGACGGACAAGCTCGACAAGGCGGAAAAGAAACTCGCAGCGGCCGACCTGGTGGTGCTCAAAGCGGGCGAGTTCGGCATGGTCGATTTCGGCGCGAACCGCACCGGATTCCTGCGCTTTAGCGCGCGCTGCACCACGCCGGTCCGGCTCTATGCCACCTTCGACGAAACCTTCACCAAGGACGATGTGGACTGGAAGCGGCTCGGCTGTGTAAATGCGCTTACCTTCGATTTGGGAGCGGGCGAATACACGCTGGAAGGCTTCGAGCCGAACACCATGCGCGCCGTCAAATTCATTGCCCAGAAGGGCGACTGCGAAATCAGCAACGTTTCGCTGCGTCTCTACGAGAACCCGGATACGGCGCGTGCGATTTTCGAGGCCTCCGACCCGCGGCTCAATGAACTTTTCGAGGCCGCGCGCAGCACCTTTGCGCAGAACGCGGCTGACGTGTTCATGGACTGCCCGCACCGCGAGCGCGCGGGCTGGCTGTGCGACTCTTTCTTCACCGCGCGTAGCGCCATGCGCCTGTCGGGCGACACGCGCGTAGAGAAGAACCTCTTCGAGAACTTCCTGCTGCCCAAGAGTTTTGCCCATCTGCCCGAGGGCATGCTGCCGATGTGCTACCCGTCCGACCATTACGACGGCGTGTACATCCCCAACTGGGCCATGTGGTTTGTCATGGAACTGGGCGAGTACAGCGACCGCAGCGGCGACCAGGAACTGGTCAACGCGCTCAAACCGAAAGTGGTCGCACTGTTGGACTTCTTCAAGAAATACGAGAACAGCGACGGCCTGCTCGAAAAGCTGCCGAGTTGGGTCTTCGTCGAATGGTCCAAGGCGAACGACCTTGTCCAGGATGTGAATTATCCCAGCAATATGCTCTATGCCGGCGTGCTCGACACGGCCGGACGACTGTACGGCATGGACGACCTGCGCGAAAAGGCCATGCAGATACGGGCCACAGTCCGCGAACAGTCCCTCAAAACGGCACCCTTCTTCTGCGACAACGCCGTGCGCAAAGACGGCAAACTGGAACTGAGCGGCAAGACCACCGAAGTCTGTCAGTATTACGCCTTCTACTTCGACGTGGCCACCAGGGAATCCGACCCAGACCTGTGGCACATCATTGCAAACGAGTTCGGTCCAGACCGCGTCAAGAAGCACGTCTACCCCGAGGTGTACCCTGCGAATTCGTTCATCGGCAACATGCTGCGCATGGAACTGCTGTCCATTGACCGGCGCAGCGCACAGATCATGGACGAGTCCATCGGCTATCTGAAGTACATGGCTGACCGCACGGGCACCCTTTGGGAGAACGTAAAGGACGATGCCAGTCTGAACCATGGGTTCGCCTCACATGAGGCCGTGACGCTCCAGCGGGATGTGCTCGGATTGCGCAGCGTGGACCCCGTCAAGAAATCGGTCGAAGTGTACTTCGCCGACGTGCCCCTGCAGTGGTGCAAGGGCACCGTGCCCGCCGGTGCCGATGTGATCTCCCTCGACTGGACGCGTGACGGCACAACGATTATCTACAACCTCAACGCC
>CAIUWO010000668.1 GCA_903902895.1 Candidatus Hydrogenedentota bacterium | reverse complement strand
CATTTTTTTGCCGGGCAGGGGCAGAACGCACCCTGGTTCGACAGGATTGTCTACTCGATAATCACCGACGACAACGCATCCTTTCTCGTGCTCAACCGGGGTGACCTCGACTGCCGGTTGCTTACTCCCGAGGAATGGATAAGGCGCGCCAACACCGACCACTTCATGGAGCGGTTCAACCGTTTCGCCTTTAACCGGCCCGCATATAACTATCTGGGCTGGAACCTGCGCAAGCCGCAGTTGTCGGACCGCCGGGTGCGGACCGCCCTCGCCATGCTGATGAACCGCGAGGCCGTGCGCGACGACATTTACAAGGGCTTCGCCACGATCATGACCACCGGCTTCATGCCCGGCGCCCCGGAATTTAACGACAAGATCCAGCCGTTGCCTTTTGACCCCGCAAGGGCGGTGGCCATGCTGGACGAGGCGGGCTGGAAGGACAGCGACAGCGACGGACTGCGCGACAGGGAGGGGGTTCCCCTCCGCTTCGAAGTGCTGACAGTCAACCAAAACCCGCTCGGCGAGCAGATCCTCACGCTGTACAAGGAGGAACTGGCGCGCACCGGCATAGAACTCGTCATCCGTCCCTTGGAATGGGCGTCCCTGCTTGACCGTGTGGACAAGCGCGACTTCGATGCCGTGCTCATGGGCTGGCAGATGACACCCGATCCCGACCCCTACCAAATCTGGCATTCGTCGCAGGCCGACAAGGGTTCCAACTACGTCGGATTCGGCAACGCCGAAAGCGACCAGCTCATTGACCGCGCCCGGGTCAGTTTCGACAGCGACGAGCGCATCCGTCTCTATCACCGCTTCCAGGAGATCATCCACGAGGAGCAGCCCTACCTCTTCCTGCTGGCGCCCAAGGCGCTGATCGCGGTCAACAAGCGTATAGAGGGCGTCCGCATTTATCCGTTTGGACTTCTGGACCGCGAATGGCGCGACTGGTTCGTGCCCAAGGCCATGCAGCGTTATGGCCAATGATGCGGGCGCCATTCGGGCCTGCCGCCGATTTCAGTCCGCGCGCGATGCCGCCGCCGAAATGGAAGAATGAAATCGGAGGCATATCCCATCGTTGCGGTTCAACCTGCATCCCGCGCATCCCGCGGGTTTGACCCGGATAATCGTATGCGGTGATAATACCCACCGCTTTGGTCAGCGGTGAACGCCCGGAAATGGCAGATGCCGGGTGCGCACGCAAGGGTTTCTGAAGTTCGGTTCTGTCTGGTCCCGCGCGTAGGCGGTGTCACGCTTGCGGAGACCGGAGGCATCAAGCATGGGACGGTGGTTAGAATACGTGCGCGGGCATGTGTGTTGCTGGCGGATGGGCGCGAAGAGGGTCTGCGTTTTGTGCAGCGCGCCGTTGGGCGACGCGCCCCCGGCAGCGGACGAAAAGGCCCGGGACCTTCCCTCGTACGACCTGTGTCCCCGCTGTGAGCATAAACTGTTTGCCCAGTGGGGGTTGCCGTTCCAGGAATTCCTTGACGGACTGGAGGCGCCCGTTGTCGTCACCGATGATGACGTCGTGCTCAGGGCCGCAAACCGTGCGGCGCGCGAATTGCTGGGCAGGGATTTTGCCCAGATGGAGGGTCTGCCCGGCGGCTTGGTGCTGGAGTGCGAGCATGCGCTGGAACCGGAGGGGTGCGGGCACACAATACACTGCAGCGGCTGTGTTATCAGGCATTCCGTGACCGACACCTGCGCGACAGGCACTCCCCACGTGCGCCTTCCAGCCGAGCTGGATTGCGGCACCCCCACAGGCAGGAAGAAGGTTCGCTTCCTGATCTCGACCCTGCGCCGGGACGATGTGGTGGTCCTCAAAATAGAGAATGACCCCTCCGGTGCGGAGTGAATTGGGCTGACGGGGCCGGGCTCTGCTAAATGGGGAACGGGGATGCGGCGGCGGTTGCCGTCCGCTCCGCGCGCGGACGGCAATGCCTGAAGGCGCATTCCCCAAAGCGCCGCAGTTTCAAGTATGATTAAGGGAAGGGGCGCGCATGCCCCGGCGGGAGTGAACATGCGGTACGTGAAAGCCTGCCCGCGTTGCGGGCACTTGAATGACGAAGAGGCCGATGTCTGTGTGCGGGACGGCGAGTTTCTCGGAATGGTTCCCGCCGCGCCCGCGCCGGACCGTCCCTCCGAAAAGGCCCTTCCCCCACTCGAAACCCCTGCCGCCCAGGCATCTCCCCCCCCTCCGCAGTTCGATTCGGCGCTTTCGCCCTCGTCGGCCCCGGCACCCGCTGCAGCCTCCCTGCTTTATCTGGACTGTGAGGGAAGCGGCCAGTGCCACGCTATTCGTGCAGGGTGGACTGTGGGCCAGGCGCACGCGTCGGGCACGGCCGATGCGCAGTTGTCGGGCATTCCCGGCGTCCAGTACGTGCACCGCACACACTGCCGCTTCGAGCATGAAGAAGGGATATGGTACCTGTGCCCGCTGCCGCAGGCCGACTATACAAACCCAACAACCATCAACGGCCGGCCAGTCGCCCCCGGCGAGCGGGCTGCCGTGCGCAGCGGGGACCGCATCGCCCTTGCGGGGGTGCGGTTGACGGTGAGGATGCTTGAGCCATGATTCAGTTTGTTCTCCATGGCCGGACGGAGACGGGGCCGGTTCGCGGGGCCAATGAGGATGTGATCCTTGTCGGGCGCGCAATTAAAAACGCGGGGGAGACCGGGCTGTGCGTGGGCGAAGAGGACGGTGCCCTGCTGCGCGACGGCCTGCTGGCGGTTGTCGCGGACGGCATGGGCGGCCACGCAGCGGGCGAGATAGCCGCCCGCCTCGCGCTGGAAACGCTGGATGCGTCCTTTCATGAGTCTGAAAAGAACGGGGAACTGCGGGCGCTGGTCGGCACCCTGCACGACGCCGCCGCGCGCGCCAATCAGGCCGTGGCCGAGGCCGGCGCGAGCCGCCACGGCTGCGCCGGAATGGGCTGCACCCTGGCGGGTGTGGCGCTGATGGGCCGCGAATATGTGGTCTTCCATGCGGGCGACAGCCGGGTCTACCGGTTTCGCCACGGCGCGCTGCGCCAACTGACCGAGGACGACACCCTCGTGGCGCTGGCCGTGCGCAACGGCCGCATGACGCCGGAGGAGGCCGAAACCAGTCCGGCCCGCCACTATGTGACCAACGCCACCGGCGTGGACGCCTTTGAACTGCACGTGGCCGAGCCGCAGTCGCTGCGGCCGGGCGACACCCTCGTGGTCTGCTCGGACGGACTGCACGGCATGGTCGATTTCGAGACGATGGAGCAACTGCTGACGGGGGGAGGGGCTGTCGAAGCGCGCTGCGCCGCGCTGGCGGCCGAGGCCGTGCGCTGCGGCGGGCAGGACAATATTTCCGTCATTCTGATTGACGCCGAAGAGCCGGAGGGCCCGGCGCCCCATGGATGAGCCCCGGCCCCCAGAGGGGTCCGAACCCCGCGCGACACAGCGCTTCTCCGAAGACACCGGAGCGGCGCGCGCCACGGCGCGCTTCGACGACGGCCGTGCCACGGCGCGCTTTGACGCCGGAACTGCGGGCGCGCCCGCAGACGCGGCGCGGGGACGGCTCGCGCCGGGCGAGCGCATTGACGGGCGTTACCGCATCGAGGCGGGTCCCATCGGCCGTCCCACCGGCGAGGCCGAGGTTTACCGCTGCACCGACGATGTCACCGGTGAGACGGTGGCGCTCAAGGTCTATTACGACAAGATTGCCCCCAAGGAGGAGGTTCTGCGCAGCCTGCTCGCCATGCGCCATCCCGACGTGGTGGGCCTGCGCGCCGTGGGTGTCTGGTCGGACCGCTGCTACGAGGCGATGGACTATTGCGCCGGGGAAAGCCTGGCCGAGCACATGCCCTTCAGCGAGGCTGACCTGCGCGGACACCTGCGCGAGATTGCGCGGGGGTTGCGCTACCTGCACGACGCCGGCATCATCCATCGCGACATCAAGCCCAACAACCTCTTTTTCCGCGACGAGGCCTGCACCAATCTGGTGATTGGCGACTTTGGCGTCAGCTCCATGCTGGAGGCCCCCGGACGCGTGCGGCGCACGGGCACGGCCGCCTTCTTCACGCTCGACTACGCCGCCCCGGAACTTATCGACGGCAAGGAGGTCGGCCCCAAGACGGACTATTACGCGCTGGGCATCACCCTGCTGCATCTGCTCGCGGGCGCCTCCCCCTTTGAGGGCATGGACAAGAACACCATCCTGGGCTGTCATTTCCGCGGCAACGTGCCGCGAAACGTGGGTCTTTCGCCCCGTTTCGCCACGCTCATGAAAGGACTGCTGCGCATCGATCCCGAACGCCGTTGGGGAAGCCAGCAGTTGGCCGCGTGGCTGCGCGGCGAGCCCATATTCACCGATGACGGGGTGCCCGACCGCGATGACGCGCCCGTGGGGCGCAAAGTTCCCTACCGAAGCCTGCCCGAAATCACCACGCCCCGTGAAATGGCGCGCCGGCTCAAGGATTTCGACGCCGGCCGCGACCTCATGCGCGGTTTCATTTCGCAGTGGCTCATGTTCTTCGACACCGCGCTTGGAAAACGCGTGGCCGACCTTGAGGAGGAGTTTTCGGAGAACATTGAACTGGGCGTGTTCAAACTGCGTTACCTGCTTGACCCCATGCAGCCTCTGGAGATTGGCGATCTGCAAATCACCAATGTGGAGGAACTGACAACCTACCTTGACCGGACCATGATTCCCTGCCGCGTCGACATGGAGAAGGCGCTCCTCAGCGGATGCATCGAGGTGTGGGTGGCCGCCATGGGCGATGAGTCGGGCGAGGCGCGGCTGCTGGCCAAGCGCATCGGGGCCATGCGCAAGCGGGTCAAAGACCCCGACATGGCGCTGTTTGCCCTCCTGCACACCCTCGACCCCTCGCGACCCCTGGTGCTCGGCGCGGAGCGGGTGCTGGTGCCCGAGGAACTGCCCGGCGCCGTGGAGCGCCATCCCGAACTTGCCGCGCGGGTGTCGGCATGGCTGTTCGGCGGGCGTTTGCTGGAGTGGATGCGGGCGGCCCACCCCGGGCGGCTGGAGGACATCGGTTTCCTCGAATGGTGCGCGCGCACCTACACCCGGGCCGACCCCGACCAGGCGGTGTTTGCCATCCGTTGCCGTTTCGACCCCGAAACGCCCTTCCGTTTGGGCCTGTCCACGGCGCGAACCCCCAGGGAACTGGCCGGAGCCATCGCCCGCTCGCCGGCCGCCTTTGAGGAGGGCACGCGCTTTCTCACGCGAGGCTGGCTGCGCACCTGGCTGACCCTGACCGGGCGCATGAAGGACCCCTATGCCTTTGACGAGGTGGTGAACGACCCGGTTGCCTCATGGCCCCGCAAGATGGAGGCCGTGCTGCACCTGCTCGACCCGGAACTCGGCGGGCCGGCCGTGCTGGCCGATGTGGCCGAGATCGACGGTGGCATGGTGTCCACCGAGGAGGGGAAAACGGTCGAGTTCACCGTGTTCAACGGCGCGCGCGGCCACCTCTCAGGGACCATCTCGCTCGATGCCAATTCCGCCGGAATATCCATGCCCGAGCGGCCTTTCGAGGGCGGGCCGGAGACGGTAAGGGTCTATCTGACGGGGAGGGGACTGGACCCCGGCTCCAAGCAGGTGGGGCACATCATCGTCAACAGCAACGGCGGTCGCCTGGTCATCCCCGTATGGTTTGAGGTGGTGCGGCCTGGATGGGCCATCTTGATCCGGTGCGCCAGGACGGGCGCCCTTGCCGCCGCATGCGCCGCCGGGCTGCGCATTCTCCTGCAACTTGCCGCGCCGGGGCATGACCCCGGATTCATCGCATGGCCTGCCGCGACCGCGACCACCGGCAACGCGGTGCCCGCCATATACGGGCCAATAGCCTTGTGGCTCCTGGTGATCGCGGGCGGCGCGGCCTACTATTTTGTGCAGGTCTACCGGAGCGGCGATGATGATGACTGGGACTGACATGGGGACGGAAGCGCGATGAACCAACGCTTGCGACTGCTGGCGCTGATCGGCGTGCCGCTGCTGACACTGGTGCTCTATGCGCTGCTTTCCGTGCTGTTCGGAGAGCAAAACACGCTCTGGACGGCGGGCATGTTCCTGGCCCTGCTGGACCGGGCGCTTGGCGTGTTGGTCTTTCTGCCGCGATGGCTCTCTTGGGCGGTGGTCCTTTTCTTCCTGGCGGCCGGAGCCCGTTTTCTGCTATGGGAAAACGGAAAGGTGAGCGAGGGGCAGCGTGTGGCCGTGGTGGTCACCGCAGCGGCCATGTTCCTGCTGGCGGCTGTCGTACCTCCATTGTTCGGGGCGGGAGGGAGTCCGGACAGGGGCGCCTGGTGGCGCCCGGACTCTTATCGTGCGCCGGGCACCGAGCGCGTGTCCGATGGGATTTCCTTTGTGTGGGTGCCGGCGGGACGTTTTACAATGGGCAGTCCGAACACTGAATCGGGGCACAATGTGGACGAGGTGCGGCGGGAAGTGGTGTTCCCCCGCGGACTATGGGTTAGCCGTAACGAAATCACGGTCAGTCAGTATAAGAAGGTAATGGAAAAGTTGCCGGAAATAATGGCAAGTTCCTTCGAAAACCCGGACTTTCCTGTGATCGGGGTTTCCTATGAAGAGGCGCTGGCCTTCGCCGCAACCCTATCCAAGAAGGGAAAAGCGAATTACAGACTGCCTCGGGAAGATGAGTGGGAATACGCGTGCCGGGCGGGAAGTGACACGCCATGGTCGTTTGGCGGCGATGCGGCACAATTGCCTGAACACGCATGGTTTGCTGTGAATAGTGATAAGAAACCCCATCCGGTGGGTGAGCTCAAGCCCAACGGCTGGGGGATTTATGACATGCACGGCAATGCCGCCGAGTGGTGTTCTGACGTGGAAATACGTGGCAAGTCAACCACTTATCGCGTCTATCGGGGCGGAAACTGGGAGGCCGATGCCGCTCAGTGCCGCTCCGCGGCGCGAGGCATTTTCCCCTTGGTTCAGACCCATCCCGCCCAATCCGTGGGCATTAGAATCGTACATGAGCCCTAACAAAATACAGGGCCAGAGTGAATAAACCCTTGACACCGGGCGAACTTTGAAGTAATCTATTTACAAATATGCCGTTAATGCTCGTTTTCAAAACCGGGCGCATGCCCTGCGGAGGACCGTAGCGTGAAACATGTAAGGCCAATATGCCGGTGCAATGTGGTTGCTGCAGACCAGACTCAGGAGTTCATTTGCCGCACAATGGAAATGCTCAACGCACTGCTGCAGTTCTTTGGCGGCGCGTCGCCCGTGGGTCTGTGGATCGAGTCCAAGTGCGCGATTCCGACCCCGAACCCCAGCGGCGGCACCGGCACCACGACAACGGCCTGACCCTGATTCTTGTCGGTGCCGACCGGTGATGCGGCTGCGCGGCGGGCGCGGTTGTGGACAGTCAGTTTATTACGGGCGTGCCTGTCTCTGGACGCGCGCCCTGTGGTGGCGTGGAGTCTTGCGCGATTGGGATGACTGTGGCTTGGAGCCAATAAAGGGACCGTTTATGAAAGTCTTCGCCATGATGGTACGGGTGCGGTGGGTGGCTGTGGCGCTGTGCGTGTCCTTCTGCCTCACCGGTTGTGACCTCCTCACCGCGGTGTACTTCCCCGACAATGCCCTCGAGTCGGCGGTGCGCGCCTCGCTGGGCCAGCCTTTCGGTCCGTTGTACAGGTCGGACCTGGCCAAGGTGCGTGAGGTGCAGGCGGCCGGACTCAACATTGCGTCCCTGGAGGGGTTGCAGTACTGCACCTCTCTGACCGTGCTGAATTTGCGCGGCAACCAGATTCCCTCCATTACACCGCTGGCCTCGCTGGTCAATCTGGTCCGGTTGGACTTGGGCGAAAACAAGATTGGAAATATTGAGCCGCTGGCCGGCATGGTCCATCTTGAAGAGTTGATCATATATGGTGACCTCAACGAGATCGTGGACTGGCAGCCCCTGGCGGCGAATTCCCAGGCCGGCGGACTGGGTGCCGGCAACATCGCGGTGCTGCCCACGAAAACGACGACGGACAGCGCCGGCAACGCGCTGGCGAACTTCGCGCCCACGCGCGAGGTGCTGCTGAACAATGGTGTTACAATTTTGATCGGGTCCCCCGATGCCCAGGGCACGTCGACGACCACGACGGTGAAGTGACGGCCGGGGCAGGTATGCATCGCGTCCTGTCGGGCGGGGATGCGCCGGGTGATGAATCAATGGCGAGGTGGTTCCTATGACGCTTGTCAGATCCCGAGTGGGCGCACTCATACTGTTGGCGGGAATGCTGGCGCTGGCGGGGTGCCCCCCCGTGCCGCAGCTCGATGTCACCCCGGCGGCGGTCACCTTTGGCACCGACCGGGACGAGGTGGCGCTGGTCGTCCATAATGGCGATTCGCGAACGCTGCACTGGGCGCTCGAAGAGGTTGTCCGGGAAAACGCGGACGCGGCATGGACCGCCCAGGAAGTTCCGTGGCTGGCGGAGGACAAAGTCCAGGCCGACATTGCGTCGGGCGCCATTGACCGCGTCCTTCTCACCGCCGACCGCAGCGCGCTGAGCGCGGGCGACTACACGAATACCGGCATCCGCTTCTTCTCCGGAAAATTTGAGCAGATCGTGCCCGTGTCCATCGTCGTGCAGGCCACCCTTGAGGTCAGCCCGCCGCGCATCTCACTCCGGCCCGGCACGCTGGACACCCAGTTCAATGTCTTGAACAAGGGCAACGGCCCCCTGAACTGGTCCGTTTCCTACATTCCCGCGGACGGCACCGCCGACCAGGCCGAACCGCTTCCCGCCGGCATGACCGTCACCCCCAATCCGGGAAGCACCCAGTCCGGCGAAAGCACCCGCGTGACGGTGGCCTGGACTGAGGCGCGCGAAGACTTCCAGTTGCTGGTGGACTCCCCCGGCGGCCAGGGAGTAGTGCAGGTCACCTTCGGTGCCGCATTGCCTGGACTTCAGGTTGTGCCCGAGTCGCTGACCCTCTATTACGATCCCAACGCGGCGGACGGCCTGGCCACGGGGGAGGCGCAGCCGGTGCAGCCCGCCTCCACGCTGACCATCACCAACACGGGCGCCGTGTCCCGCAATTGGACAATCGAAATCAACAACCTTGCCGATTCCGGCACCGCACCCTCCATTTCGGCCACGCCCAATCAGGCGGGCACGCTGCCCGGTGAAGTCTCTGAAGTCGCCGTGCGGGTCACCGACGTGCTCAAGGTGCTGGCGGGCAGCGGCAACTACGAGTTGGTCGTGCGTTCCGACGACGGATTCCTTGCCATACCCCTGTCTCTGGAAAAAGTCTCCCTGCCCATCGTTGCCGCCTCCGATATTCCGGCCGCGAACAACAACCGGCCCGAGGTCAGTTTCCTGACCACGCTCGACTTTGGACGCAACGACGTGCAGACCAGCTTTTGGGTATGCAACGTTGGTCCCACGGAGTCGCGGCTCCATTTCAAGATCAAAGACGACGACCAGGGCGCGGCCAGTCCGGTGATTGTCTCCGTGGACCCGCGCGTTGGCGAACTGAGCGGCCCCGGCGACATGATTTACATCCCGAACACCAACACCATGATTGACGCGATCACCGTCTCCGTTGTCGTGGACCGTTCGGCAATGGTTGAGGACGTGGAATACCGCGACATTGTCATCGAGGCATGGGACCAGGACTACAAGGCCCCCATCACCGCGGTGGCGCCGGTCACGATCAAGGTGCGCGTCGAGCGGCCGCCGCTGGTTGTCGAGGGCGCCATCAACCGCTCCCGTCCGCCCTATCTGGCGCGCTACGCGTTCCTGATGCGCGACACCTCGGGCCGCGCCATACCCACCCAGACCGCCGAAGAACGGTCAAAGCTGACCTTCTCCATTTCCGAGAACGATGTGGAGGTGGACTTCAACGAGGTGACGCTGAACGTCGCGGGCCCGGAGAATCTCAAAACCAACCTCGTGCTCATGCTCGATTACACGGGTAGCCTGTTCTACGCCGGTGTGGGCGACACGGCCAATCCGCTTGCGCCGGGCGCGGTGATCGAGCAGGTGCGCGCGGCGGCGATGCGCTTCATCGACGACATGCCCTACGGGTACCGCGTCGCGCTGATGTACTACAACGACCGGCAGCAGTCCAACCGCGTCATTTACCCCTTCTCCACCGATCGTGAGGCGCTGAAAAAGGCGCTTGCCGAATTCAAGGTGCCCGCCGACCTTCATGGAACCTCCGAGGTGTGGGACGCCGTGGCCGATGCCGTCACCCGGCTGGCGGCGGAAGACCCGGCCGAGGTCCTGCCTTTCGACGACGCCGACGTCCGCGCCGTTGTGTTTGTGACGGACGGGCTCGACAACTCATCCGTCCAGACGGCCGATGAGGTCGCCACACTGGCCAAAGACAACCGGGTGCGCCTGTATCCGGTGGGCTATGCCCCCAAGTCGAGCGTGGACACCGCCGCCCTGCTGACGGCGGCCAACGACACGGGCGGCCACTTCTACAGCGCGGGCAATCCCACCAATCTCGTCAGATTGTTGGGCAATGAAAACAGTCTGGTGCTTGAGCCGGTTGCCAACCCCGCCGCGGACCGGATTTCCTTCGACGTGGTCAACGGCGGCAAGGCAACACTGGGCTGGACCATCGTCCCCGACGGCACCCTGCCCTGGATCGCATCGGTCGCGCCCAACGCCGGCTCCACGGCGCCCGGCGCCCGCACCCGCGTCACCGTGACGGTCAATCCCGCCGCGGCCGGCGCGCCCCCGCTGCACGAGGTGGGCGGTGTCCTGCTCGTGCATTCGGACAGCGGCGAGGGTGCCGCGGT
>CAIUWO010000667.1 GCA_903902895.1 Candidatus Hydrogenedentota bacterium | reverse complement strand
TCACAAACAAAGCCCTCGCTGTCTGACCTTGGGCGCGGTTCTGGTCGAAACCGTAGCGCACACCCGGTACTGATCGGCAGGTCTTCGGACTCACAGGCAAGGCCGTGTTACCGGCGGGCCTACTGGACGCCGCTTCCCGGGCCACTGGCCCAGTGCTTCCCCCGGTGGCGGACCACCGGGTGGCGTCGTTCGTTCCTGATTACCGCTGCGGGGCAGTCCCGGATTCACACCGGGTTCCCTCTTAGCGTCCGGTCATGGGACCGGACGAACCGACACCCGTATTATACCGAGCTTTGCGTTCCGGGGCAATCGAAATTCACGGGTTGAATCCGCAGGGGGGCAGGCACACCGCCTGTATGCGTCACGGGATCCAGGATGGCACTTTTCGCTGCACTGCGAGCGGCAAAAAGAAGCAAAACTGACAGAATCATTTATCTGCCAACGGCCCAGTACTGATCGTAGAGCGCCTTGACCTGGCCCTGACAGGCCTTGAGGCGGTCTGCGGCGGTGCTGTTTCCCGCGGTGTGGTCGATCATAAGGCGGCCCTCTTCAACGCAAAGTTCATCGTGCTGCGGGAAGACTTCGCGCAGGAGGAAAAGAGTGTATTTCACCAGTCGGTAATCGCCTTCCACCTGGGGACGTTCGCCTCGCATGATTTCGACAGCCGTGCAGTTGCCCTTCTTGATGGCGCCCTGAATATCCGACAATTCTGTGGTGGGGGAGAAGGTAACGGTAAAGTTGCGGCCAAAGGTCTCGTTGCTTTCGCAGCCGTGGGAGTCGGAAATGCCGCAGGCCGGAAGTCTCAGCCCGCCCGCGCGCGCTTCGGCATAACGCGACGCCTGGAGCACGTCGGCGTCGTATGCGTTGGCATCGGCCGAGCCATTGCCGCTCACCACTTCGAGCATATCGAAGAACTTGCTGTTTAACAGGGCTCCCAGAAGCGGCTCCGCGATATTGTGCGCACCGCCAGTGACCCAGTAGGGATGGCAGAGCATGGCCAATCCGCCGCGCTCATGGATCTTGTTGGTCACCCACTGGCAGGAGGCGTAGTGAAACTTGTTCACGTTCTCGGGGACTTTCTTCAGCTTCTCCTTCAATTCGCCCACTTCGGCGCGGGCCTGCGCCTCGGCTGCATCCAGGTAGAGGTCGCAAATGGCCGCGTTATGGCCGAACGCGATGATGTGGACCGGATTGTCCGGTGAGTGGCACTCCTCGCCTGGATAGATGCGCAGGTCGATGGGCATGCCCTGGAAAGCATCTTTCAGCGCGGCCGAGGGGGCATACTTGCGATGGTCGCTCAGTGCCATCCAATCGAGTCCCACGCGGCGGCAGGCGCCGGCCACGTAGGCGGCCGACTCGGTTCCATCCGAGTTGTTGCTGTGCATGTGGAAATCGCCCTTGAAGGGGCGCAGCGCCAGCAGGTCCTCGTTTACTGTGTACAGGTGAAACTCTCCCATGACGCGGCGCTTGTCCGCGTTAATCTCTTCGAGAACGAGCATGTGCTCCTGCTCGCCCGCGAGGAAGAAGTTCAGCGTCAGGCGGTTGTCGGCGGGCGTGACGGGCTTGGGTTTGACTCGGAAGGGTGACTTCTCGGAATAGACCTGGTCCAAGGCCGTGTAGGTCAGCTCATATTTGCAGTCTTCCCGGAAGCGGACATGGTCGAAGAGAGGCTGGATGATAATTGTGGTTTCCGCATCCGCCGGGGCGATGCGCGGTGTCACGTCGAAATAGCGGTTTTCCGGGCGCACCCGCCCGCCGTCGGGCAGGGTTGGCAGCGTGGAGTAATCGGCCCAGACCGCGGACCCGGCGGCAAGGAGCAGGAACGCAAACACCAGCCTACTCGCAAAACGATTCAGAAACATGGCGCGGTCTCCTTCAATGGGTGGATGCTCAAAATGCCACAGATCCGGGGCACGGGTCAAGCAAGTTCGCGGTAGGCAGCCGCCGTAAGTCGGGCTGTGTTCTCCCAGGAAAACAGCGCCGCCTGCCGCAGTCCCGCCTCTGAAAGCGAGGCGGACAGCCGGTCATCGTGCGCCAGCGCCGTCAGCGCACCGGCGATTTCCGTTTCACTGGTGGGG
>CAIUWO010000666.1 GCA_903902895.1 Candidatus Hydrogenedentota bacterium | reverse complement strand
CGTGAACGGCCAGCCCGTGGAGCACCCGAGCGACGTGGACTTCATCAACTGGACACTGTTCATCGGCGATCCGGCGATTCTTGAGGTCGAGCGCCAGGGACAGCGGAAAGTGATCAAGGTGACCGTAGCCGAGGTGCCCCGTTGAGTTAAGGGCCCGGGCGCTGATACCGTGCGCGCGGGATTTTGTCCCAATGACGTACAAGGAGACCAGCACAATGCGCGCGGTGGTGCAAAGGGTGAGCGGGGCGTCCGTCGAGGTGGACGGGCGCATCGTGGGAAAAGTGGGGGAGGGGTTGCTCGTGCTCGTCGGTGTCGAGGAGGGCGACACGGCCGCGGACGCCGACTACATCGCCGAGAAGACCGCCGGGCTGCGCATTTTCAACGATCTCGACGGCAAGATGAACCTCTCTGTCGCCGACGTGGGCGGCGGCGTGCTGCTTATCTCCCAGTTCACCCTGCACGGCGACAGCCGCCGTGGCCGGCGCCCCTCCTTCACCGCCGCCGCGCGGCCCGAGACCGCCATTCCGCTCTACGAGGGCGTTGCCGGCCGCCTGCGCGCTGCGGGCCTGCCCGTGTCCACCGGCGAGTTCGGCGCGCACATGCAGGTCGCCCTGGTCAACAACGGCCCGGTCACCATACTGCTCGATTCCAAGAAACTGTTTTGATCGCGGGGGATGGCAGCGGAACGGTCTCCCACCGGTCAATTGATTTTTTGCATTCCCTCGAACATGACATAGTGCTTCTTGACGGGCATTTTGTCCATCCACGCGCGCACTTCGGCAGTGCGCCACGGCCCGGAGCCCGCGCCGCCGCCGTTGTCGTTGTCCCACAGCCATTTTGGCGTGGGCCACAGGCAGTACGACGGGCGCACCCGCTCGTAGAAGGCTTCGCTCACGCCCTGCTGTCCATGGTGCGCCATTTGGACGTAGTCGGACGGGAGGCGGTCGCCGCGGGGGCTGCTCAGCAGTTTCTCGCCACCCTCAACGCCGAGGTCGGCGAGGAATAGGACCGACTTCGCCGCGTCGGCGACGCGCAACACAACGCTGGAGTTGTTGATGGCGTTCTTGGTGATTTCCGGATTCTTCACGCCGAGGACTTCAATGTGAACGCCGTCAATTTCCATGGTCTGCCCGAGAGAGAGGTATTCCACCCTGCGCCCGGCCCCGTCCAGGGCCTGCCCGAACAGTCTGAAGCTTTCTTTTTCGGGGTCGCCGCCCCATTGGTTTATCCAGGCGGCATCGGGCAGGGAACCGTGGATGGCGCCTATCTTGAGCGTCCCGGGCTGTTTCAGGAGTTCGGCAAGCGCGTCAAAGTGGTCGTTGTGGGCGTGGGTGACAAACCAATCCTCCACGGTGCCGCCCAGGCCCAGCAGAAACTTGGCGAGAAAAGGTGCGTCGCCGGCCATGCCCCCGTCAATGACGATGACCTTTTCATGAACGGTCTGAATGACGTAGGACATCATTTGCGTGCCAGTTTGGTTCTGGAGTTGCCAGAGCGTGAAGGTTTCGGCAACTGGAATCTCCGCCTTGTCCGTGCATGACAGAGTGGCGGTTGCTTCCTCCGGGAGGATATTGAGTAGCCACACCCCGCCCAACGGAACAGCGAGATCAAGAGTCGCGGCGCCGTCCGTGTTCGTGAACGCCACGGGTTGGGCGTCATTCAAATTGATGATCTTGCCGATGGGGAAAGGCAGATCGCGCAGTTGAACCGTTGTCCCCGGTTCCTTCGTCTCATGGTTGATGACAAAAAGAAACGCTTCCCGGTCGTTTGCGCGCAATGACGCCTCTATGTCCGGATTGGACGAGCGCACATGCGGCCGCACGCCGGCCTCCTCTGTGATGGCATGCAGCAGGCCGCCCAACTGCGCGCGGGCTGCCGGGTTATTTTCCTCGAAGGTCTGGAAATAGCTGTCCTGCAGACAGAACCCCAGCAGGAACGCGTGGCCTTTGTCCACATCGCGACGCACAATGCCGGGTTGGCCGGAATCCGTTGTAGCCAGCACTTGCCCACTCGTGACGGTGCAGGGGCGGGGTGAGACCAGCTTGAGGTCAAGCGGCTGGCTCAATACCGTGCCTTTCAGGGTGTCGGTGGTGAACACCGATTCGTCGGGCGGATTCTCGGGGCGGTTGGCCCAGATGGGTTCCTGCGTCTTGTAGGGGACCCAGTGCCCGGCGCGCCGGATGCGGGAGCCGTTCATGCCTGTCACGCCGAAGACTTCCTCCAGCGTGGCTGTGGGCTCTTTCCAGGCGTTCAGGCGGGGGGCGCAATCGGCGATAACCGTGCCGCCGTTCGCCACGAAACGCGCGATGTGGCCGGCAACGCTTTCGGGAAGCAGTTCCACGTCGAAGAGCACCAGCAACTCCCGACCGCCGAGTGTGTCGTCGGTCACTTCGTCCTCATGGATAATGTCCAGTTCCCCGAATGCGCGCAGGAAAAGCTCGAAGGACAGGCCGACGTTGAAATACTCCTGCTGAAGTTGAAGGTACTGTGTCCGCGGGAAGAGCATGCAGGCCTTTGCCTTCATCTTTGGCGCGCTCAGGACCCGTCCCCCCGCTTTCTGGAGCAGCCGGAGACCGTCGCCAAAACTCTCCCAGTGGCCCGCGTCCACGGGGGCCTTGTACCCTGTCAGAAGATAGTCCGCGCCCTGGGCCACTGCCGTCAGGCTCATTTCTCGCTCGCTCCAGTGCATGGCGGCCAGTTCGGGAGAAAGATAGGGGGCAAACCAGGCCGGGTTGTAGGTGCCTACCCAGAAGCCCAGTTCCTTCTTGTTGGCCTGCGTCAGGGCGCGCATTTGTGCGAAAGAATAATGGGCCTGGCTGATGCGGGGCTTTGGCAGTTCGGCGGGCCGTCCGAAACGGAAGTCAAACATCATGTAGGGGTAGATGTCAAAGACGAAGAGGTCGGAGAAATCGCCGCCCCAGTGAAACACATCGTCAATGGCCAGTTCCGAATGCGAGGTGCAGCCCCCGCCGAAGGTGTTGTGACTGTCGTGGGTCATGGTGACCCTGAAATCGGGGTTGATATCCTTGATGATTTTGTAGACCTGCCGCCAACCGTCGGGAAAACAGGCGGAGCGGAAATTGATCACATCCAGCCAGGCATGCGGATTGTCGCGGATGCTGTCCAGGTCCGGGGGAAGATCATAGCCATAACGCTTCTTGAATTCGGCCTTCACCTCGTCGTTATACCCAAACGACGGCGCGCCCCAGTGAAACGGCTCGTCCTGGTAGGTGAACACATTGTAGAGATTGGGCATGGCCTTCAGCGGAGCCAGGGCGACCTCGGCGCGGGCACGGACGGCGTCCGCGTAATTCGGGGAGTACACGCAGATTTCGGGAGGGGCCGTGCGCTCGAATCCTTCCAGCGCGCCGGCGTGATAGCTGACGAACATGCCCTTTGACGCCGCATAGTTGAGGATGATCGCCTCCTCCTCCGCCGGGCGATGGGTCGGGGCTTCGATGCCGGTAAACCCGTGGGCGCGCAGGTTGTCCACCGTGCTCCGCAGAACCTCCTCACTCAGGGGGCCCTCCTCGCCCTTCCACCCCTCGCCCGACGGCACCGGGGAAAACTGCGTCGCAACGGGGAAATAATCCGGTTTCGCCGGTCCCGCCGATGCCGGGTGCGCGCCCACGACCACCAAAGTGCAGCACACCACGCCAAGGACGGCGACACATCGTGTCATCATGGCTTATCAGTTTCCTTTACAGCCCCCGCCCTTGAATATAGCACCGGCGGACGGGCCGCCCGTTCCAAAGCCTGCGCCGACAGGCTAGCATAAGGCGGTCGTGGTTTCCAACGGGGCGAAATCCGCTTGACACGGCCCCGAAAGTTTTGCTAATATTTGCGTCACTGAGCGGGAGTAACTCAGTGGTAGAGTGTAACCTTGCCAAGGTTAAAGTCGCGGGTTCAAGTCCCGTCTCCCGCTCCATTTTTGTCTTTTCTGGGTCGTTAGCTCAGCTGGTAGAGCAGGTGACTCTTAATCACAAGGTCGAGGGTTCGACTCCCCCACGACCCACCAGATTGGAAACAAAGGGCTTACAGAGATTCTGTGAGTCCTTTTTCTTTTGGTTTTATGCCCCCATGGTGCACTCATGGTGCAATTGCTTTTCAGAGCAGGCATCAATCCCACGGAAAAGCACCCCGGCAGACCACTATCCACCCCCGACCCCAAGCCTCAGAATGGGCGAAATCATGCCTTTTTGCGGAGAATATGCACCACTACTGCACCATTGACCAACCCGTTGCCGAGCAGGGCATTGTCCGCATGGCGGAAATAGACAAAGGCATCGTCGAGAATCCACACATAAACATAGGTCAAGATCAGGCCCAGGGGGAGAAGCAACAGCTCGCAGATGGAGTGTTTCGGGCATTGCGCCCCAAGCCTCCTTATCGCGTCTGCAGTAGAGTCGAAGATATTTTGCCTTTCCCTGTGGAAATGACAGCCGGTGGACAGCCCGGGGACAGCGCCAAAGCACGCTGCCCCCAACCTGACCACAGTCTTTGGAAAACCCCGTGGCCGCAGCCCGGCCCGGTCGAACGGGCCCTGTCCTGACCTATCCCCAGTTTGGCGCCACCTGCAAGGTGACCAGATGCCGTAGCGCGTCCAGGGCGTATTCCAAGCGCACACCCTTGTTCCTGATGTAGAAGAACCCCATGCGCAGCAGGTTGATGACGCGCGTCCTGCGTGT
>CAIUWO010000665.1 GCA_903902895.1 Candidatus Hydrogenedentota bacterium | reverse complement strand
TATTGAGGCGAAACTGTGGTTCGCCGTCTTGAACGCGTCGCCATAACTGTTTCTGACCGGCGCGATGAGGTGGCACAGCGTGCATGTGTCGATACGGCTGTCCTTGGCTGTGGGATAGGCGTTTACAAAAGCGGTCAGGTAGTCGCTCACCGCTCCCGCCGGGGAGGCCGGAAGGATGCATGGCAGAAAGGCACAAAGGAAAATCCACTTTCGCATGGTTCACTCCCGGCAAGCCAGGCCGCACATGGCATCTGTATGAGAACGGTGTTCTTTAGAACATGCCGTCGCTTTGCCTTTTGTTCAGGGCCGCCCCAAAAGGGAACCGGCATGACACGACAATTCGCCGGACACACTTCTGGCGCTGTTCGGATATCCGTCTAATAGTACTCCGCTTCCATTCAGTTGTCACATTGCGCCGGCGGGGCGGCACGCTTGCGGGAATTCAAATGGTCCGCGCCGCTATCACTTTCTGGACATCACCTGCAGCGTGACCAACGCAAGCCCGACCGTGAAAAAGTCGCCAAGCATCTTCATAATGCCGTCGAGCGAGAAAGCGCCCTTCAGGCAGCTCAAGCCTGCACGGCCGGTGCTTTGCGACCCGGGCATGTCCTTCGCGTTGCCCGGAAATGACAGGGCGGCCAACTCGGCCGCATTGGTTGCGGTGTCGCTTCAACTCCAAAAGGAGCGCTCCAGCGCGTCGTCATGGCGACACGCTGGAGCGCGGTATGGGTCAATTCACCGGCGGAACTGCCGGCCTATGTTCTTCTACCGGACACGGGCGGCCTGCGCCGCCTTGTCTTCTTCATGGCGCCACCAGTTTGATGTAATCGTTGTAGACGGGGGAGTAGTTGTTCGCGCCGTCGAGGTACTGGACGCGCACGGTGTGGTTGCCCAGCCCGGCGGGGAGGGTGTGGTTGCGGGGGGATCTCTGCGGAATCCAGCCGGTCCATGTGGAGCCGTTGTCGCTGAAGCGCATGCGGGTGACGCCGGTGCCGCTGTCGGCCCAGGTCAGCTTCAGCGAGACCGACTGGGTCGTCGTGGTGGCCGCGCCATTGTTGATGATGATCGTGCCCGTCGGAATGGTCGTGTCGAGCCGGATGTAGTCGCTGAAGACGTCCGACTTGAAGTTCTGCTTGTCGAGATACTGGACACGCACCGTCTTGTGCTCCTCGCCCGCCGGCAGTGTGTAGCTGCGGGTGGCCGCCAGCGCCTCCCAGGCGGTCCATGTGGACCCGTCGTTGCTGAAGCGCATGCGGACCACGCCGGTTCCGGCGCCGCCGCCCCAGGTCAGGGCCAGCGTCACCGTGCGGTTGTTGGTGGCGGAGCGGTTGTTGTTGATCCGGATGCCGCCGGTGATGGGCGGGGGCGGGCCCTGGGACACCACCAGCGCCACCGCACTGCCATTGGCCGCCGTTGCGCCCGACGCGGGATCCTGGCTGATGACCAGCCCCGCGGTCACGGTGGTACTGTACGCCTGCGTCACGGTGCCGGTGGTCAGGTGCGCGTTGGTAAGCGCGGTGCCCGCCGCCGCCTGCGTCAGGCCCACCACGTTGGGTACGATCACGATGCAGGGACCAGTTTACACCACCAGCGCCACGGCGCCGCCATAGGGCAGCGGCTGACCCCAGGTCGGGTCTTGGCTGATAACCAGCCCGGCGGTCACGGTGTCGCTGCACTGCTGCGTCACCGTGCCGGTGGTCAGGCCCACGGCGGCCAACTCGGCGCTGGCCGCCGCCTGCGTCTTGGTGATCACCTTTGGCACGCTCACGGGGCACATGCCCGTGGAAACGGCGAAGTCCACTGCGCTGCCGGGCGCGACCGACTGGCCCGGCGTCTGTTTCTGGCTGATCACGGTGCCCGCCGGAACGGTGTTGCTGCACTGCGGTGTCACCGCGCCGGTGACCAGGCCCAGGCCGGTGATTGCGGCCTCCGCCGCCGCCTGCGTCAGGCCCACCACGTTGGGAACCACCGGCCAGGTGGTGGCCGACGCGCCGGGACCGGGCACCGTCTCAACCGCTGAGAGGTTCCGCGCCACCACCGCAAAGGTGTAGGCCGTGGCGGGGGCAAGGCCGGTGACGGTCACGGTGCCCCACCCCTCCGCCACCCCGTACACGGCGGACGCGTTCAGCGTTCCGTCCGCCTGCACCCACTGGTTCGTGGTGGTGCATTTGATCGCATAGTCGGTATACGTCGGCGGATTGCCGTCACCCGCGCCGATGGCGACATTGAGCGTGGTGCTTGTCGGGCCGTTCACCGTGGGTGCCGTTGGCACCGCCGCAAGGGTGTATGCCAAATAGGCCGAGGTCTTGGCGCTGTCCCCGGCGCCGTTGACCGCCGCCACCTGGAACCGGTATGGCGTGTTTGGCGTCAGACTCCCATATCCCCACGAGGTCACGTTCGCCGCCGTGGTGGTCCGCAGGGTGAAGGGCACGCCATACCCGGGGTCGGCCCAGACCTTGAATCCGGTTTCATTGCTCGAATTGTCTGTCCAAGACCACATGATCGCGGCGGTGCCGATGGCGGGCGCGCCGGGGTTGGACGGGGCGGTCGGGGGTAGGATCACCCGGAAATCCCCCTCCTGCCCGCCGTTCCAGGGCATGGTGAACCAGCGGCTCTTGCGCTGCAGCGGCGTGATGGCCGGGTTGTACAATAGGCGCGCGCGCCAGTGGTGCACCCCCGCGTTGAGCCCAGAGATCACCTGGACCAGCGCGGCGCCGTCCACGCCCGTGCTGCTCCATTTTGTTTGGATGACGGTGCCGACACCGTTGAAGGCGGTGCCGAAAGGCTTCACCTCGCACTCCAGTTTCACCTTGGAACACCCAAAGGGCGTGCGGCCCAGGGCCGCCAGGCGCACGGTGCTAAGCGTTGTCCCGCCCATGGGGGACAGCGGCGCTGAGTCGTCGCCGCGCCGCTGACGCGGGTTTAGGGCCATGCCCAAGCGCGCCTCCGCGTTGCCATAGAACAAGAGTGCCCGGCCCTCGTCCGTCCGTTCGTTGTCGTAGCACCACGCACCAACGATTACATCTGCGTAGCCATCCCCGTTCACATCCCCCGCCGTGGACACGGACACCCCAAACTGCGCAGTGGTCTGGTAGCCTTCCGCCATCCAGTCGGACGCGGCGGACAGCCCCGACGCCGACCCGTTGAACACAAACACCCTACCCATACTCAAACTATACCCAACTGCACTGACAATAACGTCAGCATAGCCGTCACCGTTCACGTCGCCCGCCGTCGACACCGACCAGCCGAAACTGGCGTTCTCCTGGTTGCCGTCCGCAAACCAGCTTTCTGTGGCGGCAAGGCCTGAGGCCGAACCGTTGTAGACGTAGGCGCGGCCCCCGCGATACTCGCCGTTGTCATACGCGTAAGCACCGACGATGACATCGGCGTAGCCGTCGCCGTTCACATCGCCCGCCGTGGACACGGACTTGCCAAAACGCGCGCCAACCTGATTGCCTTCCGCCCACCAGCTGGCTGCGGCGGACAGCCCCGAAACTGAGCCCAGGTAGACATAAGCCCTGCCCTCGGCCGACTGGCCGTTGGAGTAATCACACGCACCAACAATGACATCGGCATAGCCGTCGCCGTTCACATCACCTGCACTTGAAACGGATTGTCCGAAAGCGGCGAAATCAAGGTCGCTTTCCGCAATCCAGCTAGCCGTGGGGGACAGTCCTGCGGCCGATCCGCAATATACGTAGGCCCGGCCTTCCCGTGTCTGCCCGTTACTGTATTTGGGCGCGCCAACGATCAAGTCAGCGTAGCCGTCGCCGTTCACGTCCCCAGCTGTCGATACGGACCAGCCAAGATCATTGTTTCCTCGATAGCCCAGCACAACCCAGTTCGCCGTGGTTGACAGGCCGGCGGCGGAACCGTGATAAACCACGACCCTGCCCTGTTCAGGGTGGTCGTCTGAATCTTCATAGTCGGGCACACCAACAGCCACGTCGGCGTAACCGTCACCGTTCACATCGCCGGCAGTGGACACGCAGTAGCCAAATTGCGAATCCTGCAGGATGGCTCCAACAGTCCAGTCTGCCGTGGTGGAAAGTCCCGATGATGAGCCGTGGTACACAAAGACCCGCCCATCGGAGTCATATGCGTACGCGCCGACGATGACATCGGCGTAGCCGTCACCGTTTACGTCGCCCGCCGTCGACACGGAAAAACCATAATACGCCTGGTCCTGGTCCCCCTCCGCAGCCCAGTAGGCGTCCATAGTCCGGGTCGACACGGACCCGTAATAGACAGAGGCCCGGCCTTCCCCCGTCTGGCCGTTTCCATAATTTGGCGCGCCGACGATGACATCTGCATATCCGTCTCCATTCACGTCGCCTGCCGTTGCAACCGAAGCGCCGAACCACGCGCCAGCCAGGTCGCTTTCCCCTGTCCAGATGGCGGTCGTGTAAAGACCCAGCGCCGACCCGCAGTACAAGGACGCCCGGCCCTCGCCGGACTGGCCATCGGCATAGCCCTTGGCGCCGACGATGACGTCGGCGTATCCGTCTCCGTTCACGTCGCCCGCCGCAGATACGGAGCAGCCCAGATAGGCCCCGGCCTGCCGGCCTTGCTCCTTCCAGTTCGCCGTGGCGGAAAGGCCCGACGACGACCCGCAGTACACATACGCCTGCCCCTCGTCTGTCTGCATCTTGTCGTATCCGGAGGCGCCGAGAATAACATCCGCGTATCCGTCGCCGTTCACATCGCCCGCCGTTGCCACCGAGATGCCGAAGTATGCATCGGCCTGGTCGCTCTCGGCGGTCCAGTTGGGGGTTGCGGACAACCCGGCCGATGAGCCGTGGTACACGTACGCCCGGCCTTCATCCGTCTCCATGTTGTCGTAACCGTAGGCGCCGACAATGACGTCTCCGTAGCCGTCCCCGTTCACGTCGCCAGCCATGGATGCCGCCCAGCCGAAGAATGCGCTGTTTTGGCCGCCCTGGGCCGTCCACGCGGGGCTTGCGGACAATCCGGACGGCGCGCCGTGGTATACGTACGCCCGGCCCTCGTCCGTCTGGCTGCCGTCATAGTTGTAGGCGCCGACAACAACATCCGAGTAACCGTCGCCGTTCACATCGCCCGCCGTCGACACCGAAACACCAAACTCTGCGGCGAGTTGGTTGCTCTCGGCCGTCCACGCGGCCGTTGCGGACAAACCGGTTGGCGAGCCGTGGTACACGAAGGCCCGGCCCTCGTTCACCTGGCCGTTGTCATAAAGGTTCGCACCGACTATGACGTCGCCGTAGCCGTCGCCGTTCACGTCGCCCGCCGTCGAAACGGACAGGCCAAAATGCGCAGCCGCCTGATCGCCCTCGGCCACCCAGCCGGCCGCTGCAGACAGGCCCGATGCCGACCCGAGATATACAAACGCCCCCCCCTCGTCCGTCTGGCCGTTGTCGTAGTAGGGCGCGCCGACAATGACATCGCTGAAACCGTCACCGTTCACATCCCCCGCCGTCGCCACGGAAGCGCCAAACTGGGCGATGGCCTGGTTGCTCTCCGCCGTCCAGGCCGCGCTGGTCGCCAAAGGGTCGATGGTGACGGGATACACCGCGTTTGCCGCGTCCATGCGCAGTTCGATGACTGCGCCGTCGTCAAGCGTCATCGTGGCCGGAAGCGGCCTGCCCCAGGCGTCGTTGACCAGGAATTTGCCGTACCGCATCACGGCAACACCCCCCGCGCTGAGAAACTCGACCGTCTGCCCGTCGGGCGTCATGTTCGCCGACACATCGCCACGCACGGCCAGCCGAAGCACCATCGAATCGCCCGAGACGGGCGGCTGGTATATCGTGAAACCCTGCTCCAGGCCGGCCGCGCTGTTCACGTACCACTCGGCCAGGCCATCGCGCTCGAAGGCAATCCGGTTGCCCTCCACACAGGTATCCCGCAAGGGGGGCGTTGCGGTCGGCCCGTCCGCGCCGCCGAAGCCGACCAGTTCAAGGCCCCAGGTCCAGTTGCCAGCGTCCGCCGTGCGGCGGACCACCCGCGGGCCTTCAATGGTGAAATAGGTGCGCAGGTCATGCGCCCGGTTGGGCGCCTGCCAAGTCGAACCCAGCCCCGGTATCGCCGTCTGCTCCTGCCAGGTCACGTTGTATTCCGACTGGGCGATGTCCTTCTGTACCGCGGCCCACCAGTCCTTGGGCACCTCCGCTCCCGGTGCGGGCTGGGCGTCGGGCACCGCCTTTGCCGGTGTGCCCGGCTGTCCCATTGCCGCGCAGGCAATCAGGAGCAGTGCCGCCGCAAACACACGGTTTCCCACACGCACAGTTGAACAGTTGAACATTGCGCGCACCTCTCTCGTTCCCTTGTGCGGCACCGACAGATCCCGTCTGCCCCCGCCGCGGCCCTGGAATGCCAATTTGGACAAAAGCCATCTACCCGGTTGCGACATTCTATCATGGCGAAACCTGTTTGTAAACGGGCATGACCTGGCGAAAGACTCCCAAGTCACCATTCAATAAATGCTTATGACGAAAACGATAATTGGGCCTTTCCCATACAGCGAAACGCCCCCATCGCGTTTCCGCGCCGGGGCGTTGTTCTGCTTTGGTTCTGCCGGGGTCGCCCCGCCCTTATGGGGCCACGAGTTTGATGTAATCTTTGTGCACCGGCGAGTGGTTGCCCGGGCCGTCGAGATACTGCACGCGCACCGTCTGGTTGCCCAGCGCCGCCAACGGCAGCGGGTGGCGCGGGAGAGGATTCCTGCCGGCACCGTCACGAAAAGGGGGCTTTGAGAAATGCGGACTGTCAGGCCTTGCCGTCGAGGACTTCGAAGGCGGCCTTCATGAGGAGGGGCCAGACGACGGTGGCGTCGCTGAGGACTTCGGCGAAGCGGCCGCCCTCGGCGGGGGGGATGAATTTGCCCCAGCTCACGCCCTCGGAGTAGGTGCAGCCGGAGAGGCCGCCCCAGTGGACGGGTTCGGGACAGAGGCGGATGCCGTAGCGGAAGCGCGGGCCGGGCAGGCGCACGCCGAGCCGGTCGGCCGTGATGTCGTAGTAGGGGGCCACCTGCTGGGCCCAGTTGCGGGGCACGCCGCCGCCGACGGTGAAGATGCCGATGGTTTCGGCGCGGCCGATGAAGCGGGCGTATTTTTGCAGGTCGAGGAAGGGGTTGAACGCCGGTATGGCGGAGAACACCTCGTCGGGGTCGAGCTCGCGGCCGCTGTCGGCCAACCCCTGGGCCGTGAGCGCGCCGCGCATGGCCCAGGTGGAGAAATCGAGGCCCATCTCGCTGTCGGTGAAGGCCGGGATGAACACGGGCACACCCTGGCGATAGGCGCTGCGCAGGATGCCGGGGCCCTGGTCGCGCAGGTCCAGTTCGGCGCCGACGGCGCGGCAGAACCGGGCCGAGGACCAGACGCCGTCCTCGGGCGTGGTGCTGGCCAGCACATGGGCCACCAGTTCGCACACGTCGTTGAGATTGGACTCCATCTCCAGCGTGTCGTAGATGCGGT
Organism: Candidatus Hydrogenedentota bacterium; assembly: GCA_903902895.1. GTDB lineage: Bacteria > Hydrogenedentota > Hydrogenedentia > Hydrogenedentales > CAITNO01 > CAITNO01. The sequence continues at coordinate 6,845 of CAIUWO010000665.1, read as the reverse complement.
TGTAGCCCTTTTCAAAGAGCTCGGTGTCGTCCGCGTCGGGGCTGACGGCATAGTGCGCCAGGCCGATGGACTCGGTCAGGCCGTGGGCCATGAGCGCGCCCGTGGCGACCACGGCGTGCACCAGCCCGCGGTCAATCATCTCGCAGATGAGGCGGCCCTGCTTGGCGACGGTCATCGCGCCGGACAGGGTCAGCACCACCTTGCAGCCGGGGTCGCCGGCCATCGCAAGCAACACGTCGAGTGCCTCGCCGAGCTGGCGCCCGCCGAAGGCCGTCTTGGCCATCGCGCGCACCAGCCCGGCGAAGCTGTCTACCCGACTAAGATCAAGGCTTTCCAGAGGCACAAGGCCGTCGGAACGCCCGTCATGGAGTTGTCGGTGGTTCAAGGGAGGGTCTCTTCCCGGTGCGGTCTCAGCAGGCTAGTGCCGGTTCCGCGGTGTGGACAGAGGCGTCCATTGGGGATGCATCGTCCTCAAAGCGATACTCTTCACGCACGGAGACATCGCCGAGGTCGACTTCTTCCTGGATATACCGCAGCACGTCGCGAGGTTCGGTGTTTCCACAGGTGAACACGTCCATCGCGATGAGCCCCAAGTCCGCGTAGGTGTGTGCGGAGCAGTGGCTTTCGTCAAGCATGACAACGGCGGTGAAGCCAGGCGGGCTGTCTTGCCCGAATTTGTACCGGATCTGGGAGACCACGGTAGCCCCGGCCCGTTCTGCCGCACGCGCCATCGCGTTCAGCACCAGCCTGTCATCCAGACAGACCGCACGGGCCACGTTAGAACAGTCGATCAGTAAATGCTTGCCCTTGTGCAACTCATAAACCCTCCTATACGCTGTAACAATTGTTTACCGGACGGACGCGCAACCTGAACCTACAGGCCGCACTTCACCCGTTCGGGGGGGTCCATACGAACACACTTCCACCGGGGGTAATTCTCCCCGCTCGGCGGTAGGCGCGATATAGTATTGAAAAGCCCCCCAAAAATCAAGCAAAATTTTCACCCCGCCACGCCTCGTTTTCCGCCGCGCTAAAATCATCACGCAAGTCATTGTACCACATAAACTTATCCCATGTTTTTCGCACCCCTTTTTTGGGGGGCAAAAAGGGGGGGGCTTTGAAAAGTGCGGGAAGGGCCAAAAAGGGAACATGGCCGCGCAGAAATCCAAAGTGGTGGAACCCTTTTTCGGCGGACGGTTATATACCGGATGAATCCCCTTCAAGCGTATTCACCCTTGAAACGAGGCGTCCGCCTGTTGCGGTCACCTTTCGTTTTTTGGGGTCATGGCGTGTTTGTCAGACCAGGGGGCGCTGGCATACACTGAGGACAACAGCGCCACGTGCGCCAACACGATGGAGAAACAGGCATGCATAGCACAGGACGGATTTTGACGGGTTTGCTGGCGGCGGCTTTTCTGTTCGGCTGGGCGGCCGGCTGCGGCAAGGCGGCGCAAACGGTGACGGAGGAGGCGACCGAAAAGGCCATTGAGAAGAGCATTGCCAAGGACGGCGGCACGGCGGATGTCAAGTTCGACTCCAAGGCGGGAACGATGCAGATGAAGGGCACCGACGCCTCGGGGAACACCTTTGAGATGAAGACCGGCGGGGACAAGGACGCCATTGACTTCAAGCAGGTTGAGGCGGACGGAACGGTGACCCAGATGGGCGCGAACGCCAAACTTCCGGCCGATTTCCCCAAGGATGCGCCGGTGCCGGACGGGCTGCAGTTGCAGATGGTGCAGGTGTCGCCGGCGAATAAGGAGTTCATGGTGCAGGGCAAGGCGGCCATCCCGCTGGCCCAGGCGGCGGCGTTCTACAAGGAGAAGGCAGCGGCGCAGGGATGGAAGGAAACGACCAGCATGGACGGCGGCGAAATGCAGTCGCTGGTGTATGAGAAGGATGCGCGCATGCTCTCGGTGATGCTGATGAAGGAAGGCGACGGCACCACGGTCAGCCTGCAACTGGGCCCGAAGTAAGGATCCTCTTCGAACCCGCCGAAGGGGGCGCGGGCTATTTTCCGGCCGCGCCGTCGATCAGGCCGCTGACGGCCTGCGCGCCGATGGAGTCGGAGCGCATCTTCAGAAAAGAGGCGGCGGTCGCGCCGCTGAACAGGCCGATTTCGTTCATCTTCAGCGTCTGGCCGACGCCGTATTTCAGCACCAGTCGCGCCACATCGTCCGTGAAGAAGGCGTTCACAATGCCGGTCATGATCGGCCCGCCCACGTGCAGCCGCACACCGTCTATTTTGGCCTCGGCGGCGCGGCGCTCCGGAATCAGGCCCAGGTCGTAACCGTCTTTCCGGAAGTCAAAGTCGAAGGGCAGGACGCCGTTATGGAAGGTTGCGCCGAGGGGAATCATGCCTGCCTTGGTGTTTGCCTCGATGGACGCGCCGAGCGTGGAAAAGCGCATGAGCGCGGGCAGCACGGGACGCGTTCCCATCCACAGCGGCTTTTCATCCCGCGAGAACTCCAGGTTGCGGAAGGTAAACTCCTTCACATACAGCTCGATGCCCCTGTCTTCAAGCTCCTGAAGCCCGAGCGGTCCGAGAGGCACGCGCTGCAGTTCGCCGGGTATCTTGACGGTGATCCCGCCGAAATGACTGGCCTTGGCCAGCAACTGCAGCAGTTCAAACTGCTGGCCGGCCTTGTCCACCGGGCCGGCCCACTCCTCGGGGCGGTATACCCCGGCGGGGGCGGCGGTCGGGGGCGCAAGGGGTGGCGCGGACGCCGGGTCGGCGGCCGGCGCCGTGAGGCACGATGCCAGTATTGCCACAACCGCGAGCAGACGCATGATGCGGTACTCCTTCATTCAGGCACCGGGCCGCAGCCCGGTGTAGAGCGTTGCAATGCCAAAGGAGAGCGGGCGGGCCGTCACACCGGCAAATCCGGCCTGCTCCATGCGTTCACAGAACGCGCGGCCATAGGGAAAGGATTCCACGCTCTGGTTAAGATAGCGGTACGCGGCTGGTTTGCCGGAGACCAGTCCGCCCAGCCGGGGCAGGACATGGCGGAAATAGAGGAGATAGGCGGCGCGCAGGAGTGCGTTGCCGGGCATGGAAAATTCGAGGATAACCGCCCGTCCGCCGGGCCGGAGCACCCGGCACATCTCGCGCAGCGCCGCCTCCACGTCAAGCACGTTGCGTATGCCGAAAGCGATGGTGACTGCGTCGAAACGGGCGTCGGCGAAGCCGAGGCGCGTGGCGTCGGCCTGCACCAGCCGCAGCGCGCCGCCCAGTCCCGCCCGGTCCAGCTTCTTTGCGCCCGCGCGCAGCATGCCCGCCGAGAAATCGGCGCCCACGCTGCCGGGGGCGGCGCGGCCCGCCCGGTGGGCGGCAATGAGCACGTCGCAGGTGCCTGTGGCCAGGTCCAGCAGACGCGGCGGCTTGGGGCCGTCCGGCAGCAGCGCCGTCAGCCTGCGCCGCCAGGCCACATCGCGCCGCAGCGACAGCACCCGGTTGGTGACGTCGTAGGCGTCGGCAATCTCGTCAAACATATGCCGCACATGCCCGCGTGAGGGGCCGCCAATGGGATTGTTCTCGGACGCCATGGGTCTCTGCTGTCTCCGGTTGCGGTTGCCGCCGCGACTCTACCGCACCGTCGATGGGCGGTGCAACGAAATGCGGCATGAACCACCCGGGGTCCATGCCGCACGAATGGCGGAATCAGCCTCACCTCAAAGCGTTGCGATGGTCGCGCTCAGCTTGATGGTGACGGCCTCGTCCAGCGTAATGGAGTAGTCGATGGGGGCCTTCAGATTGGGCGTCTTGAAGAACTGAATGGTGTTGGTGCCCTCCCGCGTCACGACACGACCCACCGGAATGAGGCCCGGGCCGGTCGCGCTGGGCTGGGTGGCCGTAACCTCCGCGCCGGCAATCGGGAAATCGAACTCGATGGCGCCGTTCACATGGCGCGGGGTGATGCCGGTGGGCAAATTCTTGGCGTAGGGGTACTTGGTCCAGAGTTCCAGCGTCGGGTCGCCCAGGCAGTTCCACAGGCTCAGTTCATCGCTTGCGTTCGTCGGTGTGATTCCCGGCGCGCCGTCCTGGGTGATTAGATACAGCTTGCCGTGGTTGAGGATGTCGCCCAGCCGGCGGCTGCTCTTGTCGCTGCCGAAATCGGGAATGGCGGAAGGCCAGATGGCGTCGATGAACCCGCGCAGCAGCGCCGAATTGGGCGCGCTCGGACTGTTGCGCGTGTCGCCAAGCACGCCCACCGCGCCGCCGTTGGGATTGACCAGCAGGCGTTCGGAGAAATACACGGCGCCGGCATGGGTGCCCATGGCCCCGCCGCTGGACTCGTTGTCAAAGATTCCGCTGGCGCAGTTGACGCTGAACACCACCGGCAGCAGCGCGCCGTTGGTCAGCGCGGTGGCGTCCGCCCAACTGAACCCGGGATGGCCCCATCCTCCCGGTCCGCCATGATCGCGGTGGATAAAGAGAAACCGCCCCGCATTCCATGCGGTGATAATGTCGATGGTGTTGCCGGTCCAGCCGAAGCCGCTGCCGGGGGCCAGGTCGGCGGGCAGGGCCGTGCCGTCGGAATACCTGCGCGGTGTCGGGTCGGCGGTGTAGGCGGGCACGGGCGGACTGCACGAGGGACAGCCGGTGTCGGTGGTCCGCGTGTAGATGCGCTGCACTGTCTTGCCGTTGGCATTCATCGTGTCGCGGGCGAACTCCGCCGCCCGGGTGAAGGTGCGCTGGTCCACGCCGACCGCGGCCGTGTCCTTGCGGCAGCACTGGAACTGCGCGGCAATGGCGGCGTTGCTGTAGAAGGCCTGATGGCCCTGGCCCGGCGGCGTCTTTTCATAGTTGATGATCTTGTTGACCACCACGTAGGCGTCAACCAGTGTGTCCACCGGGATGCGGCCCACGGCGATGTCCGGACAGAGGCCCGGAATCATGCCCGTGAAGGACGCGTAGCGATAGTCCGTGCCGATGGTCGCGCTGCCCACGAGACCCGGTTCGTATGCGGCTATATACCACGGCGGAATGAACTCGGAGTCGCCCAGCAGCAGCGCGTAGGAGGGCCGGATGGCGGCGTTCGCAAACTCCGACTTGATGAGGCCGAGAATGGTCTGGTTGGTCGTGTAATTCGTGCCGGCACCCACCTCGAACACGTTGGTGACGATGCCTTTTTCGTTTTTCCAGGCCGCAAGCGCGTCGGCGGCCGCGCGGAAACTGGGATGGGTGAGGATCATGAATTCCTCGCCCTGCAAACGCGGGGCCGGGCGCTTGCCAACGGACTTGGCCAGGGCGGCGGTGTTGAGCACCGCACCGGTATAGTTGTCCGCACGGCTTTCAAAGGGACTCTTCATGGCCTCGCTCATAAACACGCCCGTGCCGCCCTTGAAGGACAGTTTCACGTCCACGCCGTCGAAAAGGGTCAACTGCCTGCGCGCGGGATTGTACTGCCCAGAAGCGATCTCCACGAGGTACAGGTTCAGGTCTCTGGACTGGCCGACCGGGCTGACCGTGACCACATTGGGAGGCCAGTTGCGGTCAACGCCGTAGGCCTCCGGGTCCTTGACGAAAGCCGGGTCGGCGAAGGTCGCGGGGTCGGGCGGCCAGGCGGGATCCTGGGTTTGGTCCGCCGCCTGGAACTGGGTCGGGACCAGATTCATCCCCGCCGTTCGGCCGCCCTGGAGGATGATTGCCGTGCTGATCTCGGCCCCTTCCGGCACGGCAATCAGGCGCCGCAGCATTGGGACGGCAGGAAAACCCGGTGTTCCGCTGGAGCCGTCCGCACCCGGGATGTCCAGTTCCGTAAAGATCTCGCCATCGCCTTCAACAGTCTGTACCTTGGGCTCGCCGAAAGTGAATTTGGCGCCCAACTGACTGTTGTCATTCGTCGATTCATCCACCAGTACCTCCGCCAGAATCCCGACCCGTTCCTCGCCCGGGCAGGGCTCGGAAAGCACCCGCATGTCATAGCGCAGGCGACGACCCAGGTTGTACAGGTTTTCCAATCCGCCCTGAACAATGAGGGAGCTTGCGGCCGTCCAATACTGCTGCGCGCTGTCCTCATATTCACGCAGCACGGCCGCCGCGCCGCAGGCATCCCCGGCCCTGTAGAGTTCTTCGGACCGCGCAAGTTCCGTGGCCAGCTCAGCACCGCCGTCAGGCGGCACGCCGGGGTCTGCAAGGGCCTCTTCAATGACGCTGTAACCGCCCAGAACATCCTCTTGTGCAAGGCTGCTCGTGGGCACGCCCACCGCCTGCGCCCCCGACGCGAAATTGCCGGCCTTGTCAAAGGCATACACGGAATAGAAGTAGTGCTTGCCATTGGTCAGGCCCGTATCGCTGAATGAGGTGCCGGCCGCCTCGGACACTGTATCGCCGTCCGTGGTGGAGGACGGATAGCCTTCCAGCTTCCGCTGGATGCGCACGCCCGCAAGGTCATCGTCCGGTGGGTTGACCCAGTAAAGCGCCACCTGCGCGCCCCCCGCCACGGCGGTCAGGCCGGTGGTGTTCCCCGGCGCGGTCTTGTCCGGTTTGCAGGCCGGCAGGCCGAGCAGGACTGCGGCAAGCACCGGCAGTGCCCCTGCACGCAGGGACCAGAAACGAAAATTGGTGTGTTTGGCAGGCGAATTCATCATGTTTCCCTTTCACAAATGCCCATAATCCCGATAGGGATATGCATTCCATCCATGAACTATACGACCAATTCGATAAAATTGCAAAATTCGAAGCGCTTTGGCCGACCGGCGCGAAGGGTCTTCTTCTTCTTCTTCTTCTTCTTCTTCTTCTTCTTCTTCTTCTTCTTCTTCTTCTTCTTCTTCTTCTTCTTCTTCTTCTTGCTCTTGCTCTTGCTCTTGCTCCTGCTCTTGCTCTCCTGCTCTTGCTCCAG
>CAIUWO010000664.1 GCA_903902895.1 Candidatus Hydrogenedentota bacterium | reverse complement strand
TACGCTCAACGTCTACCGCTGCGCCATCGAGCAGGGTGAGCCGCAACCCAACGAACACACCGAACTGCGCTGGGTGCTGCCCGAAGATTTCGGCACAGTCCCCTTTCCAAAGGGCAACCACAAGTTCCTGCCCCTGCTCGCGCCCTCCGAGCCGGACCTCTTCGGCACAGCCGAAGAGTGACGGACGCGTTTCCAGCGACGGGGAACAAAGTGCAACTTCGCAGACAGGGGACGTTCCAAAGTGCAACTTGGGAACGAGGGGGATCGGAGAAGCCCATGCCATGCAACACCTCATGCAGGATAAGGCTGACAAGGTCCGTTTGCGAATCGGGGCACAGGCCGGATACCCCCCGCCCAATACGCTGCACCTGCGCCGCTCCAAAAGTCTGATCTGTTTGGGTATTCGATAATTATAGCCGGCGAAATCGGGTCTGTGTGGCCTGCATGAGGAAGATCAATGGCGGTTAGTTGATTGGCGAGGGCCGCCGGATATACGACATCGTTCGGCAAAGCGACACCCCCCTCACCCGCCGGCTTACCCTAATAGAAATCAAATGGGCTCGATGAGAAATCGGGAATATCACCGGGTCCGGGATGTTTTTTTATGTAAATCAGTACCGGTATGAACTTGGTGGACTCGAATAGTGAGACATCTGCAGGCGATTGGAGACTAGCGCCGACAAAGTTCTCCGCAAGGATGGCCTCCACCTGCGGAATGGCTTTTTGCATCACCTTTTGTGCCGATTCGGGAATGCCGCCGTCTGTTATGATCGTAAATTCGCCCGCCAGACAATTTCGCGCCGCGAAGACCACCGCCAGAACAATCAGCAAAATAGAACACCCTTTCATCTGTCCCTTCCTCCTTTACTTGTGCGCAGCGCGCTCCTTACGAATCTCCAATATATCTCCTATATTGAATCGACCGCTTACCGCGCCGCCATCTCGCGTGCTGTGCACCGGACTGTCAATGGTGCTCCGCCCGATATAATAGATGCCGCTGTGTGGTAGCGGATTGTACCTGTGCACCGTTCCATCGCTGTCGATGCCGAGACAAGTCCAGTACGTCGTGTTCTCTTGGGGCGCTTGGGTCCAGTGTATGCGCAGCCCGTCGTCGAACCACGCATAGACCCCTGTCTTGTTGGGTCCGCTATACTCCATCGTCAGGCCGCCGCCCGGCCTTGGGCGCACCCAGAGCAGGTCGCCCGCGGGTGGGGAGGTCTTGCTGTCCGCGCCCAGCATGCCCCCGCAGGCCAGGGGATAGGCCCAGCCCAAGGCGTCAGCCGGGACGGGCGGCGCAGGGACGGTGTCTTTGGCCACGACCAGATCGCCCCCTTTAAATGTTTCCGGCGTGGGAAAGATGGGGCATTTCTTCTCGTCCAGGAACGGCCACTGCACCGGAAACTGCGGCAGCGCCCAGTCCTTGATGATGCCGTCCTTTCTGGAAATGGCGCCACCCTTTTCGATGCGGGCAATGGGCTGAACGGCAACCCCCGCGAGGTATACCACATCCAGTTGAGTCTGCGAATGCCGCACCAACTCGTACATATGCGTGGAAGTCAGCATGGGCTGCAGAAAGAAGCGTCCCGCCTCGCCCAGCGCCAGCCGTCCCTCGGCGTCCCCCTCCACCTGGTACATGTGCGCAACCCGTTGCCGGACGTTCCGGAACTCCTCGTCGGTCATGCGCTCGCCCCGGCCATACTTGGACACGTTCTCGCCCGGTGTGCTCTGCAGCAGCACGACATACCCCGCTTCCTTCACTTCTCGCATTCTGGGCGAGTAGTTGGGCTCGGCGAGCAATTCGTCAATGAGGTCCTGCTTGGGATTGACCTTCTTTGCGGCACCATCCCCGACGAGCAGTTGTGCGACGCCCGAGGCACCGTAGATCGCCATGCCGACGGCGATTACAATCCATGCACAACTCAGATTGGTCTTCATGATTTCTGTTTCGCCTATGGTTGTCAGGCTGACCGCATCGCGCTAACGCAATTAAGACTCACATGGTGTCCGGTGTCGGAGCATTGCTTGCGTAGTATTCTGTGTCTCCGTCCATCACGCCGCAGCCTCAGTAAAGGGACGTTGTGGCCGCCATGTTGGCCAACGTTACGGTGTAGAGTGTGGCCGTCCGGCGCATCATGGGCAGCAGCATGGGCGCCAAGGGGACTCCCTGTTCCGACGCGAACAAAAAAGGCCCGCCGTGATGACGAATCAACGCAGGTACCGCATTGTCATTTAGACCCCCGTTTTCTTATGCCAGGCGTTATGGTTTAGAGAGTTAATACACGGTCTTGGGCCGTAAGTGGACATCTACTTTCCCAGCTTCATCGACAGTAACCGTGATTTCCTTTAGAGAAATGCCAAACGGCTGAATAGCATATCCAGGCGGCATCAGGGCAAGGCGGGTGCGCTCCATGTCTTTAAAGAAGGGCCAGTACGACTTGATGTCGTTTGCCTCACTGTTCGGGGCAATCATGGATAGTTGCCGTCCTATGGCGGACAGAGGCAACGCTACCAGTCTCTTTTCTCCATAACGCATTTCACCGTCCGGACTGACGTGCGCGTAGACTCCCGAGTGAAGCGGTCCACCAAACACCAGGTCAATGCCCCGATTGGCACCGCCGTCGACGACCCATAGGGGGTTCGCGGGCATTGGCGCACCCAAAACAGGTGCAATCAGCGCTCCATCCCAACCCAGCAGCAGCCAGCCCGTGGCATTCTCGGGCGGAACGGCCGGGGGCGTCTTCTTCTCAAGACTTCGGCACAGTATTGCGCCTCGCGGTGCTGGAACAGGTCTGCCGTCTTGCATGAACGGCCACCGGGTCGGAAGCTCGGGAAGCAAGCCTGGGCTCAGGTGGATGTCTTTTCGACGAAGATAACCGGGCGATGCAATAGGCGTTTCAACGCTGATTAGCCTTTCAGGGAGGGTGATCGTTCCGTCACTGGCGATTTCCACGAATGGTTTGAGCACTATTGGCAGCCACAAGAGCATTCCTTGCGATTCCTCCGTGTACGGGAATCTGAGGTTTGCGAGACACGGCTGCTCTTCTATCTTGGAAGGGGCTATCAATTCGCCATTGGCCCCTAAAAAGAAGTACGATCCTTGCTCTATCGCCTTCCCCGTCGCTTTTCCGTCCGCAAGGTTCTCCTTAGAACCCAAACGGACCGATATCGCCGTATCGGAGCCTGCGAACAACACGGCCAACACTATGAGCATTGCATGCATGGCGTTCTCGCCTCCGTTTAGGAAACCCCCGGTGTCGGGGAATTACTCTTGCCGTATTCAGAACTGCAATCGTCAACCGAAGCCCCAAAGCCGACGGGTCTGTTGAAGACAAGGTCATGGGACCCGCCCAAAGCACTACCGCGCTGATCTGCAAACCCACATTCCTGCGCCCACGTGTGGGTTCCCCGCTGACTGAAACAATTCTTGTCCATGTTCTTTCCAAGCCCTTCTGCGCGCGTCAGGGAATGGGAGCCACCCGCAGGAGTGGAGGCACCCCCGCATCACTCTGGACCAGCCACGCTCGTGTCACATAATCGCCGACGACCATGCGAAACGGGAAGTCTGGCAGCACAGGCCTGCCATCCTTGTCGAGGTATGGCCATGGCTTTCGGCACTCTGGTGTGATGAGAGAGCCATTTGTATTTCGCCTGAAAATAACTGTGCTGCCGGTCCGTCCGCCATTTATGACGGAAAAGAAAGAGGGGGATGGGTCTGTCTGTGAAATGGCGTCCAGACTCATACGGTCCTCGCTCTCAAGGAGGAGCAGTGCGTAGGGCGAATGTATCTCATTGTCTTTGGTAATGTAGAAGGCGTTGTCCGCGCAGGCGTAAACCACCGCGCGCAACTGCTTGTTTGCAGACGGTTGGATTGGAATGGCGTTTGTATCCGCAAGCACGACTGTCTTCGCTGCCTGATACGGCAATGCGAGCGGCGAGGGTGATGACTTTGTCTGAAGGTGAAACTTAGGACGCCCGTTCTCCTCAAGATAAGGCCAGTGTTTGGGTCCGATGAATGTGCTGGCGTCAATGCCGGGCGGAAATCTGTCAAAGCCATATTGAATTTCGCCCGAGGGGGCGATGAGTCCATAGTAGTATCGGGCGGGATATGCGAATACAGCCAGACCATATTTTCCGTCGGCGCGCGCCAGCACGTTGGCGCATCCCAACTGACCGTCGCCATTATACGCAGCATGCGGGATTATGAGTTCGCCGTGGCGGCCCAGGAAGAGACGCGCAACAGCATTCTTCAAGAGTTCCGAAGACTCCTCATCAAAGGCCTTTTCTTCCTCGCTAATCTTCAGTTTTGCATGTGCAATGGGAATCTGAAAGAGCAGCAAACAAAACACAAGAACAAGATGACCGCCTATTCTTCGGAATCTGTCTGAGCAACCTGATGTCTTTGCCGCTATGTGCATGCTGTGCCTTTCGCAGAAACCACCGGGATAAAATGCGACGGCAGAACGTTTCGCATTGGCGCTTGTTCCCTTTGTTCGCCCCCTTTGGGGACGAGAGCGTTATTTTCTGTTTGACCACGGGTTCCGCCCGCCAAAGGCGGGTAAACTTCGCTCCACCCGTGGCTACTGTTGTTTGGCCCCTCGGGGGCCGGCGATCAGCAGGGCGTGTTTGGCAATCAGGGCGCATGACATTCTATCGCTCGTAGACCGAGCCCTCCACGACACCCTGCACCTGTCCGAAATCGGCGGAGAGTTTCAGGCGTGTGCGCATTTCCGGTGTGAGCGTTCCGCCGCGCGGCAGGCCGTTGGCCCCACGCTTGGGCATGTTGCTCCAATACTGCGCGCGCACCTGCACCGAGCCGCTTACGGTGAGGACAAAGGGCGGGTCCTCTCCGGCCGCGTGCTTTTCGCTTCGAGCGACTGGGCGTAGTCGGCGGCGGCTTTGTTGATGGCGCTGTGCAGTGTCACCGGTGCGTCGCTTGCGGCTTTCGCGGGGCTGGCCACCGGAACCGGTTCTTCCGCCGCCATGCTTTCCTGAGGCACTGCCTTCGTTGGGTTCCCGGATTGCGGCGTTGCCGCCTTTGCCATGGCGGCGGGCTTGTCCGTGTGCTTCACGGCCGCGGCCCTGGCCCGGTCCTTCTTGATGGGTTTCGTCTCGGCGGCAGCGGCCCTGTCCGCGTCCTCCGCGTCGGCCGGGGGCGTCGCCTGCGGCGCGACCGCCGGTGTTTCGGTGACGGCGGAGGGAATCACCGCCTCTGCGGTTCTCGGTTGCTCCATGGCCAGCAGGAGAGGCGGCCCGGAAGCGGCGGGAAGCGCCGCGACGGCGGCCAAGGGTGGATTGGCCGTGGCGGCCTCCTCCTCGCCGGTTAATGCGGTGACGGTCAGCAGCATCACCGCGAGTAGTGCGGGCACTGTGCCTTTTCGGCGGGACGGTTCAAACGAGGTGATCATCTCGATTCTCCTTTTGATGCCTGAGCTTCCCCCGAGCACGCCGACGAGTCCGGGGCTGCCGAGGGGGGCGGAGGAAAGACGGAACTGGTCCAGGAGCGCATGGCCGTAGGCGCGGCGTTCTTTGGGTGTCAACAGGGACAGCACGCGGGCGTCGCAGGCCATCTCGCGGTCGTCCGAACAGCGCCGTTTCGCCCACCAGAGCAGCGGGTTGAACCAGTGCAGGGACAGCAGGATATAGGCGAGCCAACCGGTGAGCACGTCCCGGCGCCGGATGTGGGCGAGTTCATGGAGCAGCACGTAGCGCAGGTGGGCGCGCGCTTCGGGCGCGAGCAGGCCGGCGGGCACCAGCAGCCGGGGCCGGAGGAAGCCCAGCAGCGCGGGTGCGCTGCCGGCGGGGCCGCACAGGATGGGAACGCGCCCGTCCATCCCCATTTCCCGGCGGCATGCATCCAGCACCGCCAGCACTTCGGGGTCTGTCGCCCGCGTGCGGCGGCGTGCCTGCCGGCCGAGGCGGCAGGCCTGCGTCACTGCCAGCGCCAGGGTGATGGCGGCACCGCAGGACCACAGGGCAATCATCCACTGCATCGCGGGAAAAGCCGCGGCACCGCCGGTCAGCACCGGCGCGGTGGATTCGCCGGTGGACAATGCCTGCGCCACAGGCGGGATAGCGGCGTTGCGCAGCGTCCTCCAGACGTTGCGCACCACCGTGAAAACGCTCAGCGATGTGGGCACGGACCACAGCAGCAGCAGCCGGACCAGCAGCAGGCTCCAAAGCGCGTGGCGCCATCCAGGGCTGAGCCAGCCGCGGAGCAGGCGCTGCAGCGCGACGATAAGCAGGGCCAGCAGGGAGGCCTGTCCCGACACCACCAGGATGCGCAGGAAAAGGTCGTGGGAAACGTGGCTAGCGTCCATCGTCGTCCTGCTCCCGCACCGTTTTCCGGTCCAGCATCGCCCGAAGGGCGGCAATATCGCCGGAACTCAGGTGCTCGTGTTCAATGAAGTGCGCCAGCATGGGCTGGGCCATGCCCGCGAAGCAGCGCTCCAGAAAGGTCCGGCTCTCGTCGCGCACACACTGCTCCTCCGTGACGATGGGCGAAAAGCGCAGCGCGCCGCCGCGCTTCTCCCGGCACAGCGCCCCTTTCGCCACCAGGCGGCCCAGCAGGGTCCGGATGGTTTTGGGATGCCATTCGGACTGACCCTCCAGCGCCTCGACCACCTCAACCGCCGACAGCGGCGCTTCCCGCCACAAGACCTGCATGACCGTCCATTCCGCGGCGGAGATGCTTGGTGTGTTGCCCATGTGCTTCCATTCCTTTCGTGCGTCTTACATCTGTGCGACATTATCGCACAAGTGTAATCATTTGTCAAGGGGTGTGTGCTGGGAAGCGAAGATTCGGGCAGATGGAAGCGGTTTCCCTTGCCGCTCCCGCCATAGTCGGCTATAATACGTTTTATGGAGTCCAACAGCATGACGCGGCATGTAATACAGAGCACGCATGAGGATCTTGCCACGGCCATCGAGCAGGTTGGGGACGGTGCGCCCGTGCTCCTGGAGTGCGATGGCAAGCCCCTGTTTGCGATTATCTCCATGGCTGACCTGAGACTGTTGGAGGCGCGCATGGAGGAACTGGAGGACCGCATTGACCGCGAAGCGCTGCAAGCGGCGGTTGCAGAACCATCGGACGCGGTTCCCTATGAGGAGTTCCGCAAGGAACTTGGTCTTTGAGTCATCAGGTCAAGATTGAATCGGCCGCACGCCGCCAAATGCGAAACCTGCCGAAGGCAATTCTGCCCAGAATCGATGCCGCCATACGCCAGCTTGCCACAGAACCCCGACCACAGGGATGTCGTCAACTGACAGGTCATGCTGACACCTATCGAATACGCGTGGGCGACTACCGTATCCTGTACCGCATCGTTGACGAAATTCTGGTCGTTCTTGTGGTGCGCGTAGGCCATCGTCGTGAGATTTACCGGCGGGATTGATCCGAACCGAAACAGGGTTGCGGTCCCGTTTGCAGCGTTAGGCTTGGCCTATTTCAACCGCATGCACCAGGCACGGTGGTTCTCGCCGCAGGGCTCGGCTTCCGGTTCGCGGAGGGCGCATTCCGGTCCGGCCATGGGGCAGCGCGGGTGGAAACGGCAGCCGGCGGGCGGGTCGATGGGCGAGGGCGGCTCGCCGGGCAGGGGGATGCGCGGGCGGATCCGTTCACGGCGGGGGTCGGGGGTCATGGCGGCGCTGAGCAGGGCGCGGGTGTAGGGATGGCGCGGCTGGGCGAACACCGCGTCTGCGGGCCCCTCCTCCACAAGCCGGCCCAGATACATGACGGCGATGCGGCGGGACAGGTGGCGCACGACCGAGAGGTCGTGCGAGATGAACACCATGGCGAGGCCCATCTCGGCCTGGAGTTCGCGCAACAGGTTGATAATCTGCGCCTGCACGGACACATCGAGCGCGGAAACGGGCTCGTCGGCGACCACGAGGCGCGGTTCGGTGGCGAGCGCGCGGGCGATGGCGATGCGCTGGCGCTGGCCGCCGGAGAATTCATGGGGGTATTTGCGCATGCTGCGCCGCGCGAGCCCCACCCGCTCCATGAGCCGGGCGACCGCCGCGGGCACCTCCGCGCGCGGGACCGTGCCATGGACAATCATCGGCTCGGCCAGCGCGTCCGCGACGGTCATGCGCGGGTTCAGCGAGGCGTAGGGGTCCTGAAAGATCATCTGCATCCGGGGCCGCACCCGGCGCAGTTCGCGCGCGCCCAGCCCGCGCAGGGGGCGTCCCTCAAAGAGCACCTCCCCCGACACGGGTTTTTCCAGCAGCACCAGCGCCCGCGCGAGGGTCGACTTGCCGCAGCCCGACTCCCCCACCAGCCCCAGGGTTTCGCCCGCGCCAACGTGGAGGCTCACGCCGTCCACGGCGCGGACCATGCCCTTTTTGGCGCCCAGGCCCCGGCCGCGCCGCACGGGGAACCACACGCGCAGGTCCACTGTTTCGAGAAGGGGCCCGTCCATCACCATTCCCCCGCCTGCGCGCGGATGCACGCGGTGGCGTGGCCCGGCACGGTCTCAACCAGCGCGCACGCGGCGGTGCGGCAGCGGTCGGCGGCATGGGCGCAGCGCGGCGCGAAGGAGCAGCCGGTTCGTTCGCCCAGGAGATCGGGCGGCATGCCGGGTATGGCGCGGAGCGGCGCGCCTGCGTCCGCGGTCGACGGAAGCGAATGCATGAGCGCCTCCGTGTAGGGATGGCGTGGCCGGTCAAAAAGCGCCTCGGTCGTGGCCGACTCGACCACGCGGCCCGCGTACATCACGGCCACCCGGTCGCAGGCGCGGGCAACAACGCCCAGGTCGTGCGTGATCAGGGCCACAGCCATGCCCCGGTCGCGCTGGAGCCCGGCGATGAGGTCGAGAATCTGGGCCTGCACCGTCACATCGAGGGCCGTGGTGGGCTCATCGGCGATGAGCAGCGCCGGGCTGGTGGTCAGCGCCATGGCAATCATCACGCGCTGGCGCATTCCGCCTGAAAAGGCGTGGGGATAGAGGTCCATGCGCCGCTCCGCGTCCTGGATGCCCACGGCGCGCAGCGCCTCCAGCACGCGCACCCGGGCCGCCCCGCCCGAAAGGCCCTCATGCACGGTCAGCGGTTCGGCCACCTGCGCGGCCACCGTCATATAGGGGTTCAGCGCGGTCATGGGGTCCTGAAACACCATCGCGATGCGCCGCCCGCGCAGGTTGCGCAGTTCACGGGGGGGCATTTGGAGCAGGTCGCGCCCCTCAAAGAGCGCCCGGCCGCTCTCGATGCGCCCCGGCGGCGACGGGACAAGCCCGAGCAGGGAATAGAAGGTGACCGACTTGCCGCTCCCAGACTCGCCGACAACCCCGAGCATCTCGCCCGCCCCGATGGCCAGCGACACGCCGTCCACCGCGCGCACGACACCCTCGCGCGTGTGAAACCAGGTCCGCAAATCGCTCAGTTCCAGCAGTGCCATCGGCCTCTTTTCCGCGCCTCCGCCCGCCGCATCCTAACCGTCTCCGGGCCGTCCGCACAAGTCCCGGACAGGGCCGTGGGTTTGACCCGAACGGGCATGGTGCGCTAATGTTCCGATGCTGGCGGAGGCCGGGGGGTTGGGCAGAGGGCGCGCGCTTCCGCAAACCCGGGCATCAGGAGCGGCCATGAACGATTTGTACAAGAGCGCGGCGCACGCGCTGATCAAAAATCTCTGGTTGATCATCGTCGTTACGGCATTGGCCGGGGCGCTGGCCGTGGGCAAGGAACTGCTGTTTCCGGCTTCCTACTCGGCGGACACGATGCTGCTGGTGACCGGCGTGGAGGAGCGCGGCGACACGACGAAGATGATGCCCCCTCCGCTCAGCCCCAAGGCCTACGAAACGCTGCTGATGAGTTCGTCGGTGCTGGGCAAGGTGCTTGACAGGCTGAAAACGGGGGGCGCTTTCGGCGATGCCACGCCGCCGGAGCTTCAGGATTTCCGGGCAAACCTGACCGTGCTTGTCGATGTCGTGGACGAAACGAGTCGGCCGGTGAACTATTCCCCGCTCATCCGCCTGACCGCGCTCGGGAAAACGGAAGAACTGGCAACCAAGATTGTGGACACCTGGGCGGAAGTGGCCACGGCCCAGGCACAGCGGGCGGCCGCGGTGCGCGTGGGCGCGCCCGCGTACATGCTGGGGCAGGAGAAGGTCGAGTTCAAGTCAGAGCTGGAAACGGCCTGGGAGGAGATGCGCAAGGAGACGAGCGTGTGGGACCTGAACGTGCTCAAGTCGGACCTTGACGCGCGGGTGATGCTGATGAACACGTTCATGGAAAAGCGCACGGGCATTGAGCGGCAGTTTGAGGTCGCCAAGGCGAAGCTGGAGCTGGTGCGCGGCGACATCACCACGATGCTGCGGGGCTCGCAGGAAAAGTTCACGGGCGAATCGGTCGATTTGCGCGAGAAGCTCAAGGCGGAGATGGCCCTGGCGAACGTGGACCTGATCAGCGAGGAAATGAACAAGCAGCTCGTGCGCCAGGTGCGCCTTGCCGAGGATCAGGGGCTTGTCGAGCGCCAGCTCAGGGGCTTTGAGGAGAGCCTGGTCACCATCCGCAAGTCGCTTGAAACGGAAAAACCGATGCTGCAACTGGGCCACGCCCCCAGCGACACGGCCTACTGGATCGTGGGCGGCGCGAACACCAAGTCCCTGTCCGACCTGAAGGAAAAGGTGATGGTGTCGCAGGAGATGAACCCCGTCTACCTGGAACTCAAGAAGAATGAGAACGCGGCGCTGGCCGCCATCAGCCAGAAAAAGGCGGAGTTTGAATCGATGAACGCGCAGGCGGCCGCGCTGAGCAGCCAGATTGCCGCGCTGAACGAAAAGTACGGCCCGCACAAGATGAATCTTGCCCGGCTCACCAACGACCTCGCCGTGGCTGAAAAAGTATACGGGGTGCTCGGTGAAGAGGAGGAGATGTCGGTTTTCACGCTGGAGCGGTCAACGCTTTTGGAGGTGAAGGGGGCGGAGGTGGAGCTTGAGGCCATCGACCGCCAGGTCGAGGCGCTCCGGCTGGAAAAAGAGGCGCTTCAGCTCCAGCTCGCGGAGCACACCATGATTCAGACGCGGCTCAAGACGCAGACGGGCATCGCGGAGAAGATATTCAGCGACGTGGCCTCGGCGGAGTCGTTCATGTCGGCGGCCCACGCGGTCGCGCAGGGCGAGAAGGGCAAGGACAACCCGGTCGGCCTGAACCGCATCACCACCGAAACCTACGCCACCGAGGACAAGGGCCTGCTGGGCCGCAAGGGGCGCGTGCTGCTCACCACGGCCCTGGCGTTGCTGCTCACCTGCGCCTTCGCCTACATCAAGGACGACGGCGCGCCGCGGGTGCGCAGGTGGCTCGTGGAGCTGGGCTAGGCCGCACGGGCACAAAGGAGTCTTCATGCTTAGAGTTGGACTGATTGGCTACGGCTACTGGGGCCCGAACCTCGCGCGGAACATCAACGCCCACGACGGCTGCGAGCTGGTGCGCGTGTCGGACATGCTGGAAAACCGGCGCAGGCTGGTGCGCAAGACCTATCCCGCGGTGGACGTGGTCGAGGACGCGGAGCGGGTGACGCACGCGGACGACATCGACATGGTCGTGGTGGCCACGCCCGTGTTCACGCATTATTCGCTGGCGCGCGAGGCGCTGCTGCACGGCAAGCACGTGTGGGTCGAGAAGCCGATGACCTCGAACCACGCCCAGGCGCAGGAGCTGGTCGCGCTTGCGGAAAGCCGCGGCCTGCAGCTCGTGGTGGACCACACCTTCCTGTTCACCGGGGCCGTGGTCAAAATGAAGGAACTGGTCGACAGCGGCGAGCTGGGCGACATCTACTACTACGATTCGGTGCGGATCAACCTTGGCCTGTTCCAGCACGACATCAACGTGATCTGGGACCTTGCGCCGCACGACTTTTCGGTCATGGACCACCTGCTCGGCCCGACGGCCCGCGCGATTTCCGCGCACGGTTCGGGCCATTTCGGCACGGGTCTGGAGGACGTGGCCTACCTCATTGTCTACTACGACAACAACGTGATGGCGCACCTGCACCTGAACTGGCTGTCGCCGGTGAAGATACGGCGCACGATCATCGGCGGGTCGAAGAAGATGCTGCTCTGGGACGATTTGAACATGGAGGAGCGCATCAAGATTTACGACAAGGGCATGGAGGTGACGACGAAGGAGGGGCTGTACCAGGTGCTGGCGACGCCGCGCCACGGCGCGGTGCACGCCCCCGTCGTGCCGAGCACCGAGGCGCTGCACGCGGAACTGGACTATTTCGTGCGCTGCCTGGACTCGGGCGAGCGCCCCTTCAACGACGGCGCCGCGGGCGCGCGCATGGTGCGGCTGCTGGAGGCGACGGACCAGTCGCTGCGCAACCAGGGCCGGGTGATCGAGCTGGCCTAATCCGCGCGCGGCGCGGCAGGGAGTGTCATGGACAACCACAACCGCATTGCGCCCGACGTGGTGCTCGGCGAGGGCGTGCGCCTGGCGTGCTTCATCAACGCCTACGGCTGCCGCGTCGGCGACCGCACCAAGGTGGGCGCCTTTGTCGAGATTCAAAAGGGCGTGGCCATCGGGGCGGACTGCAAGATTTCGAGCCACTCCTTCCTGTGCGAGGGCGTGACCGTTGAGGACGGCGTCTTTGTCGGCCACAACGTCACCTTCACCAACGACCGCTTCCCCCGCGCGGTCAACGCGGACGGGTCCCTGCAGACCGAGGCCGACTGGAAGGTGGTGCCGACCGTCGTGCGGCGGCGCGCGTCCATCGGGTCGTCGGCCACGCTGATCTGCGGCATTGAGATTGGCGAGGGCGCCATGGTGGGCGCGGGCAGCGTGGTGACCAAGTCGGTTCCCGCGGGCGAACTCTGGGCGGGAAATCCGGCCCGGTTCATCCGAAAACTCAAGCCGGGTGAATGACATGGCAATGCTTCGCGTGTTCAAGGATCTCATCAAACCGTACATCTACCGTTCGCGCCTGCGCGCCGAGGGCGCGCGGCTCGCCGCGATGGAGGACCCCGAGGCGCGCGCCGTCGGCGACGCGTTCCTCAAGGCCGGATGCGCCGCGTTCGACGCGTCCGAAGAGGTGCTGATGGAGTGCGTCGAGACGCAGCGGGCAAAAGTGAACGCGCGCACCGACACCTTTGACCAGCCCGACTACGGCGCGGGCGCCGGTGCGGCCGGCGGCGCGGGGCGAACCGTGCGCCGCGTGATCGGCGAGTTTGCCCGGGCTGCCAGTTCGCCGCAGGTATGGGCCTCCATGCATTTCGCGCTGGTGCGCGCCGTGCAGCCGGCGCTGTGCCTGGAACTGGGCACCTGCGTGGGCATTGCCAGCGCCTACATGGCCCTCGCCCAGCGGCTCAACGCCGCGGGCGGCCGCGTGTTCACACTGGAGGGCGCCCCGGGCGCCGCGGCCGTGGCCGAGGCCAACTTTCGCGACCTGGGCCTGGAAAACATCACGGTTGTCGTGGGTCCCTTCCAGGAAACACTGGGCACCGTGGTGGCGGAGCATCCGGGCTTCGGCTTTGTGTTCATAGACGGGCACCATGACGAGCAGGCCACCTGGGACTACTTCAACCAGATTGCGCCCGCGCTGCTCGACGGTGCCGTGGTGGTCTTCGACGACATCGCGTGGTCCGACGGCATGCGCCGCGTCTGGAGCCGGCTCGCCGCCGACCCACGCATGGCCCACGCCTGCGACCTGCGCCACCTGGGCGTCTGCATCTACCGCCGCACCGGCGGGGCCGGGGCCTGATGGGCGGCGGCGCGCGCCCCCGGCGGGCGCTTCTGCTCGTCGAAAACCTGTCGGTCCCCTTTGACCGGCGCGTGTGGCGCGAGGCCGTGAGCCTCCGCGAAGCCGGGTGGCGGGTCACCGTCATCTCGCCGCGCGGCCAGGACCGGGACACGGCCCGCCGCGAAACCATAGACGGGATCGACGTGCGCCGCTTCCGCCTGATCGAGGCCGAAGGCGCGTTCACCGCCTACGTCGTCGAGTACGGCTTCGCCGTGCTGTCCATGTTTTGGCTGGCGCTGCGGGTGTGGCTGCGGAGGGGCTTCGACGTCATTCAGATCTGCAACCCGCCCGACCTGCTCATCTTCGCCGCACTCCCCTTTAAGCTCGTTGGCGTGCGCGTGATCTTCGACCACCACGACCTTTCCCCGGAACTGTACATCTCGAAGAACCCAGACAAAAGACCAGGTCGGGTGCACCGTGCGCTGCTCTTCTTCGAGCGGCTCACTTTTCGCCTTGCCAACGTGGTGATGTCCACCAATGAGTCCTACCGCAACATCGCCCTGGAACGGGGCGGCAAACGGCCCGAAGACGTGTTCGTCGTGCGCAACGGGCCCGAACTTTCCCGCCTGAAGAATGCCGTGCCCAATCCAGAACTCAGGAAGGGCGCGGAGCACCTGGTCGTGTACGTGGGCATGATGGGGAAACAGGACGGCCTCGACTACCTGCTGCGCGCGCTCATGATGCTGAAGCGCGACCTGAAACGCGGCGACTTCCACGCGCTGCTCATTGGCGACGGCCCCGAGGTGCCCACGCTCAAGGCCTACACGCGCATAGCGGGCATCGAGGAGAACGTCACCTTCACCGGCCTGGTCGCGCAGGACAAAGTGTTTGAGGGCATCGCCACCGCATCGGTGTGCGTCTGCCCCGACCCGGCCATCGGGCTCAACGAGAAGTCGACGCTGGTCAAGGTGCTTGAATACATGGGGCTGGGCAAGCCCGTGGTCGCCTTTGACCTGGCCGAAACCCGCGCCAGCGCCGCCGGCGCCGCGCTCTACGTGACGCCCAACAGCGAGCGCGAATTCGCCGAGAAGATTGCATGGCTGCTCGACCGCCCGGAAGAGCGCGAACGCATGGGGCGGGAGGGCAGGGACCGCATCCTCAACGGCCTCGCCTGGGACCACCAGAAGGAGCAGATGCTGGCCGCCTACGAAAGGGCGACGCGCAGCCGGGGTGGTGAGTCATAAAGAGGGCAACCAGTCAACCGTCGGTCATTGCGAGCCTCAGACCGCCTACGGCGGCGATTCGCAGCAGAAAGGCAGGGGCACAAGGGAGGCGAGACGCCTGCGATACGTCCCGCCGCCGTCTCGGCGGCCTTGTGCTTTGCCTTCTCCAGGAAAGCGACTTTCTTAGCAGCAAGCGAGGCAATCTCTTGCATCCACGGCCTCACGCGAGCAGGAGATTGCCGCGTCGGACTGCGTCCTCCTCGCAATGACGGGATTTCTTTGGCCCTGGCGGCTCAAATAAGACGCAATCAGCATGACGCACTACATTAGGGTAACGGCGGAAGCGGGGCGGGGCAAGGTGGGCGGCAACCCGGGGCAATCGCATTCGCGGGCATGACGGAAGCGGCGGCCGCCGCACGCCCGCCACACGGGCGGGCGCTACGGGAATCGACGGCACCCGTCATGTCCGGGCGCACCCTTTCTGACGCGAATCCCCGCCATCGGCGGGCTGGGGCTCGCAAGACCGACGGTTGACTGGTTGGTTCCCCCATGGCGACAATGACCCCCACAGGAGACGCTTGTCATGTTCACCGCCCTGTTGATTGTGATGTCCGCCCTGCAGGCCGCGCCGGAAGCGGCGGGGAAAGCGGTGCTTGAACCTTTCGAGTTTGGCGAGGTGTCGCTGGGTGACGGCATGCTGCGCCGGGAGCAGGATGAGATTGGCGAGTACTATCTGCGTGTGCCCAATGACGACCTGCTCAAAGGATTCCGCACGCGGGCCGGCAGGGATGCGCCGGGTGTCGACCCCGGCGGCTGGTATTCGAAGGACATCTTCTGCGTTTTCGGGCAAATCGTGTCGGGCCTGGCGCGGCTGGCCGCGGCCACGGGCGACCCGGCCTGCCGCGACAAGGTGAACGCGCTGGTGGACGGCTGGGCCGAGTGCGTGGAGCCCGACGGCTACTTCTTCCTGTCGCGCGGCGCCAATTCCCCGCACTATGTGTACGACAAGATTGTCGGCGGCCTGACGGACGTCTATCTGTACTGCGGACACGCCGACGCGCCGCAACACCTGGCCAAAATCACCGGCTGGGCGGAGAAAAATCTTGACCGCAGCCGTCCCTATGACGCCAATGGCGGCTACGACCCCACCGAGTGGTACACCCTGAGCGAGAACCTTTACCGCGCGTATGTTGCCACAGACGACCGGCGCTACCGCGATTTCGCAGAGGTCTGGGAGTTCTCCAACTACTGGGACATCTATGCGCGGGGCGACGACATCTTCGGTCCGCACTGGAACGGAAAGCCCGTGAACGCCTACCACGCCTACAGCCATGTGAACACGCTGGGCGGCGCCGGCATGGCCTATGCCGTCAAGGGTGAGGAGCGCTATCTGCGGACCCTCGTAAACGCCCACGACTACCTGACCGCGAACCAGTGCTACGCCACGGGCGGTTACGGTCCGAACGAGCAGTTTCTGCCGGCGGACCGGCTGCTGGCGGCGCTGCCGGAGACGCACAACACCTTCGAAACGCAGTGCGGCACCTGGGCCGCGTTTAAACTGTGCAAGTACCTGATGCAGTTCACCGGCGACGCGCGCTACGGCGACTGGATGGAGCGGCTGGCCCTCAACGGCATCGGCGCAAGCATCCCGATGACGGGCGACGGGCGGGTGTTTTACTACTCCGACTACAATCCGCATGGCGGCGAGAAGCGCAACCATCCGGAAGGCTGGACCTGCTGCACGGGGACCCGGCCCATGGCCGCGGCGGAGTTCAACCGCCTCGCCTTTTTCCATGACAGGGATTCGCTCTGCGTGAACCTCTACCTGCCTTCCAGCGTCCATTGGGCGCGGGAAGCGGGCCCGGTGACGGCGACCCAGGCCACCCGCTTCCCCGAGGACAAGAACAGCACGCTTGTCCTGTCCATGGAGAAGCCCCAGCGCTTCGCGCTGAAACTGCGCGCGCCCGAATGGCTTTCCTCGCCGATGATCGTATCGGTCAACGGCGCGCGCGTCGACGCAGCCCCCGACGCAAGGCACTGGGTGGTCCTGGACCGTGAATGGCGGGACGGCGACCGGGTCGAGGTCCGGCTGTCGATGTACTTCCACTATGCGCCGCTGCGCAAAGAGGCGGTCTGGCCCTTTGCCCTGTGCTTTGGCCCCGTGACGCTGGCGTTTCGCGGCATTGGCCGAAGCGAAATGGAGACGCTCGCCGCGGGCGAACCGGGCGCGCTGCTGGAACGCGTTCCCGGAGAGGCGCTGGCCTGGCGCATGA
Organism: Candidatus Hydrogenedentota bacterium; assembly: GCA_903902895.1. GTDB lineage: Bacteria > Hydrogenedentota > Hydrogenedentia > Hydrogenedentales > CAITNO01 > CAITNO01. The sequence continues at coordinate 3,864 of CAIUWO010000664.1, read as the reverse complement.
AAAGCGCGACCCATGCAACCGCACGGCCTTTCCACACGTACCGGGAGGGCGAACCCTACACGCTCTACCTCGACCCCACGCTGCCGCGCCGCCTGGCGCTCGGGGACATGACGTTTACGGGCGCGTGGAACGAGAACGGCGCCTTCAAGTTCACCCGTGAAACCGGCGCCACGGCCGAGGTGGCGTTTGAGGGCACGGCAGTCAGGCTGATTGCCCAGCGCTTCGACGACGCCGGACGTGCCGAGCTGCGTCTCGACGGGGAGGTGGTGGACACGCTGGACCTGTATGGTCCGGGACGCGGATTGCCCTTTGAATGGCGGCGGACCGGCCTTGCGCCGGGCAAACACAGCCTCCGCATGACCGTCACAGGCGAAGAGACCGCAGCGTCAACGGACCACTACATCAACATTGTCGGTCTCGATGTTAACGAATAGCGTGAGGTGTTTTGTGAAACACCATATCTTGTAATCCGGCTCTAAACAGGTTATTAAGAAGTTATCCACAACCCTCCACGGGGTACAGGCGGAGTATTTATAGAATTTCACCCGACGCGCCGTCTTTCAAATTAAGTGCATAACAGGTTTCATAACAGTCACTTACGTAAATAGAGCGATGACACAGGGGCGTTTAAGGCACTCTTGCCACAGTTGTTATTCCCAAGAAAAAAAGCGGTTTTCCCGAAGTTATACACCGCCGGGGAAGAGTTATCCACACCGGTTCACCACAACATGTGGAGGTCAACCCTGTACCGGGGAGCGGCGAAGGAGGGAACTCTTTTCGAATTAGTGTTGCATTGCCCGAAATGCGTGGGGTACGCTGTCGCCTGGAAGGGGATGGGACTGCGTTGTCTTATTCAAAGAAGAGATGATGAAAGCAACGAACTGGAAGGCATATGTAGAGAAGATTAAGGTCCCGGGCAATGCCCGCGTTTGGGCCTTGGCGGGCGTGTGTCTGGTCCTGCTGGCGTTGGCGGTGGTGGTGGTGCGCGCGTCCGGTTCTGGAACAGGCGCGCAAAAGGGGCAACTGCCCGCGGCGGGCACCATGCGCCTTGTTTCGGTGGAGAAGGTTGAGGACAGGGCGCGCGCGGAGGCCCGGCAGAACCTGTTGCCCGGTGGGGATTTTCGCACCTGGTGGGCCGGCGCGCCGGCACCGCAGGGGGTGCTTCCGCCCGATCCCGGCGCATCCAAACTGGAGCGCGCCAACGGTCTTTGCCAAATCTGGCAACGCCCGGAAGCGCCCGGTTCAATCAATCCCCGGATGCGGCTTGAGGCGGGCAAACTGCCGGCCGGCACCTATGAACTGGAGGCGCTGGCCTCCGGCGTGACCGGCGGCACGGTGGCGCTGGGCCTGTGGAGCCAGTTCGGCGCCGGCCCATTTCTGGCCATCGATGACGATTTCATCACCATCCTGCCCGGGGCGGGCCAGGCCAAGCGCTACACGCGCCGCTTTAGACTCGAGGAGGCCGGCACAGTCATGGTAAGCCCCCATGCGATTTTCGGCATGCTGCCCGACAGCAAAGTGGTGTGGCACGCGATGCGCCTGACGCGCGTGGGGGGCACGGGATGATGCGCGCGGTTCCCGCCATGGTGCTCCTTGCCGCCGTTGCCCTGATGTCCGGCGCGGTTGCCGCGCCCGCAAGTCAGACGCCGTCCATGCCGCCGTCCATGCCGCCGTCCGCGCAGTCCGCCACGCCGAGCACCCCGCCGTCCGCCCAGTCCGTCACGCCGGATGCCCCGCCCGTAGCGCGACCGGACGAGGCCGACAAATCAGACGGGTCCGACAGGACAGACGGTTCCGACAAGAACGGGCCCGAGGCGGGCACCGTAAAGGCGTTTCATGACATCGAGTTCGTGTGGGTGCCTGCGGGTTCTTTCGTTCCGGGACTGGAAGCCGGCGGAAAATCGGTGGTCACCGCTCTGGGCGGGCGTGAAGAATGGTTTTCCGACGAGGGAGCCCGGCCCGCGGAGCGTTTCTCCAAGGGCTTTTGGATGAGCAAGACCGAGATTACCCGCCGCCAGTGGAGCCGGGTGATGGGCAGCCAGCCGTGGGCGGACCATGAGGCCGACAACCAGTTGGACGTGCCCGCGGCGTGGGTGACCTGGAAGGATGCCGCCGAGTTTGCCAAGACGCTGGCGGAGGAGGGTGAACCGGCCTGCCGGCTGCCCTCGGAGAACGAGTGGGAGTATGCGTGCCGCGCCGGGGAAGCCACCCTGTTCCCCTTTGGCGATGACCCCGCCGGACTGGATGAATGCGCCTGGTACCGGGGCACCGCGCCGGACGGCAAGCCGCGGCCCGTGGCGGGCAAGAAGCCCAACGCCTGGGGGTTGTGCGACATGCTCGGCAATGCGTGGGAATGGTGCGCCGACCCCTATGGCGGCGAATCCGCCGTGGAGGGCGTTGATTTGCGGGTCATCCGCGGCGGTGCGGCCAATCAGCCCGCCACCTTCACCCGCCCCACCGTCCGGATGGGCCGGTTGGTCACCGAACCCGGCGCGCGGGTGGGCTTCCGCATCGTCCGCGAACCGTAGGCAAAACCCTCGCTTCGCAGTGTTCCGGGTGATGGAGCGAATTACTCCGGCACAACCTGGGCCGAAACGACCACGTAGACGGACTCCCCCCCGGGCGAAAGGCTGAATTTCCCCAGCACGGTCGCCTGCCCCTCTTTCACATCCACATCGGAAGAGAAGCCGTTGTTTGTGCACGCCTTGGACGGGCCGGCCTGTGACAGGTTGGCGAGGTTTTCGGTCGTGCCTTTCACACCGGTCATGAGAATCCACGCGGGCCCACCAGCCTGGGGACATACCTCGATTCTATTGGCACCAACGGTGTACCGCGCCGTACTTTTCTCGTTGACGCCGGCGATTTCGGGGAGAAAGCCGGTGGAAATAATCTCGCCGCCATCGCGCCCCCGTACGGGAACCGTGTCGAGCACGCCAAAGTCGGTCAGACCCAACATCTCCTGCAGGTGCTTCACGGTGGTGGCAAGCCCCGGCGGGCAGGGTCTCAGCCCGGCCGGCTGGCCGTCCTGGACGGCCATGATGAAGTGGAATATGACCTCCAGGTTCTTTTCAGACGGCTGCGGCACATCGAGTGAGGCCACCGCGGCCCGCGCCCGCGCCGCCTCTTCTCCCGTCATGGCATCGCTCACTATAATCGCGTTGGAGAGGCCAGCCGCGGTGCAGTTGAAGCCGAGCATGCCCAAGGTTCCGGCCAGGAGTTCTGGTTTCACATACTGCGCCCGCAGCATAAACGGCGGAATCTCGGCGGACCTCTCCGAGCCGAGTGTTTCTGGAGCGGTCTGCTGCGAAACCGGCGCTTCCTGCGCCCACCCCGTGACCGTTCCCGCGGCAACGGCCAGCATCAGCAGGGTGGTCAGAAGGATTCGTTTCGGCACGGAACGTTGCGTGATCATGGGGCACTTCCTCCAAGTTTTGTCCATTCCTGCGGATTGTGTGCGGGGTGTGCCTTGGGCGGTTCCCCGTCCCCTGATAATAGCACGCCCGTCACATAATGAAAAGGCCCCTCCGCACCGTCCGGCGGGAGGGGCCCATGCTTCTGAATTCTGGATTCTGACTTCTGGATTCTCTTCTAGTATTCGCCAAGCACCGCGCTGTGAATCCAGTTGACGAACTCGCATTCGCGGATATCGTCCTCGACGATGCCATCGTCGATCTTGAGCTGCCAGCGGATGTGCTTCAGCGTGGGATCGGCATGCACGGCCTCGAACTTCTCCACGTAGGCCGCCATGTCGTCGTGGTCCTTGAACCAGCCCTGCTTGATGAGCCGCTCCTCGCGGGCGAGGATGAGCCGGGCCACCTCGTGCAGGTTGTATTCGGGATGGTACTGCACGCCCCAGAACACGCC
>CAIUWO010000663.1 GCA_903902895.1 Candidatus Hydrogenedentota bacterium | reverse complement strand
CCGCCGCGGCTGGTTGGTCTCTGTCCTGTCCGAGGGCGGCAGGGGTGATGCCCAACGTGCCGAAAATGCCCGCCGGCACGAACAGGACCAACAGCAGTTTTCCGAAAAATGACTTCCGCATGGTCGTTTCCTTTCCCTTGCTATCCGCCGCATACTGCCCGGCCATTTCTTCCGTTACGGACCTAACGCGCCCGCACGCCCACACCGTGCTTTCCACGCAGTAAACATGTTGAGACTAGTTCACAGCATGTTCAATGCCTGTCTTGTCAATCGTGGAAAGAACGTAACTTCCGTCGGCGATCTGGCTCATACCGGCCTGGGGAGCGCCTTTATCGTCGCTCAGACAGCACAGCGGACCCTTGGGGCCCATGGCCAAAGCGCCGCGAATAACTTCATTGGCGTCAAAAACGGCAATGCCGTACCTTTCAGCACCCGCGCCCAGAGCGACAAGCTTTTTCCCCGCCGCGTCGGTTATTGCCAAACTCGGGACCGCCTCTTTCATTCCGAGGCCGATTCTCGGTTTCTCCTGGCCGTCAAACACCGCGAGCCCTGCCGACTGGCCATCCTTGCCGATGCCCAAAGCAACGCCCTTCTTTCCCGCCGCGGTGAGCACTTGCAGGCCGGTGCCGTTCTCTCCCTGACCGAGAATCGCCAGTTCCCTGCCGCCCTCATCAACGATGGCCAGACGTGTCGCGCTGATCTTGCCCAGATTGGCATCCTTGCGGACGGCCGCGGCGCCGAGCATCAGCACCACGCAGAAACCGGCCGTCGCTGCCATGAGAAGCATCTTCAGGGCGCGGTTCTCTTTCCTCAATTGCAGCGTCTGCTTTTCAATCGTCTCCATGCGGTCCAAGAGCGAGTTCTGTTTTGCATTGTCCGTAAGCATTTGCTGTCTCCCATATTTTCCCTGGCAGTTCCCAGGGGAGTAAGCGTTCAGGTTGCCGACATCCCGACGCAGCGCCGGAATGCTCCATTGCCGGTGACTGGCTATTGGTTGGCCTTGTAATCGCTCAGCAGGGCGCCGCCCAGCGCCCCGGCCCCCGCGCCGATCAGCGTGGCGGAGGTGTTCCCGCCGATAAGCTGCCCCGCCAGCCCCCCCACCACCGCCCCTTTCATCGCGCCTTTTTGGGTGGGGGTTGCAGTGGCGCAACCCGCAAGCAGGCAGGATGAAATCACTGCGGCAATCATGATCTTAACGGCTCGTTTCATACTCGGTTCCTTTCCTGGTTGTAAGTTCCGGCTTCTCCGCCGTGGTTCTTTGACATGCGCTGACATCGAAACAGGGGACTTTTCAAATCGTGCAATCCCCTTTGCATCGTTCACAAAGCCCTGGAATCAACATTGACCCTGTGCCGGCAGTTCGCCGGTTGCATGTGATTCCCGCATCCCAGCGCGCGGTTGTCTCCTTTCGAAACAGGGCGTTCATATGAACATCCCCGCAAGGGAACGTCATTCCACCCGGCCTTAGGAGCAAAGTCGCCTTCGTTCAGGGCGCCTTTGGGCTTTGCCTTTCCATGCGGCCTTGAATTTCCATGGAGACGAGGCGGGCGATCAATATCGCCGGGTACAGCTGCCCGACGAGGGCTTCAAGCGTGGCCAGGGACCGCGCGAAGGGATGGACCGGAGTGATGTCCCCATAGCCCACCGTAGTCAGCGTCACAAAACTGTAGTAGACGAATTGCGGCATCTCATCGACATCGGTCGAGACGGCGGGCATATTGAAGGCGCCCGGATGGGCCTGGGAAACCAGAAAATAGGCATGGGACCAGGCGATACCCAACAGCAGATACACGGCCACGGAGCCCTGAATCCGGTGGAAGTTGATGGCGCCGGACTTGAAGGTGTGGGCCAGCACGACGCCCGTCAGCAGGAGAATGGTTGCCAGACTCCAAGTCTCGCTCCATATGGACATGCCGGGAGAGGGAAACGCGTCGGTCAGCCATCGGCTGACAATGGAAATGCAAACCACGGCTGCGGCAACGAACGCCAGTCTTTGCTTATGCGCAATGGCCATCACCCCGCTGACAAGCACGAGTGACCCGAACCCGTGCAGCAGGTACTTTCCCAGGAAGCCGGCCGCGACAAGCGGGTTGACCACAAAAATAACCAGCACTAGAAAGACGCAGAAGACGCTCAGGGCGTGTTCCTGATTCCAGAAGTCGGTCAGGCGCGCCAGCACCTGTCGAAAGGGACCCAGCCGCCGCCCGGCGCCGCGCGTCATTTTTGTGCTTCCGCCTGAGCCTGAGGTTTCGGCGCCGTGTTTTCCCAGCCACCGCCCAGCGCCTTGTAGAGCGCCACCACGGTCAGCAGTTCGTTGCGCTTGGCCTGGGCATAGTTCAGTTCGGCGTCAAAAAGCTGGCGCTCCGAGTCGAGCACCTCAAGATAGCTTGTCACGCCGCCGATGTAGCGCAGCTGCGACAGGTGCGCCGCGTCGCGCCAGGTGTTGACAAGCGCCTCCATCTGGTCGCGCGCCTCCTTCGCCTTGGTGCAGCCAATCAGCGCGTCCGAGACCTCGCGCAACGCCTGCTGCACGGCTTTCTGGTAGTTTAACAGCGCCTCTTCACGCTGGGCCTTGGCGGCCTGCACACCTGCACGCAGCTTGCCCGCGTTGAACAGCGGGAGTACGGCCGCCGGCGCCACGTTGGTCACGCCTGTGGGACCGTCGAACACGCCGGCCAGTGCGGGGCTAACGGTGCCCAGGGCGGCGGTGAGCGTGATCTGCGGGAACAGGGCCGCCCGCGCCTCGCCGACGTTGGCGTTGGCTGCAATCAACTGCTCCTCCGCCGCACGCAGATCCGGGCGGCGATCGAGCAGCGACGAGGGCAGTCCGGCGGGCACCTCTATGGTCATCTGCTGATCATTCAGCGACTTGCCGCGGGGTACGGCGCCCGGGTCGGCGCCGATGAGAATGCTGATGTAATTCTCAGCCTGGGCGATCTGCGCCTCGATCAGGGGAATTGTCGCCGCCGCCGTCTCCAGAAGGGCCTCGGACTGGCGCACGTCAAGCCGTGTGGCCACGCCCCATTGTTTGCGCGCCTGGACGAGTTTGAGCGATTTCTGCCGCGATGCAAGCGTCGTTTTGGCTATCTCCAGTTCGAGGTCCGATTCCCGCAGGTCCAGATAGGCCTGGGCAATTCCGGTCACCACCGACTGGATGACCGCCTGGCGTCCCGCCTCTGTGGCAAGCAACTGGGCGCGCGAGGCCTCGCTCGCGCTGCGGATGCGTCCCCAGAAATCCAGTTCCCAGGCAAGGTTGAGGGCGGACATGAAGCTTTCCGACCCCGCCGAGGGGTCGCGGCTGCCCAGCAGGCTCTTCTGCGCTTCCAGCGGCGTCGAGCCAATCTGGAACCTGTCCGTCTTGTCACCCTGCGCGCTGGCCGAAACCGAGGGGAACAGGCCCGACTGCGTCGCGATCGCCTGGGCTTGCGCCTGGAGGACGCGCTGCGCGGCGGCGCGGATGTCATAGTTGTATTCAAGACCCTGGCGGATAAGCGCCTGCAGTTGTTCGTCCTCGAACACCTCCCACCAATCGAGTTCGCCAAAAGTCTTTTCGGTGCCGGCGGGCTGGTCGACGGTTACGGCGGCCGCATCCCGGAATTCCTTGGGGGCAAGCCCCTGGGGCCGTTCATAGCGGGGGGCAAGCGCGCATCCCGTCAGCAGGAGCGCCAGCAGCAAAGCGGTGGGTCTCATGCCTGCTCCTCCGTCGGTTCGGGCAACCCCGTCACATCCACGGATTCAGGGGGCGGTGGACTTTCCGGTGGCGGGGCGCTTCCGGCCGTCAGGGCGGCGCGTCCCTCCACGAGTCCGGAGATGAACGTGTACAGGGTCGGGATGAAAAACACGCCCAACATGGTGGCGGCGAGCATGCCGCCCAGCACGGCGGTTCCGAGCGACTGGCGCGAGGCGGCGCCGGCACCGGCGGCCTCAACCAGAGGAACCACGCCGAGGATAAACGCAAAGGACGTCATCAGGATAGGCCGGAACCGGAGTTTGGCGGACTCCATGGCCGCGTCGATGATGGAGTATCCGTCGTTTTCGTGCTTTTCCTTGGCGAATTCGACGATCAGAATGGCGTTTTTCGCGGCGAGCCCGATAAGCATGACCAGGCCGACCTGCACGTAGACGTCGTTGATGAACCCGCGCAACCAGACGAGCAGGAATGCGCCGAACACGCCCAGCGGGATGCCCAGAATCACGCCAAAGGGAATGCTCCAGCTTTCATACTGCGCCGAGAGCAGAAGGAACACGAGCAGCAGCGCCAGAATGAAAATGATGGCCTGCGCGCTGCCGGCCAGTTTTTCCTGGTAGGCCGTTCCGGTCCACTCAAAACCGTAGCCGTCCGGCAGCACCTGTTTGGCCACCTCCTCCATCGCGGCAAGGGCCTGGCCTGAACTGTAGCCGGGCGCCGCGCCGCCGGTAATTTCGGCGGAGCGCAGCACGTTGTAGCGCTGGATGGTGTCGGGACCGATCATCGTGTCCACTTTGGCCAGTGTCGCCATGGGCACCATCTGGTTCTGGCTGTTGCGGACGTAGATACTGCCAATGTTGTCCGGCGAAAGCCGGAATTCGGGCTCAGCCTGCAGCATGACGCGGAAACTGCGGCCAAAGCGGTTGAAGTCATTTACAATCAACCCGCCGAGATAGGTTTGCAGCGAGTTGAACACGTCCTTGAGGGGAATGCCCAGCGTCTTGACCTTGTCGCGGTCCACGTCCACCTTGACCTGCGGTATGGAGGTGCGGAAGCTGCTGTTGAGTGATGCCAGTTCGGGACGCTTGCTTGCCTCCGCAACAAACTTCGTTGCCGCCGCCGCTAGTTCCTCGGGCGTGCGGCCGGCGCGGTCCAACAGTTCAAACTGGAAACCGCCCACGTTGCCCAGGCCGGGAATGGGCGGGGGGGCAAAACTTACCGCCACCGCCTCGGGATATTTCCGGAATTCCGCCTGCAGCTTTCCCAGAATGGCCTTGAGCTGGGTTTCGGCTGTCGTGCGTTCCTCCCATGGCTTGAGCGTGATGAGCAACGTGGCCGTGTTGGAGGAGAAAACGTTGGTCAGCAGGCTCAGGCTGCCCATGGTCACCACGCTTTTTACGCCCTCCACCTTCCCGGCAAATTTCTCGGCCCGTTGCATGAGTTGGTCCATGCGTTCCATCGAGGCGCCGTCGGGCAGAATGAACACGGAGAAGAAGTAACCCTGATCCTCGTCGGGCACAAACGCCGTCGGCAGTGTCTTGAGCAGCCACCCGGCACCGGCGATGAACAGCAGCAGCAGAAACATAACACGCACCGAGCGGCGCACCATGATGCGCACGATGCCGGTGTATCCGCCCGTGACCTTGTCGAAGACTACATTGAACCCGCGCAGGAACCAGCCGACTGGTCCGCGCATCGCCTTTCGGGGGCGCAGCAGCATGACGCACAGCGCCGGGGTGAGTGTCAGCGCGACCAGCGCGGACAGGAGCACCGAAATGGACAGGGTCAGCGCGAATTGGCGGTACAGTTGGCCGGTGATGCCGCCCATGAAGGCCACGGGCACGAACACCGCGCAAAGCACCAGCGCGATCATCACGACCGGACCGGACACCTCGGACATGGCCTTTTCGGTTGCGGCCAGCGTTGAGAGCCCGCGCTCGATGTGGTGCTCCACCGCCTCCACCACCACGATGGCGTCGTCTACCACGATACCGATGGCCAGCACCATGCCGAACATCGTCAGCGTGTTGATCGAGAAGCCGAGCGGCACGAAAAACGCGAAGGTGCCGATGAGCGACACCGGCACGGCAAGCATGGGAATGAATGTGGCCCGGACATTTCCCAGGAACACAAAGACCACAATCAGCACCAGCACAATGGCCTCAAAGAGGGTCTTCATAACCTCGTCGATGGAGGCCGTGACGAAGGTGGTGTTGTCCATGGAGACGTCGTATTTCAACCCCTCAGGGAACGATTTGGACATCTCCTCCATGGACGCGCGCACGCCTTTTGCAGTCTCCAGCGCGTTTGCGCCGGGCGCCTGGTAAATGATCACAAGCGTGGAGGGCACCCCGTTGAAACGCCCGAAGGAAGTGTAGGTCTGCGCGCCCAGTTCGGAGCGCGCCACGTCCTTCATGCGCAGGATGGACCCGTCCGGCAGCGTGCGCAGGATGAGGTTGTCATACTCTTCCGCCTGCTCCAGCCGTCCCTTCACATTCACCGTGTACTGAATGTCCACGCCGGACTTGGCGGGCGGCTGGCCCACCTGGCCGGCGGGCGCCTGCACGTTTTGATCCTGGATGACGTTGGCCACGTCGGTGGCGGTAAGCCCCATCTTGGCCAGCTTGTCCGGGCGCAGCCAGAGCCGCATCGCGTAGTCCTGCTGGCCGACGATAAAGGTGTCGCCGACGCCGGGCGTGCGGGCGAGCGTGTCGATGAGGTTGAGCGTGGTGTAGTTGCTCAGGAAGAGGCTGTCATAGGTCCTGTCGGGCGAGTAAATGGAGAGCACCATGAGCATGTCGGGCGATTTTTTCTTCACTGAAATGCCGTAGTTCTTCACTTCTGCCGGCAGATTGCCCTCGGCCTTCTTGACCCGGTTCTGCACGTCCACGGCGGCCATGTCCACGTTTGTGCCCACGGCAAAGGTGCAGGTGAGCACGTAACGGCCGTCGGCCGAACTCTTGGAGGACATGTAAATCATGCCCGTCGCGCCATTGACCTCCTTTTCGATGGCGGTCGCCACGGACTGCTCGACCACGGTGGCGCTGGCACCGGTGTAGGTGGTCTCCACCGACACGGCCGGCGGCGAGATGGCGGGAAACTGCGCTATGGGCAGGGTCAGGATGGACAGGCCACCCACCAGCAGAATCACCAGTGAAATGACGATCGCGGTAACCCGGCGCCGGATGAAGAAACTGGCCATGCGCTATTTCCCTTCCGGCGCGGCCGACTCGGCCGGGGTTGCCGGGGCAGCTGCGGCGGCAGGGGTCACCGGCTTGCCGGGGCGGGCTTTCTGCTGGCCCTCAACAATCACGCGATCTCCGGCGTTCAACCCGTTCAGCACCAAGTAGTTGCCGCCCAAGCGGTCGCCCAGAGTAATCGTGCGGGCCGCCACCACGTTGTCCGGCCCAACCACAAGCACGGATTTGGCGCCCTGCATTTCCATCACGGCGCGCTGCGGCACGAGCAGTGCGTTCTCAATCTGCTGCACTTCCGCGCGCACCCGGGCAAACAGGCCGGGACGAAGCAGGCTGTCCGGATTGGGGAAGGACGCGCTGACGGGGATCGTGGCCGTGGTCGCGTCGAGTCCGCGCTCAATCATGGCAACGGTGCCCTTTTGCGGGTACAGCGAACCGTCGGCGAGCACCAGGCCCAACTCGATGGCCGCCTTGTTGGCGTCCCCCGCGAGGCGGCGTTTCATGAAGATCAGGTAATCCGCCTCACTGAGGCTGAAATCAATCCGCATCGGGTCCATCGTTGATACTGTGGCCAGCTGCGTCGGTTCGCCGCGGCCCACGAGGTTCCCCACCGACACCTCCTGGCGGCCGATGATGCCGTCGATTGGCGACTTGATGACGGTGTAGGAAAGGTCCAGTTCGGCCTTGGCCACGGCGGCCTTGCCCGACTCGATGGCGGCAAGGGCCTGTTCAATGTCCACCTTCTGGGTGAGTGCGGTATTTTCCTTGCGGGCTTTCGCCGATTCCAAGTCGGCTTGAGCCACTTTTTGCTGGGCCACGGCAGCGTCCAAATCCTGCTGCGGCACGGCTTCTTCTTTTACCAACGGTTCCAAGCGGGCCACATCCTGATCCGCCTTGACCAGCGAAGCTTCGGCCTGCTTGACGTTTGCCTCGGCGATCCGGATGGAAACCTTGTCCTGGGCCAGGGTGAGATCGGCCTGGGCTTTTGCCAATTGTGCCTTCGCGGTCTGAAGATTCGCCTCGTAGAGGGCCGGGTCGATGCGGAACAGCACCTGATCCTTCTGCACCTTCTTGCCTTCCTCGAAGGACATCTCGATCAGCACACCCTCAATACGCGCGCAAATCTCCACCGTCTGGTCGGCGACGGTGCGCGCGACAAAGTCAGAGGGGATGGCCACGGTCTGCGGGCGCAATTCCTGGACCACCACCGCGGGCGGCGGCCCGGCCGGCGCCGCAGCCTCCTTGGCGGCCGCGTTCGCCAGACTTCCAGCAGAGCAGGCCAAGGAGAGGAGAAGAAGCGGAAACAGCCTTGCGGTCCAGAGCCGCAAAATACCTGAATGTTGAGACCGCACCATGAGCTTCTAACCTCCTAGTTTGTGTGCAGACGCCCAAGCGTCTGCGGTAAGACTTGCGTCCACTTGCCCGCCTATCAATCCGCGCACATCCAGGCTGTCCGCCCATGTCTTGCCGCGCATAAATACTGTAAAAGAGTACGGTGCACCTTGCCTGCAAAAGCACTGCAAATTCACATTTAATCATAAAACTTTGACGGAAGCAACTACATTCCCAGTTTGCGCATGCTCTTGGCTATTTCCACTTTTGTCGCAATCAGGACCCGGATTCTATCCCGATCTCCCTGTCCGGAACCCGATTGGGCATTTTTTCGACTAGATGGGATTGGCTGAAGTGCACTTGACATTTTCCCTGAAAAATGAGGAATTTAATGTTATCATTGCGGTACGGTATATAGATTGCGCGAACGCCTTGTCCTGCCGGGCGGGAAGAGGCGGACCGGTTTTGAGGGCGCAGGACGAAGAATTGTGGGGCGCTGAGGTGCCCGTGGGTTCTTGAGCGGGGCGCGCGGGTTGGCTGCAAACAGATGGAGGAGACCGCCGTGAGTCAGAACCAAAAGAATGCCGGAACAGACAAAACAACGGCAGGGGGCACGGAAAGCGCGGAGAGCTTGAAGAAGGCAATTCTTAACCACCTGTACTATACCCAGGGAAGGGCATCGGAACTGGCCACCCCGAACGACTGGTACATGGCCGTCGCCCATACGGTGCGCGACCGGATGATGCAGCGCTGGGTGTCGGGGTCACACCATCTGAGTCAGAAAGAGTTCCGCACGGTGGCCTATCTTTCCGCCGAGTTTCTGATGGGTCCGCACCTTGGAAATGCCCTGCTTAACCTCGGCATTGGGGACCAATTGCGCGAAGCCGTGGAGGAATTGGGGCTCAATCTGCCGGACCTTATGGCGGCGGAGGAGGAACCGGGCCTGGGCAACGGCGGGCTGGGTCGGCTGGCGGCGTGCTACATGGACTCGCTGGCGACGCTGAGCGTCGCGGCCATTGGCTACGGCATCCGCTACGAGTACGGCATTTTTGACCAGGAAATCCGCGACGGGTGGCAGGCCGAGACCACGGACAAGTGGCTGTCCTTTGGGAATCCCTGGGAGATTCCGCGCCCCGAGATCGCCCATGAGGTGAGTCTGGGGGGGCACACCGAGTGCCACACCGACGAACAGGGCCTGTTCCGGAAGCGCTGGGTGCCCGGCTACCGGGTCAAGGGCATTGCCTATGACACGGCGATACCGGGGTACAAGAACGCGGCCATCAGCCTGCTGCGCCTGTGGCGCTCCGAGGCGGTCGAGTCCTTCGACTTTCAGGCGTTCAACACGGGCGACTACTACGGCGCCGTGCATGAAAAGGTGTTTTCCGAAACCCTGTCCAAAGTGCTTTACCCCAACGACGAGCCCGAGGTGGGCAAGAAACTCCGGCTGGGCCAGCAGCATTTCTTCGTTTCCTGCTCGCTTCAGGACGCCCTGCGCATACAGAAGGTTCGGGGCCTCGATCTGGACTGTCTGCACAAATCGTTCGCCTTTCAGCTGAACGACACCCACCCCTCCATAGCGGTGGCGGAACTGATGCGCCTCCTGGTGGACGAGCATTTCATGGACTGGGATCAGGCGTGGCACATCACGAAGCACACCTTTTCCTACACCAATCACACGCTTTTGCCGGAGGCACTGGAAAAATGGCCCGTTTCCCTGTTCACCGAGGTCCTGCCCCGGCACATGGAAATCGTCTACGAGATTAACCGGCGTTTTCTGGAGGAGGTCGGCCGGCGTTATCCCGGCGACAATGACCGTCTCGCCAGGATGTCTATCATCGACGAGAAAGGGAAACGGTACGTCCGCATGGCCCACCTGGCCGTGATCGGCAGCCAGGCCGTCAACGGGGTCGCCGAACTGCACACGGAGCTGGTCAAGGAAACCATCCTGCGCGACTTCTATGAACTGTATCCTGACCGTTTCATCAACGTGACCAACGGCGTCACGCCCCGGCGCTGGATGGCCCTTTACAATCCGCGGATGGCCGGCCTGATTACGGGCAGGATCGGCGACCGCTGGATCACCCGCACGGAGACGGACCTGAAAGAGCTGGACCGTTTTGCGGAGGACGGGGACTTCCAGAAACAGTGGCGCCAAGCCAAGCGGCAGAACAAGGGCGACCTCGCCGCGCTGGTCCGGGAGCGCACCGGAACCGTCATAGACCCCGAATCGCTCTTTGACATCCAGGTCAAGCGCATCCACGAGTACAAGCGCCAGCACCTGAACATCCTACACGTGGTGACGCTCTACAACAGGATCAAGCGCAACCCCGGAATGGAGTTTACCCCGCGCACGGTCATCTTCGGCGGCAAGGCCGCCCCCGGCTACTTCATGGCCAAACTGATCATTAAGCTGATCAATTCCGTGGGCGCGGTCGTCAACGACGATCCGGACGTGGCCGGCCGCCTGAAGGTTGTCTTCTTCCCCGACTTCAACGTGAAGAACAGCGAGTGGATCTACCGCGCCGCGGACCTGTCCGAGCAGATTTCGACCGCCGGAAAGGAGGCGTCGGGCACGGGCAACATGAAGTTCTCCATGAACGGCGCGCTCACCATCGGAACGCTGGACGGCGCAAACATCGAAATCCGCGAGGAGGTCGGCGCGGAAAATTTCTTCCTCTTCGGCCTGACGGCGCAGGAGGTGGCCGACACAAAGGCCCAGGGCTACTGTCCCGCCGATTACTGCCACGCCAACCGCGAACTCAAGGAGGCGATGGACCTTATCGCGTCGGGCGCCTTCTCCCGGGGGGATAAAGAGCTCTTTCGGCCCCTTCTGGACAGCCTGCTGAACCATGACGACTATTTGCTTTTCGCCGACTACCAGTCCTACATTGACTGCCAGGATGCCGTGTCAAGGGCCTACCGTGACCGGGAAGGATGGGCGCGCATGTCCATCCGCAATGTGGCCCGCATGGGCAAGTTTTCATCGGACCGGTCCGTGCGCGAGTACTGCGGAAAAATATGGCGGGTCAGCCCTGTGGAGCCGGACTAGCGGCGGCGCACCCGGAACATGTACCGGCGGTCAGGAAGCGGGTGCCCAACCCAGCGGAGAACAAAAGAGCCCATGGAAAACCAGATGCCGGACTTTGGCATAGACCGTCTCGGCGAGTGCCCCATACCGTCACCGATGAAGGGGGTGGCGTTTGTCCCCGACAGCCGCCGCGTGCTGTACCACACCCAACTGGCGGACATCGAGGACTGCCTGCGACGGGGCGTCCCCATCCCCGCCATGGAGATGGGCGGGCCGCGCGCCCGCATCCATTTCGACCCGGCCAAGCTGGCCTGCGGCATTGTGACCTGCGGCGGCCTGTGCCCAGGCCTCAACGACGTGATTCGCGCCATCGTCCTGAGCCTGCACCACCACTACGGCGTCCGGCGCATCCACGGTTTCAAGTACGGCTATGAGGGGCTCGTGCAACGGTTCGGCCATGACCCCGTCGAATTGAACCCCGACGCGGTGAACAACGTCCAGCGGCTCGGCGGCACCTTCCTCGGCTCCTCCCGCGGCAACCAGGACCCCGTGGACATGGTGGACACGCTGGAGCGCATGGGCATGGGCATCCTGTTCGCCGTTGGCGGCGACGGCACGCAGCGCGGGGCCGGCGCCCTCTGCGCGGAGATTGCGCGCCGCAAACTGGACATCGCCGTGATCGGCATTCCCAAGACCATAGACAACGACATTTCCTTCATTGACCGCTCTTTCGGGTTCATCACCGCCGTCGAGGAGGCCCGCCGCTCCATCACCGCGGCGCACAGCGAGGCCACCGGCGCCCGCAACGGCGTGGGGTTGGTGAAACTCATGGGCCGCGAGTCGGGGTTCATCGCCGCCTACGCGGCCCTTGCGGACAACGAGGTCAATTTCTGCATCATCCCCGAAATCCCCTTCTCGCTGCCGGTCTTTCTTCGGGCGCTGCAGGCGCGGATCGAAGCGCGCGGCCATGCCGTGATTGCCGTGGCCGAGGGCGCCGGCCAGGAACTCTTCGCGGACAAGGGCGGGCGGGACGCCTCTGGAAACGCTCTTCAAAGCGACATTGGCACCTTTCTCAGGGAGGAGATCAAGAAGCATTTCAAGGGAATCGGCATGGAGATGAACCTCAAGTACATCGACCCGAGCTACATCATTCGGAGCCTGCCCGCCGAACCCAATGACGCGGCGTACTGCCTCATGCTCGGACACAACGCGGTGCATGCCGGCATGACCGGAAGGACCAACATGGTCGTGGGCCACTGGAGCAGCGATTTCACCCATGTGCCGATTGCGCTGGCCGTGTCAAAGCGCAAGAAGATAGACCCCAGGGGATGGGCCTGGAACGGCGTCATCGCCGCCACCGGGCAGCCGTCGTTTGTGCCGGACGGGGAGAAATAATCGTGGCAACCGTTGCCGTGTTTCTTCTGCTGGTCTTCCTGTACAGCCTGGTCTCCCGGCGCATGGAGCGGACCATTCTGACGGCGCCGGCCCTGTTCACCGCCGCCGGTTTGGTGTGCTTCTGGACGTCGTCCGTCAGTCTGGACGGGGAATCGACGGGGAAAACCCTGCTCAAGCTGGCTGAATTCGGCCTGGTTCTCCTTCTGTTCACCGACGCCAGCAAGACGGACCTGCAGGAACTGAAAAGCATTCGAAGCCTGCCCATCCGACTGCTTAGCGTGGGCATGCTGCTGACCCTCCTGCTCGGTCTGCTGGCCGCGCGTGTGGTCTTTCCCCAGATGACAATCTGGGAGGCCGGGATTCTGGCGGCCATCCTGGCGCCCACGGACGCGGGGCTGGGGCAGGTCATCGTCAACAGCCCCAAAGTGCCCCGCCGCATCCGGGAGGCGCTCAACGTGGAGGCGGGCCTCAACGACGGGCTCTCCGTGCCCTTTCTCCTCTTCTTCATGGCAATCGCGGCGGAAAGCGGTCACAGCGGCGAAGGGCTTCTTTGGCGCTTTGTCCTCGAGCAGCTCGGGCTTGGCACGCTGATTGGCCTGACGGTTGGTTGCGGCGGCGGATGGCTGCTTGACCTGGCACGGCGCAGGCAGTGGGCGACCGGCGCCATGGGGCAGCTTGGCCTCGTCGCGCTGCCCCTGCTGTGCGCGCTCGCGTCCGAGCATTTCAGGGCCAGCATGTTCATCGCCGCCTTTGTCGCCGGACTGGCGGTGCAGGTCCGGTTCAAAGAGGCGGGGAAAGAGAGCGTAGAATTCACCGAGGGTTGGGGGCAGCTGGCAAACCTGCTGGTCTTCTTTCTGTTCGGGATCATTGCCGCGCGGGCCCTGCCGCAAATTGGCTTTGCCCCGGTGTGCTACGCCGTCCTCAGCCTGACCTTGGTGCGCATGGTCCCCGTGGCGCTCGCCCTGACAGGCACGGGACTGCGCGCGCCGACAGTGCTCTTTATGGGTTGGTTCGGTCCGAGAGGCCTGGCGTCCATCGTTCTGGGCCTGGTGTTTCTCGAACACGAGGGGCTCTTCCCCGGGGAAACGTCCATCAGGCTGGCCGTGGTGGCCACGGTGCTCCTGAGCATTTTCGCGCACGGGTGCAGCGCCCTTGGCGGCATCAATCTCCATGCGCGCGTGGTGGGAATGGAAGAGGAAGCGGGGCACGGGCCCCGCTGACGTCCTTGTTCGCGGCACGCAGAACGCCCCCAAGTCCGGGCTTGGACTTGGGGGCGTGGTGATCTCTCACGGGTTGCGCGGCACGTTCACTTCAGGTCGGCATGGTACTCCTGCAGAGACTTGATCTGCTGGTTGCCGTCCCGGCTGGCGGCGATGCCGCGGGCGGCCGCGACGGCCGCCGCCGCCGTGGTGATGTAGGATATCTTGTACTTGATGGCCGTCTTGCGGATGTACGAGTCGTCACCCGCGCCCGCCCCGCCGTTGGGTGTGTTGATGACCAGCTGGATTTCGCCGTTGCTCATCACATCCACGAGATTGGGCCGGTTCTCGTCCAGTTTGTTGGCCAACTGGGCCGGAATGCCGTTCTCCGCCAGGAAGGCCAGGGTGCCCTTGGTGGCGCGGATCTTGAATCCAAGGCCGTGCAGTGTGCGCGCCGCCTCCAGCACGCCGGGCTTGTCGCGGTCACTGATGGTCATCAGCACCGCGCCCTCCGAAGGAAGCCGCTGCTGCGTGGCCTCCTGGGCCTTGTAGAAGGCCATGCCGAAGGATTCCGCCATGCCCAGCACCTCGCCGGTGGACCGCATCTCCGGTCCAAGCACCGGGTCCACCTCGGGGAACATGTTGAAGGGGAACACCGCCTCCTTCACGCCGAAGTGGGGCACGGGCTTGTGGGTCAGTTTGAGCTCGGCCAGTTTGGTGCCCAGCATGAGCTGTGTGGCAATCTTCGCCATGGGGATGTTGCACACCTTCGACACGAGCGGCACCGTGCGCGAGGCGCGCGGGTTGGCCTCCAGGATGTACACCACATCGTCCTGGATGGCGTACTGGATGTTCATCAGGCCGACCACATTCATCTCGATCGCGATCTGTTTGGTGTGGCGGTTGATGGTGTCTATATGGTTTGCCGCAATGCTGATCGGCGGGATGACGCAGGCCGAGTCGCCCGAATGGACGCCGGCCAGCTCAATGTGCTCCATGACGGTGGGGACAAAGGCGTCCGTGCCGTCGCAGATGGCGTCGGCCTCGCACTCGATGGCGTTGTCGAGGAACTTGTCGATCAGGATGGGCCGTTCCGGGGTCACGCCGACGGCGGTGGTGACGTACTGGCGCAGCATCTGCTCGTCGTAGACAACCTCCATGCCGCGGCCGCCGAGCACGTAGGACGGGCGCACCATCAGCGGGTAGCCGATGCGCGCCGCGATGGCCAGCGCCTCATCGACATTGACCGCCATGCCGGACTCGGGCTGGGGGATGCCCAACCGCTGCATGACCTTGCGGAACCGGTCGCGGTCCTCGGCCAGATCGATGGTTTCCGGCGTGGTGCCCAGGATGCGCACGCCCGCCTCGGCCAGCTCACGCGCGATGTTGAGCGGGGTCTGGCCGCCGAACTGGCAAATCACGCCCTCGGGCTGTTCCTTCTCGTAGATGCTCAGCACGTCCTCAACGGTCAGCGGCTCAAAATACAGCTTGTTGGAGGTGTCGTAGTCGGTGGACACCGTCTCGGGGTTGCAGTTGACCATGATGGACTCGATGCCGGCGTCGCGCAGGGCGAACGCCGCGTGCACGCAGCAATAGTCGAACTCGATCCCCTGTCCGATGCGGTTGGGCCCGCCGCCCAGCACCATGACCTTGCGCGCCTTTGTGGCGGTGGTGCTGTCGGGGCGGTTGTAGGTGGAGTAGTAGTAGGCGGCGTTTTCGACGCCGCTCACGGGCACCGCGTCCCAGCCCTCGACCATGCCCGCCGCGATCCGCTGGCGGCGCAGTTCGGGTTCCGGAATGGCCAGGATCTTCGCCAGGTACTTGTCCGCGAAGCCGTCCTTCTTGGCCTGCACCAGCAGTTCGTCCGGCAGCGCCTTGCCCTTGTAGGCCAATATTTTTTCCTCAAGCTCCACCAGTTCCTTCATCTGCTCGATGAACCACGCCTTGATGTGCGTCTTGGCGTGCAGGTCCGCAACCGTGGCGCCCTTGCGCAGCGCCTCGTACATGATGAACTGGCGCTCGCTGGTGGCGACATGCAGCATCTTCATGAGCTGCTCAAGCGTCTTCTCGTTGAAATCCTTGCCGAAGCCGAGCCCGTAGCGGCCCGTTTCCATGGAGCGGATCGCCTTCTGGAAGGCCTCCTTGTAGGTCTTGCCGATGCTCATGGCCTCGCCCACGGCGCGCATTTGCGTGCCGAGCTTGTCCTCGACGCCCTTGAACTTCTCAAAGGCCCAGCGGCAGAACTTGACCACCACGTAGTCGCCCCAGGGCGTGTACTTCTCCAGCGTGCCCTCGCGCCAGTAGGGGATTTCGTCCATCGTCATGCCGCCTGCCAGCATGGACGACACCATGGCGATGGGGAAGCCCGTCGCCTTCGAGGCGAGCGCCGAGGACCGCGACGTGCGCGGGTTGATCTCGATCACCACAACGCGGTCGGTCTTTGGGTCGTGGGCAAACTGCACGTTAGTGCCGCCGATCACCTGAATCGCCTCGACAATGTCGTAACTGTACTTCTGCAGGCGTTTCTGCAGTTCGGGGGTGATGGTCAGCATGGGCGCCACACAGTACGAGTCGCCGGTGTGCACACCCATGGCATCGACGTTCTCGATGAAGCACACGGTGATCATCTGGCCCTTCGCGTCGCGCACGACCTCCAGTTCCAGCTCCTCCCAGCCGAGCACGGACTCTTCCACGAGAATCTGGCCCACCAGGCTGGCCGTGATGCCGCGCGCCGCGATGGTGCGCAGTTCCTCGACGTTGTAGACCAACCCGCCGCCGGTGCCCCCCATGGTGTAGGCCGGGCGGATGACCACGGGATAACCAAGCCGCTCGGCGATGCCCTCGGCCTCGTCGACGCTGTAGGCCAGTTCACTCTCAGGCATCTCGATGCCGAGGCGGGTCATGGTGTTCTTGAATTCCTGGCGGTCCTCGCCGCGCTCGATGGCGTCGATCTGCACGCCGATGACCTTGACGTTGTACTTCTCCAGCACCCCCGCCTTGTACAGTTCCGAGGCCAGGTTGAGCGCGGACTGGCCGCCCAGGTTGGGCAGCAGCGCGTCGGGG
>CAIUWO010000662.1 GCA_903902895.1 Candidatus Hydrogenedentota bacterium | reverse complement strand
CTTAAGAGCTCGCCAGACTTGGGTTTATGTGGGTTGTCTGGGTTTGAGACAAGGCTAATTTTGATGCGGCTACCCTGATGTTTTCGCAAACAGCCGAGAATAAAGGGGATTACTGCGCCGCAGGAGGTGCCGGTACGGGGGATGCGGGTTCGGCCGGTTGGGCCGGGGCGGTCACGGGGCCGGCGGGGATGGAGGTGGGGTTGGCGGGGGGCGTATAGCCGGGCGTCAGCACTTCTTCCGGCTTGCCGTCGCGCAGTTCCTTGAATCCGTCGACGAGGTGGGTCTTGTGGGCCTGGTCGAGGGTTTTCTTGCTCAGTTCCTCATCTTTGACAGCCTCGTTCCACTTGGCGTCCTTGATGGTGTAGAAAAAGAGTTCCTTCTCGCCCTTGTGCAGTTCGAGGCGTCCGCCGATGAGCACGGGCTCGTTGACCATGTCGGCGGGCTTGGAGAGTTTGACCATGACGATGTCGCGCATGGGCGGCGAGTCGCAGAAGTAGCAGGTCATGGGCACGGGCAGCAGCATGAACTCGGTGACGTTTTTGAACTGGTCGATGGGGCTCATGAACCCGCACAGATTGACCAGATGACTGTCCTTTTCCTTGAGCGAGTCGGGGAAGGTGGCGCCGGAGCGGCGCGTGCCCTTGACCTGGTGCAGTTCCTTCCAGTCGATCAACTGCACGCCCTTTTCGAGGTGCTTCTTCTCAAAGGCGGCGCGCATGGCCTCGTACTGGCCGCGCAGGCCCTCCCTGCGCATGTACCCGTTGACGCCGATGATGGCCGTCAGCACCACCACCACGCCGATCAGGGTGAACAGGTCGCGTCTGTTGCGTCTTCGCATATTCGGTAACTTCCTTTTGCTCTTAATCTTGCTCCTGCTCCTGATCTTACTCGGAATCATTAGGACTAGAGCAAGATTAGGAGCAAGAGCAAGAGCAGGAAAGAAGCCTGGTTTTCAGGGCTCGGCCAGGTCTCTTGCAATATCGGTTCTATAGGCCTGCCACGCCGGCAAAATTCCGGCGATCAGGCCCATCAGCAATACGGCCGAATAGGCCGTGACAAGGTCGGCGCTCAGGCTGACCGCGGCGATGTGGAAGCCCAGCTTGGTAGCCAGGTACAGGCCGAGCAATTTGCAGGTCAGCGCGCCCAGCGCCCAGCCGACCGCCAGCCCGAGCAGCGTCACCCAGAAGGCCTCGATGAGCACGGCGCCGAAAATCTCGCCGCGGGTGGCGCCCAGGGCGCGCATAATCGCCAGATCGCGCCGCCGCTGCAGGATCGCCATGTACAGCCCTATCAGGATGGACATGGACGAAATCACCACCACCAGGTAGCCAATCGCCAGCAGCACCGCCTTGGCCGTGCCCAGAAGCTGATCGTACAGCTTCTGGATCTCCATCACCGGCACCGCCGCCATTACATTATACCCTTTGTTGATCTTGTCCTTGATTTCAAAGCGTAGCGCCGGTGTCGCCAACTTTACCAGCGCGGCCGTCACCTCGTCACTGGCGTGATGCTCATGGACGTCCCAAACGGACTGGATGTCGCAGAAGATGGCGCGGTCGTTGGGCGTGCCCGACAGGGCCATCACGCCGACCACGGTATAGGGCTTGTCCTTGTGGTCGTGGGCGTTGGGCGACTGCACGAACCCGTGCATGCCCGTGAAGGTGTCGCCCAATTTCAGGCCCGTGTCCTGCGCGACGCCGTGGCCAATGACCGCCTCGTAGGGCTTTTCCCAGTAGCGCCCGCCGGCCAGCGCGTAGGGGTGCCGGTCGCCCCATTTGAAATCCATCAGTTCGCGGACGGTGCCGACGATGCGGTAGCCCTTGTACGTGTCGCCCATGGCGAGCGGAAAGGCGGCCGTGACGTCCTCCATCGTGCGGATCTTGTCGATGTCCGCCTTTTCGATGTTGCCCACCGGCGCGTCGAGGAAGTAGACCGTGCTGAGCACGAGCTGGAGCGGGTTGCCCTTGGCGCCGATGACGAGGTCAAAGGCCTGGCCCTCCTCCTCGAAGCGCTTCTGCGTCTGTTCGCGCAGCGTGAGCACGGCCGAAATGAGCGCCACGCCCAAGGCCACGGAGATTACCGTCATGATGGTGGTGAGTTTGCGGTTCCACAAATAGGACCAGGCGATGTGCCACAGGCTCATGACGCCACCTCCTTCACCAGACCCGAGCAGTCAAACAGGTCCGGGAGCCGGTCGGCGATGCCCCGGTCATGGGTGACCAGCAGCAGTGTCACCTTTTCCTCGGCGCACAACTCCAGCAGCAGCGTCATCACCGCGTTGGCCGTTTTCGGGTCCAGGCTGCCCGTCGGCTCGTCGGCCACAATCAGCCGCGGCCGGTTCACCAGTGCCCGCGCGATGGCCACCCGCTGGCGCTCGCCCACGCTCAGCGTGCGGGGTTTCGCGTTGAGCCGGTGGCCCAGGTCCACCCGCTCCAGCATCGCCTTGGACCGGTCTTTCCATTCTTTCTCGGGAATCACATCGGAGAAACGCATGCCAATCAGCACATTTTGCAGGGAGCTAAACGGCGCG
>CAIUWO010000661.1 GCA_903902895.1 Candidatus Hydrogenedentota bacterium | reverse complement strand
GCTGAAGTTCCCCCCATTTTTTGGACAGTGGCTAAGTAAAGAATTGGCGGCTTGAGCCGGCTTGCCGCCAAGCGGACAATGTCCGCGAAGGAGTCCAAGAAATGGGTCAGGTACGCAAGAATCATTCGAAGGAGTTTAAGGCGAAGGTGGCGTTGGAGGCGATGAAGGGTGTACAGACGCTCAGCGAGCTGGCGTCGCGGTACAAGGTGCACCCGACGCAGATCACGCAGTGGAAGCGGCAGTTGTCGGAGGGGGCTCCGCAACTGTTCGAGCGGGGCGGCACGGGTCGCGCGGTGGACGCGGAGTCGCTGACGGCGCCGCTCTACCAGGAGATCGGGCGGCTCAAGATGGAGGTCGATTTCCTCCAAAAAAAACACTGAGCGCACCCGCGTCAAAACGACGGGCGTGGATAGAGCTCGGCCATCCACACGTGCCGGTCACGCGGCAGTGCGCACTGCTTCAATTGCCCCGGTCAAGCGCGTATTACACGCCGAACACCACCGAGTCCGCGGAGAATCTGGCGCTGATGCGCCTTATCGACGAGCAGTACATGGTTCATTCGTTCTACGGCTCGCCGCGCATGGCACAGTGGCTCGACGAACAGGGGCATTGCGTCAACGTCAAGCGCGTCGCGCGGCTGATGCGCGTGATGGGCCTTCAGGCGACGATGCCCGGCCCGCACACGAGCCGTCCGCACCCGCAGCACAAAATATACCCGTATTTGCTGCGCGGAATGCAGATTTGCGCCCCCAACGAGGTGTGGTCCACGGACATCACGTACATCCCGATGCGCCACGGATTCATGTACCTGGTGGCCGTTATGGACTGGTTCAGCCGCTACGTGATCGCATGGGATTTGTCAAACAGCATGGAGGTTGCCTTCTGTGTTGGAGCGCTGGAGGAGGCGCTGCGCGGCGGCCGCCCCGGCATCTTCAACACGGACCAGGGCAGCCAGTTCACGAGTGAGGAGTTCACCGGAACGCTGCTCAGGGCCGGTGTCCAGATAAGCATGGACGGCAAGGGCCGGGCGCTGGACAACGTGTTCATCGAGCGGCTGTGGCGCAGCGTGAAGTACGAGGACATCTACCTGCGCGAGTATACCGACGGCCACGCCCTGCACAAGGGGCTTGAGCGCTACTTTCATTTCTACAACCACGAGCGCCCGCACAGCAGCCTGGGCTACGCAACGCCGGCAAGCTGCCACAATGAGAGGGGGTGAGCCCGAAAAAACCGCGCGCGCCGTTTTGGGGCCGCTCCGCTCCGGCCTTGCCCTACGGGCAGTCCGCCTGACGGCGGACACGGCCTGCGCTCCACGGACCCAAAACGGCACCCCAGCAGCAGCGTTGACGCCCCGTGCGGAACCTGCTACAGTGAAGACAAGGCGGGCGCAGGCCCGCCGGTTAGCACCATCTTAAATTGCCCCGGTACCTGTCGAAGGATGGGGGGAAGCTCACGCCGCCCTTATCCTTGGCTTTGCTTTGGCCTCTAAGGCGTTTATTTCTCGGACTTTGGGAGCTACAATCGTTGAAGTCCCGCATGCCGGAATACCTGTTCCCGGTGGC
>CAIUWO010000660.1 GCA_903902895.1 Candidatus Hydrogenedentota bacterium | reverse complement strand
GTGATGAAATCGCTGGCCAACGAGTTCTTCCTGACCATGGAGAACGGCGCCAAGGCGCACCAGCAGCAGCATGCGTCGGAATACACGCTCACCTGCAACGGCATCAAGGACGAGCAGGACGTGGCGCGCCAGATCGACCTGGTGGAGCAGATGGTCGCGCAGAAGGTGGACGCGCTCGTCATCGCCCCGGCCGATTCCAAGGCGCTCGTGGGCGTGTGCAAGCGCGCGCAGGACGCGGGCGTGGTGGTCATCAACATCGACAACAAGTTCGATGACGGCGTGCTCAAGGAGAAGGGCATCACCATTCCCTTCGTCGGCCCCGACAACCGCAAGGGCGCCAAGCTGGCCGCCGACTACCTCGCGAAGAAGCTGGAGCCGGGCGCGCCCGTGGCCATTCTGGAGGGCATCCCGAGCGCGTTCAACGGCCAGCAGCGCAAGCTTGGCTTCGATGACGCCGTCGCCGCCGCCGGGCTGAAGCTGGTCACCTCGCAGTCGGCAAGCTGGGAGATGGACAAGGCCAACCAGGTCGCGTCGTCAATCATCACCGAACACCCCGAGGTCCGGGCGCTGCTCTGCGCCAACGACAGCATGGCCCTCGGCGCGGCCGCCGCCGTGCGCGCCGCCGGCAAGACCGGGCAGGTGCTCATCTGCGGCTATGACGGCATCTCCGCCGTCGAGAACCTCGTCCGCGACGGACAGGTCGTCTGCACCGTGCAGCAGTACGCCGACAAGCTCGCCGTCTTCGGCATTGAATACGCGCTCCAGGTGCTGCGCGAGAAGACCACGCCGCAGGACAAGGAAACGGCGGTGGATTTGGTGACGGCGGAGACGGCGGGCAAGAAGTAGCCCGGCCCGCCGCTACTCACCGGCGCGAAGCAGTTCCTTGGGGTTGCGCATGAGGCTGACGGCCTCCTCGCGGGTGATTAGGCCGCCGGTGTACAGTTCCTTGATCGACCGGTCCATGGTGACCATGCCCTCGCGGGTGGCCGTTTCCATGACGCTGTAGACCTGGTGCGATTTCTGCTCGCGGATCAGGTTGGCGATGGCGCCGTTTCGGATCATGATCTCGCAGGCGAGCGCGCGCCCGCCGTTGCGCCGGGGCACGAGCCGCTGCGACACGATGGCCAGCAGCACCATGGAGAGCTGGAACCGTACCTGCTGCTGCTGCGCGGCGGGGAACACGTCGACCACGCGGTCTATCGTCTGCACCGCGTCGTTGGTGTGCAGGGTGGCGAAGACGAGATGCCCCGTTTCCGCCGCGGTCAGGGCCGCCTGGATGGTTTCCAGATCGCGCATCTCGCCGATCATGATCACGTCGGGGTCCTGCCGCAGCACATACTTCAGCGCGCTGGGGAAACTGTCCGTGTCCTCGCCGATTTCGCGCTGGTCCACGATGCTCCTGCGGTGCTCGTGCACGTATTCAATGGGATCCTCCACTGAAATGATGTGGCAGGCGCGCTTGTTGTTGATCAGGTCGACCAGCGCCGCCAGGGTGGTGGTCTTGCCGCTGCCCGTCGGGCCGGTCACCAGCACCAGTCCCTGGCGCGCCGAGGCAAGCTCGGAAACCGTTTCGGGCAGCCCAAGCTCGAGCAGGGTCGGAATCTTGCTGGGGATGGGCCGCAGCGCGGCGGTCACCGCGCCCTTCTGATAATAGACGTTGACCCGGAACCGGGTCTTGCCGCCGGTGGCCAGCGAAAAATCAAGCTCCTTGCGCTGCTCAAACTGCTGGCGCTGCTCGGGGGTGAGCATGGCGTAGACGAGTTCCCGCGTCGCTTCGGCGGTAAACGTGTCGGCCCGCACGCGGAACAGTTCCCCGTCGATGCGCAGGATGGGCGGCGCGCCCGCGCTGATGAGCAGGTCCGACGCCCGCTCCTGGGCGACCATGTCAAAAAGTTCGTTCATGTCCATTAGGATGCCCCTTGCACGGTTGTACCCCAAACGAACCCGCGGACGGCTCCCGGCTATTCCCGAAACCCGCGCTCAGCGCGCGCGGATGACGCGCACCTCCTCCTCCAGCGTGACGCCAAAGCGCTCGCGCACCCGGTCCTTGACGAGCCAGATCAGGCCGAGCACATCGTCGAAGGAGGCGTTGTCCTCGTTCATGATGAAATTGGCGTGGACCGTGCTGATGACTGCCCCGCCGCAGCGGGTGCCCTTCAGGCCGCAGGCCTCGATGAGCCGCCCGGCGTGGTCGTTGGGCGGGTTCTTGAACACGCTGCCGCAGCAGTGGCCCTGCGGCTGCTTCTCGCGGCGGCGGGTCATGTAATGGTCAAAGACGGCCCGCTGGTCCTCCCCGGAGGGCGCAAAGCGGAACACGCCCCCCAGAATCACATCGTCGATGCCGCAAAAGCGCTGGCCCCGGTAGCTGTAGAGCGACGGGTCCATCGGCAGCGAGCGAAGCCCCTCAAGGCTCATCAGGTCGACCGATTCCAGAAAATCGCAGGTGGAGCCGTTTGCCGTGCCCGCGTTCATGTAGATCGCCCCGCCCACGGACCCGGGAATCCCGGTCAGCGCGCCCACGCCGGCATGGTTGTTGGGCAGCATGATCTCGCGCACGAGTTTGGCCAGCGGCACGCCCGAGCCGACGCGGTAGCGGCCGTCCCCGAGCTCCTCCATGCGCGTGAGGTGGGTGGTGAACAGCACGATGCCCGGGAAGCCGTTGTCGCTGATGAGCACATTCGAGCCGCCGCCCAGGATGAGCCGGGGCAGGGGCTGCCCCACCATCCACCGCCAGGCCTCGTCCACCTCCCCCGCGTCGCGCGGCAGCAGGGCGACCCGCGCCGGGCCGCCGATGTTGTACAGCGTGGCCGGCGCCAGCGGGTAGTCCAGCCGCGCATGGGGAAACGGCGGGCTTTCGATGGTCTCGTCGATCATGACTGGCATTATACAGCACGCGAACCTTGCGCCATATTGTTGCGCCTGACCCGGTCTTCAGGCCCCGGAAGGCCCCGGAAGATTGCTTGCCTCGGCCGCAATGACGATAATTTCCGGCGTCGAGAATCCGAATCGCCGGTGGCGGCGCTTCAGGGAAGAGAGTCCCCGGTCAACGGCCGAATTGCGGCGCAAGGCGCCGGCCAAACGGAAGGAAAGACTGTCATGACAACGATGATGGCATTGGTGCTGGCGCTGGCCAGCCTTGGCGCGGCCGATGCGGTGCCGCTCGCGGGCGACTACCAGGTCATCCAGCGCGGGCCGGACAACACGGGCGCGTGCTTCGCGCCGCTCGGCATGGAGGTGCCGGCGGGCGCGATGATGAAGTTCAGCGTAACGCGCCACGGCCGCCCGGTGGCCTCCGGTGAGCTGAAGGCCGAGACGGCGATGGCCGGGGACAAGGCGGGCGTCCCCATTGCAGGACTCAAGCCGGGCGGACCCTACTGTATTGACGTCACGGCGACGGGCGCCGGCGGCGCCACCGTCGCCCGGGCGAAGTACGACAACATTCTCGTGGGCGACCTCTGGGTGCTCGCGGGCCAGTCCAACATGGCCGGTGCCGCGCCTGTCAAAGAAAAGCTCACCCCGGACCCGCTGGTCAACACGCTCGGCATGGACGGCGTGTGGAAACCCGGCGTCCCGCCAACACACCGGCTGGTGGAGTCGGATTCGCGGGCGATCAAGGACCTGCTGCTCGGCCGCGGCGGGGTGAAGTCGGAGGAGCAGATCGCCGAGGCCGCCAAACAGAGCCTCTCCGGCGAAAACCCCTGGGGCGGCGCAAGCTGCGACACCTTCTTCGCCGTATGGCTCGCGAAGGAGACGGGCATCCCGCAGGGGCTCATCCCCACGGCCTTCGGCGGCACCTCGCTGGACGAGTGGAGCCCCGATCTGCTTGACAAGGGCGACGCCAGCCTGTACGGCAACATGGTCCGCAGCGTCGTCCGCGCCGGCGGCCGGGTGCGCGGCATGCTCTGGTACCAGGGCGAGTCCGACGCCATGAGCGGCGACCCCAAGACTTATGACACCTATTTCGACCGCTTCAAGCGCTTTGTGGAATGCGCCCGCCGCGACACCGGCAACCCCGACATGGTCGTCATCACGGCCCAGCTCGGGCGCGTGGTCATCATGCCCTGGGAGGCCGAGCCGCGCTGGGACGGGCTGCGCGAGCAGCAGCGCCGCGCCGCCGCCGAGGTGCCGGGCGTGCACATGGTGCCCGCGGCGGACCTGGCACTGAGCGACGGCATCCATGTCGGCTGGGAGGGCCACAAGATTCTCGGCGTGCGCATGGCGCGCGTCGCGCTGCCGCATGTCACCAGCGACGGCGACCGGCCCGGCATCGACCTGGCCGCGGCGCGCTTTGCCAACGCCGAACGCACCGCGATCAACGTCGACTTCAACTACGTCGCGGGCAAACTGCACGCCGAAGGGCTCCCCGCCGGCTTCACGCTCGCCCTGCCCGACCAGCCCGCGCGCGACCTGTTTTTCAAGATAGAATTTGACGCCGAACACCCGAACCGCGTGGTGCTCTGCCGCGGTTCGGCCGTTGATCCCGCCGCCAAACTTTGCTACGGCCAGGGAATGAACCCCATCCTCAACATCACCGACGGCGACGGCATGGCCCCGTGCAGTTTCGGCCCCGTCCCCATTGAGGCCTTCGAGGAGACCAAATAGCATTGCCCGATAGCGCCGGGGACAGGGGTTGTCAACCCTGTCCCCGGCGCTGTTTCATTTTTACAGGGGCAGTCTTGTCTGCGCCGGGAACAGACGCGCGACAGGCATTTCTTGCAAAAAAACAAGATGAGTGGTACTGTCATTAAAAGTGGATATACGGCATCAAAGCCATTCCGGGGAAGGGATGCGTTGCGCCGTCAAAACAAAGGGAGGTTCTTATGAAAAGGAATGCCATTCTTCGCGCGATCGTCTGTGCGGCGATCGGTCTTCTCGGCGCGCCCTGTCTGGCGCAGTCTTCCGGAATGGTCGGGCCCGAACTGCGCCAATGGATCGAGGACCCGGAGCAGGGCCTGGCGGCGCTGCGGGAGGGCCGCATCGCCGACCTTCCCAAGCCGCCCGGGGCGGAGGCCAAGGCGGCACCGGCCGCCCCGGCGCCGGTGCCGTCCGACAAGGCCGTCGAAATCACCTTTGTTGACCCCGGCATGGAGGCGGCCGTGCGTGATGCGCTCAACCGCCCCACTGGTCCGATCTATGACGTGTCGCTCAACAGTTTGTCCCGGCTGGAAGCGGCAGGGTACGGCATTCAGACAGTGGCCGACCTGCAGTACATGCCAAACCTGGCCGTTCTGTATCTTTCCAACAACCAGATATCCACCCTTGCCGACTTTCCGCCCATGCCCGCGCTGAGTGTCCTGGCACTGGATGTGAATCAGCTCAGCTCCTTTGCGGGCATGCCCTCCATGCCGTACCTCAGGTGTCTGACTGCGAGCAACAACCGAATCGACACGCTGGCCGGCATGCCCCAGCTGCCCATGCTTTACCTGCTGTACCTTTCGAACAATCAGATCACCTCCCTTGCGGGCATGCCGGAGCTTCCGATGCTCCAGTATTTGAGACTCGCGCAGAACCGGATGACCGGCCTGGCGGACCTGACGGGCGCGCCGCACATCTACATGCTGGACGTGTCGCACAACGCCCTCCAGTCGCTCGCGGACATGCCGCTTTTCCGCGAGATCTACTCGCTCAACATCGCGTACAACCAGTTGGCCACCGCAGCGGGCCTGTATGCGGAAACTCCCGTGAGAGAGCTGCTCGCCGATCACAACCAGCTGTCCTCTCTGGGCGCAATCGGCCGGTTGGACAGACTGGAAACGCTTTCGGTTGGCAGCAACCAACTGACGTCGCTGGACGGCACGGGGTTTTCCCTGGACCTGTACAATCTGGACGTCTCCCGCAACCGGCTTGCCTCACTGGCGGGCGTGGAGAACTATCCCAACCTGAACCGCCTCAACGCGGCGGGCAATTGCCTCAAATCAACGGCAGCGCTTGCGGGTCTCGACAATCTAAACTGGCTGTCTCTCGCGGGTAACGGCCTGAGCTCGCTGGCGGATTTCCCGGCCATGCCGGCGCTTGAGTGGCTGGACCTGTCCTGCAATCAACTGACCGCGCTGGCCGGGATGGGCGACACGCCAAAACTGCAGAACCTGGAGGCGCGCTTCAACCAGCTCCAATTCCTTGACCCGGGTTTTCGCGGGGCGTTGGGCTATCTTGGCGTCTCCTCCAACGGGTTGACGTCGCTGGCCACGCTGAACGGGGCCGCCACGCCCAGCGTGTACATGATTGACGCCTCCTTCAACAATCTCGCCTCGCTTCAGGGTGTCGGGAATCTTCAACAACTGACCTCCATCGCCGCACGGGGCAACCGGCTTGCCAGCCTGGCCGACCTGGGCCAGAACCCGCGGCTCAACTGGCTGGACGTTTCCTCCAACCAGTTGGCCTCGTTCGACGACCTGCCTTCCAATCCGCCGCTGGCCTGGCTGAACGCCTCGCGCAACCAGATCACCTCGCTCAGCGGGCTGGCCGCCGCCGCAAACCTGTACCTGAGCAGGCTGGATGTGTCGCGCAACCTGCTGACCTCCGTGGCGGAAATTGCCGCCGCCGCCAATCTGTACAGGCTGGACATGTCAGACAACCAAGTGTCGGACATTGTGCCGCTGCAGGGGCGGCAATGGCAGGAACTGGGCGTTGCCAACAATCCCACAGGGGATGCGCAGTCGGTGTTGTATGCCGGCGGGACCGAACCAACGCCCGAAATCGTATCCGTCGGGCCGGGGCAGCTGCCGAGTCTGGCCGCATTTGCCGCAGACCCCGGCCATTACCAGGTCATTAACGCAACCGGGCCCGAATACGGAGACCTTGGCCTGCTGCCCGCAATTTGGGCAAAGCAACTGCGCATCACCGATGCGGCCGTCTCCAATCTTGCCGCCTGGTCAAAGTCCATGAAACTTTACGGGGGGCAGGTAGCCCAGCTCGCCCTTACCGACGACGGGCTGTCGGACATTGCCCCGCTGTCGCAAACCAGGATCTTCTGGCTTGACGTGTCGGGAAACACCATTGCCGACCTTGCACCCGTCACCTCCGGTTATCGGGCCAGCGATTTCTACTTTGCGGAGATGCCCATGGGCATTCAGCGCCTGGACGTGTCCGCCAATCCCGTGGCCTCGCTGGCGCCGGCGCTGGGAAGAGACCTGTACCATGAATACTTCCCGCCAATTGGCGCGCTTATCTTTAATGAGTGTGACCTGGAGCAGTTTGGCTTGACGCCCGAGCAGGCGCACAACTGCCTGACCTTCGACCCCGTGGTGGATGTGACCGGCACGCCCGTGTCGGCCGCACCGGAGGTGGCGCAGCTTCGCGCCGAGGGGGTGCGGGTGCGCACCGACGGCACCTGCTCCTATTGCGAGGGCGCGTGCGTGCCGCCGCTGCCGGTGACAGTGCCTGACGTGGCCGGGATGACCCAGGAGGCGGCGTCCGCCGCGCTGGAGGCGGCCGGACTGGCGGCGGGCACCGTGGCGCGGCAGTGCAGCGAAACCGTGCCGGCAGGCCTGGTCATCAGCCAGGACCCGGCGGCGGGTGTGACGGTGGATGCCGGGTCCGATGTGGCCCTGCTGGTTTCGCTGGGTTCCTGCACCGTGCCGGTGACCGTGCCCAACGTGGTGGGACAGACCCCCTCGGAGGCCGTCGCGGTGGTGCAGGCTGCGGGGCTTCTCGTGGGCTCACTGACCCAGGAGTACAGCGGCGCGGTTCCGGCGGGATTGGTGCTCTCGCAGAATCCGGCGGCGGGCGCGTCCGTGCCCGCGGGCACGGCGGTGGCCCTGGTCATCTCGCTCGGCCCCAACCCCGCCGAGGGTGAACCGCAGCCGCCGCTGGGCGCGATGGCGCAGGCGCTGCTCGACGGGTTTGACGCGGCCGACAGCGACGGCAACGGCCGCCTGAGTCTGGCCGAGGCCCAGGCCGCCCAGCCGGGACTGACCGGGGAAGATTTCGCCGCACTGGACCGCAACGGCGACGGCGCACTGTCCAGGCATGAGCTTGAGGCGTACTTGGACGACTCCTGCGGCGGCGGGTGCCGTGGCTGCCATGGCGGTCATGCGGACTGGGGCGGGCGTCTGGGCGGTCTGTGCATGATGTTCCTGGGCCTGATGGGCCTGGGCCTGCTGGGCAATTGTGCCCGCCCATAGGGGCGGGCTGTTTCACAGAGATATCTTTGGGCCGCCGGGGCGCGGGCTCCGGCGGCCTTTTCATGCCCCGGCGCATGCCAGGGTAATCGCATTAAAGTGGGTCCGGAACACCGCTAGGGAAATGTGCATAAACTTTGGAGTGGAAATGCTTTAAGTCCCCCTTTGAAGGGGGATTTAGGGGCTTGTCCGCCTTCGGTGGGGATGTCAGCCTTGGGTGGGGGCGTTAACATCCCCCTGTCCCGCCTGTGGCGGGACCGTCCCCCTTCAAAGGGGGACTAACAGCAGAGCACTCCCTATAACCATATGTTAAACGTTCCGTGCTTT
>CAIUWO010000659.1 GCA_903902895.1 Candidatus Hydrogenedentota bacterium | reverse complement strand
GGCCAGCACGACCGCGTCACCGCCGGTCGCCTGCCCGGTCAGGGTGGAAGCGCCCGAAGCCGTAGCCGCAAGCGCGCTCAGGCCGGTGTCGTAAGTGAACGAGCCCTTCACCAGCCCCTCGCCGGGGGCCATGTCGTAGGGTGTGTATTGCTCGTCCAGCACGAGGATGCTGGAGTCGGTGGTCAGGGCCGCCGGAAGGCCTGTGATCGACAGGCCAGCCGAGAGGGTGTTGGCCGCGACCTCAAACGAGCGCCAGGCGTTCGCGGCCAGCGTGCCCGAGCCCAGCATGAACAGGCGACCGGCAAGGATTTCGTAGCGGGCGCCCGTGGCGGGCGTGAAGGTGAAGGCCGCATCGACCGTGATGGTCGGAGCCGTGCCCGCCGTGTTGCCGACGATCCAACGCTCCTCGACCTTTCCCGCCGTGGTGTCGGTAATCCGAAGTTTGAAACCCTTGTCGCCCGACCCGCCGCGGTTCGCCAGCATGTTGACGCCGACCGCCGTGGGGAAGGCCGTCGAGATCACCACGGAGGTCGTCGTCGCGCCCGCTGCAATGGTGCCCACCAGTCCGAGAGACGGGGCAAAGGCGCAGGTCGAGCCCGCGCCGAACGTGCCCGCCAAACCCGGCGTGGCCATCGGCTGCCACGCCTTGGTGATGATGTTGAAGCGGTTCAGGACCGAGTTGGACAGCAGGTTGTAGGTGAAGGGGTTGCGCAGCAGCGTGGACCGCAGGTCAGACGCCATGGAGGCGGCGGCGTTGTGCGCGTTGGGGCTCGGGTTGACCTGCCGCCAAACCTGCGCGTCGATGACCTTCTTGAACGTGTTTGCCATCTGGCCCTCAAGTGATCCGGGCGCGGACGCCGAGCGCCCAGGCCGTGCGGTTGGTGTCGAAGACCTGCATCTGCGCGGAGTAGCCGCCGATGGCCGCGACGTTGGCAACCGAGCTGACCGTCGTCACCGTGGTGACGGTGTTGACCGTTGAGACGGTCGTGACCGTGCCGCTTTCCACCACCACCGTGCCGCGCTGCCGGCCCAGAGACTTGTCGTAGCCCAGCGGGGCCATGAGCATCTGCAGGATGCGCTGCAGCAGGTTGCCGGCTTCGTTGTCCGCCACCGGCATGGGGTTGGCCGACGAGACATCCGTCGCCGATCCGTCCGCGCCGACGCCGACCTTGACGCGCTGGTGCAGGACGCCGCCAATGTCGTCAGCGGCGATTGAAGCGCCGGAACCGGGTGTGTATCCGACGTTGTCAGCCATCAGGCGTTGCCTTCGGTCACGGCGAAGGAGGTCACGCTCACCGTCTGGCCCGTGGCGATGGAGGTGTTGTTGAGGTTCAGGTCAGCGCCGGCCGTCGAGACGTCGCCGTCCATGATCGGGGTCGTGCCGTTGGACTGCCAGAGCCGGAACCAGGAGGCCGTTCCCGTCGCCGCCGCCGTGCCGTTGCTGATCGCGTTGGCCGTCAGGACGCCGCCGGAAGCCGCCGCCCCGAACGCCGTGGCGTTGCAGGTAAGCTCCACCAGCAGGGTCTGCGAGGTGATCGCGGTGTTGGGATTGGCCGGGCGCGTGCCGTTGTAGATCCGCAGCTTGGCCGAGGTCCCGGTCTGCGATGTGACCGTGTCCATCTTGGCGTTACGAACCGCCGTCGCGTATTTGATAGCCATTCAGGATGCCTCAGAAGTCGGAATAGATGCTGTAGCGGCGCTGGAGGCCGCGCTGGGGGAACTCGGTGCGAAGGACGCCGACAACCGGCTTGTCGGCCACGCGGATGGCCTCAATGGCCTCGTCAAACAGGGTCTTAAACGTCACCAGGGCTTCGCTGTCCCGCAGAAAGGGGCCCGCCGACATGAGAGAGCCGTAGAGGTAAACGTCCGGGGCGTCCGT
This sequence comes from Candidatus Hydrogenedentota bacterium, assembly GCA_903902895.1. GTDB lineage: Bacteria > Hydrogenedentota > Hydrogenedentia > Hydrogenedentales > CAITNO01 > CAITNO01. The sequence continues at coordinate 4,498 of CAIUWO010000659.1, read as the reverse complement.
CAGGAGCCAGTTGGTCGGAGCCGCGTCCGACAGCGTCGGGACCTTTCGCACATAGGCCAGGGCCCCGATGTAGAGTTGATCCGGCGAAGGCCAGAGTTGGAACTGGTCGCCGATGATGGTCACGAACCGGGGCGTGTTGCTCACGCTGTTTTCGGCCAGCGCTGCGCTGATCTGCTCAGGCGTCGCCAGCATCAACTCAAAGGCGTTGCCGCCGGTGTCGGTGATCCGGAAGGACTTGAACTCAAGGAAGTCGCCGGGCAGGGCGAAGAAAGGCGTGTCGACGTTGGCCGTCGCAATGACCTGCTGCTCACGAGCGCGAAGGTCACGGTTGATGCGGGTTTCGGCCAGCGTGATGAAGTCGGGAATGCGGGCGGTCAGGTCCGAACGGTTCAGCCAGTCAGCGATTGCCGCCTGGAGTTCGGAGTAGGTCGTGATGGCCATGGAACCCCCGCGAAAAAGGGGAGAGGCCGAAGCCCCTCCCCCCGATCAGTCAGCTGGATCAGCTGTTGTGCAGACGGGTGGCCAGCTGGGGCCGCAGCGTCTTGTAGCCGTAGAGGACATCCAGACGAGTGGGGAACTTGTCGTTGTTGATGTCATACTGGCGGACGACCCGCATCGAGATGCCGTCCATGACCTCGCGGGCGGCGAAGTCCACACCACCCGGCATGACCAGGTCGGCCGTCGCAAAGGCGAAGGCTTCCTTCTGGTAGAGCAGGGAGGTGCCGACCGCCGTGGAGGCCGTGCCGGCGAAGGTGATGGCCGCGGTTGCCGAGGTGGTCGGGATGACCACGTTCTGACGGCCGCCAGCCAGCACGATGGCCGGGGAGAACGACACAGTGCCAGCGCCGCCGGCGTAGGCCGCCGTGACGACGAACTGCTGCGGGGTGCCGGTGTTGGCCTTGGTCTCGGGATGCACGGCGAACACGTTGCCGATGGTGAACACGTCGCCAACGGCCATCGCGCCGGTGCCGGTGGCCACGGTCATGGTCGAGACCGGGGTTTCCGAGATCGGCAGGACGCCCACGAGGGTCGAGGTCGTGTAGGACCCGTTGGCCGCACCGCGAGTGTGCTTGCCCCACATGGTGTTTTCGACGAAGTCGAAGCCGGCAGTGCGGCCCATGTAGCCTTCACGATACTGCTTGGCGATGCCGGTGGTGTCGTTGAACAGGGCCTTGAGGGCGTCCACGAAGTTGGCGTTGTCCGTGGTGTTCAGGTTGGCCGTCCGGTCGTTGAGCGGGGCCAGAGAGTTTTGCAGGAGCGAACGCCCCTCCAGCACCTTGGCCAGCGAAATGGCCGAACCGCCGTTCCAGACGCTGTTGAAGACGTCCTTGTACATGTTCATGGCGTCGGCCTCGATGGAGGCGGCCAGCACGGACATGGCGGGGTCCAGGATGCGCTTGGAGAAGTCGTCCAGCGACAGGGTCAGGTCCACCGAGGTGAAGTTCAGGTCAACGCCCTTTTGGGTGGCGACCTGGAGCGTCACGGAGGTTTCCACGGTGTCCTGGGCGGACAGGGTGGCGCCCGAGCGAACCGTATACTGGTTCGGCAGGCGGATCTTCAGGCTGTCGCCGATCTTTGCGCCGGACTTGGCGAACGAGTCGTCATAGTCGCGGGTGATCGAGCCGACGAAGTTCAGCTTCTGGTGGAGGACGCGGAGAGCCTCGCGGGTCACCGCCGTGGGGGTCAGGATCGTGTTGGGCACGGTGTGTGTCCTTCATGGGAAAGGCGCGTCATCTCGACGGGCCGTGATGTTGGGGGTCAGCGCGCTCCGGCCTTGGCCAGTTGCGCGTTTCGGCGGCGCAGCCATTCGTCCGCCGGCAGGCTGTCATCGAGGCCGGGCTTATACCCGCCTGCCCGCTGGCCAACGGCCTTGGCGGGGGTGACAGAGGCCTGCTTGGCCGCTTGCTGCGCCTTGGTCTGCGTGGACTTCAGACGGGCCAGTTCCGTCTCGGCCTTGTGCAGACGCGCCAGGACCTTGAAGGTCCGGGGGTCTGCCGTGCCGTCCGGATTGACCACACTGTCACGCAGTTCCTGCGGGGTGATACCGAAGTTCTCGGCAGCGTATCCCGCAAGCGTCGTGACCAGTTCCGAAGACCAGCCTTCGATCTCGCGCGAGAGGACTTTCCCGGCTTCAGCGATAGCGTTGGCGGTAGACCGCTCGCTGATCTGCTGCACTTCCGTTTCGGTCTTCGCAATAGCGCCTTCCAGTTCCGCCTTGGCGTCCCTGTATTGCTGCCAGGAGGCCATGGCCGAGGCCGTGGCGTCCGCACCGTAGTTGGCCGAGTAGGCCTGCCAGTCGGTGTTCTGGAACTGCTGGAGCTGCTGCTCCACAGTCCGCAGGTTCACCCGGTGTTCGAGGGTCGCCTGCTGGAGTTCGGCCTGTTGGGTCAGCGACGTGAAGTGCTGCTCGACAGTCCGCCTCTGGTCGGCGAGTTCCTGGGTCTTCCGGGTGTAGTCCGCCTGCCGCAGCAGAGCGTCCTTCAGCGGCTTGGGGACGCGGTATTTCGCGCCGTCCCAGTCCACCTCCTCGGTGTCGTCCTCCGGTTGGCCGTCTTCGGCTCCTTCGGTTTCCGCCTGGTCGGTGTCGTCGCTGTAGGACTCAGCGTCGACTTCCGGAGCGTCAAGGATGGCATCATCCTCAACGTCGACCGGATTGGTCGCGTCTTCTGTCATGGGGTAGGGGTCCATCTAAGGGAATGGCGCGCCTCACGGCGGGCCGGGCTCTGTCAGGTGGCCGTGTAAAGGCCAGCCGGCAGTCTGGTTTCGCGGGCCATCGCGCTGATGCGCTTGGTCTCAGCCTCAAAGGCCGCGATGTCGAGTTTCCGGGCCTCAAGGCTCTTGTCGGCCTCAAGGGACTGGTAGCGCGCCTGCATCTGCTGCAGGGCGCTCTGATACTGCTGGACGACCTGCATGGCCTGCGGGTCGGGACCGGCGGCTTCCTCGCCTTCCTCGCCCAACCCTGCGGCCTTGCGCATCCGTTCGGCGATCTCTTCCGCCCCCGGCCAGTCCAGGTTCTTCACCAGCAGGTCGCCGATCACCGGAGCCGCCTGCGGATAGGCGCGGATGAGTTCGATCATCTGGCTCGCCGCTTCCTGTCGCAGCGAAGCGAATGACGGGCCCGCCGACACCGTGAGGTCGTAACGGCCGGCGGTCAGGTCGTAGATCCGCGTGATCTCCCGGACTTCCTCGGTCAGCGGATCGCGCTCCTGCTCCTGCACCGGCTGGTTGACGGCCTTCATCTCGCTCTCGCCGTCTTCGCCCAAAACGCGGATCACGCGGGGGACGGAGTAGACCTGCGGGATCAGGTCAATCAGCACCCGGCCCGCATGGCGAATGGCCCGCGACAGGTTGTCGATGAAGTGGAACGTCGCGTTGTCCGCCTCCATCTGCCGGGCGATGATGGCCTTGCCGCTCGTCTCGTTCGACCGCGCGCCGAGGCTGGCGTCATACATGCCAATCACGGACTTGATGTCGTCCGAGGCGTTCAGGGCCTCCTGAAGCGCACCCGCGGGCACGCCAGAGAACGGCTGGCGCTGCGGGGCCTCGGGCCCGTCAAACTCGATGAACGCATGGCTCTGGACGTTCGCCGTCGCCCACTTGGCCGCATCCGTCTCAAACGCACCCTTGCGCCCGATGAACGGGGCCTTGGGGGCCAGCGCGACCAGTTCGGTCGAGGTGGTCCGCCAGTAGTTGAACATCCGCTGGGCGTCCTTCGCCCCACGGATCAGGCTGCGGAAGTGCCGCTTGCCCTTGAAGTTCACCTCGGCGCCATAGACCGGGATGATCGGGATGTAGCGCCCGGCCCAGTCCACCGTGTCGAGGACTTCCGCCCCGCTCATGATGTGCTGGCGGACCCGATGGCTGTCCACGTCCCGCGAGCCTTGGACGCCCACGCCGATCAGGTCAAACGCCGGCTTGTTGGCCTCGTAGTCCTCCACCGGGACCACAGAGCCGTCCGTCAGCAGGAGGATGGTCCGCTTGACCTTGTCCCGGACCCAGTATTCCGCGACTTGGACGTAATCGCCGTCCATCCACGGAGCGCCTACGCCGCGCCAAGCCTCGCCTTCCCAATCGACCTCTTGCGCGCCGGGATAGGCCTTCTTAAACGCCGCCTTCGCCATCTGGTCGGTGACGTAGCAGTAGTTCCAGTCCGAGCTGTCGGCCGCCGTCGAGTAGCAATCCGGATACACCGCCAGAGGGTTCGGGACGCGCTCGATCACCACATCCTGGTCGAAGGTGTCATCCGAGGTGTAGCGGGTGTTGATACGGAAAAAGCCGAAGCCGCCGAACACCGCGTGCTCAAGAGCCGTGTCGTAGGCCACTTCCGCGTTTGACGACTGCTCGATGTTGCGGATCAGGCCGTTGAGGACCTTTGCCGTCTCGGGGTCCGCCTCGCTGTCCACCGGCAGGACGCGGATCCCCGGCTTGTTCCGGCGGGCGTCGTTGACCACCTGGCGGCCCATGCTCACCAGCTTGTTCACCGTCAGGCAGGGCCGGC
>CAIUWO010000658.1 GCA_903902895.1 Candidatus Hydrogenedentota bacterium | reverse complement strand
TTATCGTGGCGGCCGCGAACAAGGTCCGGAAGCACCGGTCCTATTTCTTGCAAGCCTTTTTGCTATCCCGGCACTGTGTCTGTTGCCACCGGGATGGCAACAAGCGATGTGGGGGATCAACATACTGGGCGCGCCGATACTGGCCGTGCTCGCCGTTCTCATACTCCTCAATCTGATGCCGGTATTGGTGTTGGTGGGGCGCATGCGGCGCGGTTGGCTGGTTTGGACAATGGCCGGCGTCACGGCGATCGTGTTGCTTGCCACGGGTGTCGCAATCAGTGGCCCAAGCAAAGATCGCCCGGCGATGGATTCCGTCGCCTACGCGGCTAACCTCGATACACAGACCGCGTTCTGGTTGAGCGAAGACCCAAAAGTTGATGAGTGGACGAAGCAATTCTTTCCCGATGGCACCCGAGCGGCCATCGAAGACGTCGTGTCGGACAAAAGGGGCGACCATTACTTGCGCGCACCCGCGCCTGTTGCGGCAAATCTCACCGGTATTCGTTGTGATGTGACCGAGGACACCGTCGCGAACGGCAAGCGCCACGTCATGATCAGACTTTGGAGCGATGATAGCCCCTTTGGAGTCAGACTCCGCCAAACGCAGGGTCCGAAAATCGACGCCGTCACTGTGAACTCAATGGCGATCTCGGCGGATGATTCGCTCTCATTCCGGATTCTACCCCACGATGGATACGAGATCCGCTTCGAAACGACACCGGGCGAACCTCTCGTCTTCGAAGCGTTTTCGTCCATTTATGGGTTCCCGAAGATCTCAGGCATTAAACCTCGCCCTGATTATATCGTCCCGGAAACTAACCTCATACGCAATGGAATATCGTTGCGCGGCGAACACATATACGTTAGGAATTCGTTCACCATTCCTGCTGCCGCGAGTCAATAGCATCGAAGGTCAAAGAGTGAAAACATGGGTATCCGGTCTCCACGCTGCAGCATCGTAGAGAAGAATAAAGGGGGGACGCAGAGGGCGAAGTCGCGGTATGAGGCAAAAAGGGCAAGTTGTTCGGGATGTCGGGCGCGAGGAGATTCATGATCTGAGTGATACGGGCACGGCTGACGTGGCCGAGGCGGGCGAGGTCATTCGACGATTCTTTTGAACCATGCAACGTGTTTGGCATTTATCCGCGATTCAAGGGCATAATGCCAAATTGGGCGGCGTTGCGAAACCGGGTGTCTAAAACCCGAATTACCGAAAATAGAGGTTTCCATGACGGCGACAAGAACACCAATCATGATTCTGGCTTCCCTGCTTCTGCTGCTGAGCGGCATTTGCCCGGCAGGCGAGGCAGGCGGGACGCCTGCGGTACGCGTTGCGGCCGCGCCAGGAACGGTACAGTACTTCACGGATAACGGATTCGGCAATCCGGTGGCCACACTCCAGCATCCTTGCGCCGAGCAGTACAAGGATGTTACCTACATCGCCTATCAGGGCCCCCATGAGGACCCCTATGTGTGCGCCTATGACCATGCCGCCAAGACGTGGTCAGGACCGGTGATGGCGGGCGAGAACACGATGGGCAAGTCGCCTGACCCGGTGGATCCGAGCGAACCGGACAATCATGGGCGGCCCGCGCTGATCGTGGACGGCAAGGGCTATATCCACCTGATTTTCGGCGGCCATGGCGGAAAACCCGCACTGGGCGTAAATCGTCTCGGAACGCCGGGCAACGGCCGGCAGACGCATGTAGTATCCAAGAATCCGGGGGACATCACGGCCTGGGATGTTCTGGACAATGTTGATCCCTTCGGCACCTACAGCCAGTTTGTGAAAATGGACGACGGCGACATCTACCTGTTCTACCGGCACGGTTCCCACCGCAGCGACTGGGTGTACCAGAAATCGACCGACGATTGCCGGACTTTTGCGCCCCCGGTCTCCCTGCTGAAACACAAGGCACAGGAAAGTGACCGGAACATGCACGACGCATGGTATGCGTGGTTTGACAGGGGAAAGGGCGACACCATCACCGCGTCCTACGTGTACCATCCGTGCCGGATCATGGGGCACACGAAAGAGCGGTACAACGGCTACTACATGAAAATGAACTGCGCCGATGACTCCTGGGAAAACGCCGGTGGAAAGGCGCTGACGCTACCCGTGACGAAAGAATATGCGGACGAGAACACGCTGGTGTTCAACAGTGGCACCGAACGGTCCAATCACGGCACCTGCCACGTGGACCCCGAAGGCAATCCCCACCTCTTCTTCCGCATGGGCAAGGGCCAGGTGCGTTACTCCCGGTGGTTGGGCAGCGCATGGCAGGCCCCCGTCGTGGTTGTCGCCGATTCCAGGAGTCAGGACGGGGATATGATCGTCGAGTCCCCGCAGGTGGTCAGAATGCTGCTGTCCAACGCGGGGGAGGTCTGCTGGTGGAACAGCGCCGACGGCGGCCTGACCTGGGCAAAAGGCGCCTGCCTCCTCTCCTCACCGGACGCAGGCTACGTTCCCAGCGCGCTGGTGCGCAACGGAGGCCCAGGCGGGTGGATGGTTGTCAGCGAGTACAAAAGTGCACAGAACCATTTGTACCGGAACCTGTTCCTGCTGGGCGACGGCGGTCCTGTGGGAAGGGCTGAAGAAGGGGCAAGCAACCTCGGTGACCGGCTGAAGAATCTGGAAGCGAACCCGCCAGTTCCCAAAGCTGAAAAGGCCGGGAAGAAAAAGCGCAACAAATCCGCTGACAGCGGCGACGGCGATGAATGATCGGGTGTTTATCCGGCACGCCAAAGGCGCACAAGAAGACAGCCCGGGGCAACGCCCCGGGAAAACCAATTACAGTGAAAGAAAAGCAATGAAAGCGCGAAACAGACTAATCGGTTTGCTTCGCTAAATGGGGGACAGAAGCC
>CAIUWO010000657.1 GCA_903902895.1 Candidatus Hydrogenedentota bacterium | reverse complement strand
GCCCTACGGCGAACTGGCCGACGTGCTCCTGTCCACGGCGAAAGCGGAGACGCTGTCGGCCTATCCCGTGCTGCTGCTGGCGGGCGACATCACCTTTGACCCGGCCTTCGTCGACGCGCTCTGCGGCGCGCTCCGGCAGGGGAGCCGGGTGCTGCTTCACCCGCGCCACCGCGACGCGCTGGGCGACGGCATGAAGCGGCTGCAGGAGGCGGGCGCGGTCGAAGTGCTCGACGTCTGGACCAACCCGGCCACACAGCGGCCCGCCGCCGTTTCCAACGGACGGCTCGCGCGGATGGCTGCGGAGTGCCTGCCCTTTGCCGTGGAGGGCGATGCCGTCCAGTACCAGATCAACCGCACCCGCAACGGCTGGGTGCTGGAACTGGTCAACAACGCCGGCGTGGCGAAGAAACCGAAAGAGCCCGCCGTGGTGGATCCGGGGGCCGTGGCAACGGTGAGGATCGCGCCCCGCATATCCGTGCAAACGGCGCGCGAATGGTGCACCGATCAAAAACTGGAGACAGCCCCGGCCATCACCGTGCAGGTGCCGCCCGGCGAGACAAGGTTTGTGGAGGTGGGCGTTGCGGGGGGGTGCCGCCGGATAGCGGGGGAGGGAAAAAGACTTTATTAACATCGATGAACAGTATGAACAGGATGGGGAATGGGACGGCTGTTGCCTTCTTCCCCTCCGCGTTCCTCCCCGCCTTTTGGGCGTTCCCCTTTTTGCCTTAATCACCGGACAAGGAGACGCCCGTCTTGGGGTGCCCCTACAGGGCAACCGGAAACAATGCCTTTGACCCAGGGGCGCCCTCACCCTTTGGGTGACGGGCGGCCCTGGGCTGTTGTCGGTTGTCCCGCTGGGACAAAGCCTCATCGCGGGCGAGTGACTATAGTGCCGCGCCGGTCTCCTCTGCTGCGGCAACCACAATCACCACCAACCGCCTTTCAGCAGTGGTTTAACGGGATGTGCGCGGATTTTCCCGGGACGCTGAAAGCGTCCTCTAATACAGCCCCGGGCCGCATGCTGCCTGAAAGGCAGCTGCGCCCCGGGGTAACGGTTTGCCCCCAGTCGTGCCCTGTAAGGGCACCCCAGCCTTGAGGTCGCGCCGAGACCTTTCCGCGCATGATTACGCAAGAGCGGCATGGGTGGCTCTCGCTTATCCGGCGTTTAGGGCTTTTGTATGGCAATGGAATGCGCGGCCTGCTATGCTGGCAGGCGTTGGTCTTTCTGTTCGGGGTAATGTAATGAAGTCTTGGAGGTTTCCTGACATGGCTCGATCGGCGATAGTGTGGGTTCTCGCGCTTCTCGTCCTCGTCGGCGCACTTGCCCGCGCGGAAGAAAAAGCCGGTCCGGTCGCGGAGTACAAGACATTCCTGGCATCCCTGCCCAAGGATGACCCCGCCTCCATCACCAAGGCCATAGACCAATACCGCACCGCCATCGTCCCGCTGGACATGGACAAGCACGTGAATGCGTTTCTGGAGTTCTTTGATTTTCACGAAGACGTCTGCAATGGGGTGGACAAGGCGCTTTGGGAAGAACTGACACATAACGGGGTGATTGGTGTTCCGGACGACGACTCTGAAGTGGTCAAACAACTGCGCCGTCACGGGTTGGAAATCAGGGGCAACGGTCCTGATGGATTCTATGTTGGGGGAGTCCCTGCTTACATTCCGGAAATGTTTTCTCCCTTCCTACCCAGGTCCATACAGCGCTACCTGGAACTCCGGCTGGCGGAGATGCGGGAGGGCTACCAGGTCGACGCCGGACTGAAAATCTCCTACGCACGGCTTGCCCAGCGCGTGGCGAACTGGGAAAGGTATCTCCGAAATTATCCCGGTTCGCCCGTGCATACGGAGGCGCTTGTATTGAGGGGCCAATACCTGCTCGACCTGCTCTTTGGCATGAACAATTCGCCACTGGATCCGGCAACGGAGGATCGCTCCAACAATATCCGCGTGGTGTACGAGGATTACCTTCGTGCGCATCCGGGCAGCTATTCCGCGAGACTGGTGAGCGCGCAATACAAACACCTCAAGAAGACCGGTTATTTGAACAAGACACTGGACGATGATATCCGCAGTATTCCCTGGAAGCGATACGACGAGGTCAAGGCGCATTTGGATCGAACCGTCCACTTGGACAGGTATCGGGTCGATATCAGTTCGAGTTATTGGGCGGTGAAGATAGAGCAGAAGTGAGAAGGGTATGGCCTCAAACGTTTCTTCGATTGAACCACAGAGGGCACAGAGGAACCGGGGGAAGCGTTGAACATCGATGGACAGGATGAACAGGATGGGGAACGAGACAGCCGTCCTCTTCTTTCTATTCCACCTTTCGGGCTTTCCAGAGGCAGGCATTCCTGCGGAATTCCTTAGAGCAGCATAGCGGCGACCAACAACAGGCATTCTTGACCACGGAACCGCACGGAATTACACGGAAGAAGGCAGAAGACAGATTAACAGGGATGAACGGGATGGAGGGGATAAACCGGAGGATCGGGACCACCTCACCCCTCTGTGCGCCTCAGTGCCCTCTGTGGTTCATCTTCCTTGCTCAAAAAGTCTTATGGCGGGGATGCGCTGAAAATCTTCCAGAAGGTCCACGAGGCTGACAGACCGCAAGACAGAGGAACCGTGGGCAGTGTTGAACATGGCTGAACAGGATGAACGGGATGGAATCCCCCTCTGCGCTCCTTTGCGTCTTCGCGTCTCCGCGTTTAATGCTTCTTCATTTCCCCAACCCACGCATGCACTCCTCGATCAAACTGTCCACTTCCGCGCGGGCTGATTCAATGCATTTCGGGTCCTGTGTGTATTCGGTCCATGACGTGGTCACCTCGGGCCGGACCGCGACCGCCCGGTGTGCGCGCGCAAACAATTCCTCTTCTCCGCCCTTCTGTTCGACCCGTACGGCCAGGTCCTTGAGCATGGCCAGCGCCTCGTAGTCCTCGATGCCGTCGCGAATGTTTTCGAGGCGCGTGCTGGCCAGCGGGGTCATGTCGGGGCCGGGATACATGAGGATGCCGTCGCTGTTGGTGTTGAACGACAGCGGGTCCCAGGGGCGTTCGGGCCATTTGGGGCCGTTCTGGTTCCAGTTCTCCTGCGGCTCGTAGAGATTG
>CAIUWO010000656.1 GCA_903902895.1 Candidatus Hydrogenedentota bacterium | reverse complement strand
TTCTCGGCTTCTGGGCCGTCTCGGACATGGGAATGACCGGCGGCCTGCTGATCGCCGCGCTGGCCCTGTTCCCGCTGGCGGGCCTGGTCTTCAACATCGTGGCCGGTCCCACCTGCGCGTGCATGCTTTCCACGGCCGTCCACCGGGAGCGGGTCCTGGCGCTGAACCGCATCCCCAAGGTGGAACGGGTCATCGGACAGATTCTGCCGCTCATCGACGCCGCGCAGGGGCGGCTGACCGCCGAAATGCTCGGGGTGGACCAGCCCGGGGCGGATTCCGTCGAGGCCGGGCGCCATGCTGCGGACGGCAGCGCGGGCCGGGTGCCGCTACGGCACGAACCAGGAACCTTCCATAGGATTGCCTTTATGCTGTGCCTTGCCTTCGCATTGAGCCTTGCCCTCGATATTTCCATGCGGAACATTACCGAGGATCTCAACTACGTACTGGTGTCGGGTCTCAAGGGGCTCCTGGATTTTGCCCTGTTGTCGGTACTCGCCGTATGCGTCATTATCGCCGTCGTAAAACAGCGAAACAGCTTCTTGCCGAACGGAGTCAAAGGGCTCTGCTATGCCATGTTGGTGCTGCTGCCGGTTTACTTCGTTGCGGGGATGTTCCTGAAACTGTTCATAGGTATGGCCGCCATGGAGTCGGGGGCTTCCATTCCTCTGGCCTTTGCCGAACGGTCGTTGACATTTCTGGCCTTTCAGATCTTGTCCGCAATGACCTTTATGCTGGTGGGTGCCTTCGGGTGGATGCGGCTGGGCCGTACGGGTGCCGCCGCCCGAAGTTTCCGTGAGGGCGGGGCGGCGCCGTCCCCGACGCGGGATGAGTCCCCTTGAGCACCGACCTTGCCAGGCAGCGCTGCTTCAACCACGCGCACCGCGAGGCGGCGGCGCGGTGCCCTGCCTGCCGCCGGCACTACTGCCGCGAGTGCGTCGTCGAGCACGAGTCGCGGCTGCTGTGCGCGGCCTGCGTCGCGGCCGAGGCCGCCCGGGAGGAGCTCCGCACGAAGCGGCACGGCTGGCCGGGCGCGGTGGCCGGGGCCCTGCTCGGACTGGTTCTTGCATGGGGCTTTTTCTTCCTCATCGGCTGGGGCCTGCTGAGCCTTCCCAGCCCGACCCACGCCGCCGACGTGTGGAGCGAACGGTTCGGCAATGACTAGGGCTACGTCCAAAAAGTTCGCGGCCGCGGTGTCCATGATCGACCTGGTCGAGCATGCGATTGCCCTGGTGCGCGCGTCCGGCTGGGCCGCGCTGAGCCTCTACTACCTCGGCACCATGCCCTTTGTGGCGCTGTTCATCCTCTTCTTCGCCGACATGTCTATGATGGCCTACGACCCGTCACGGTTGGTGGCCGGGGCGCTGCTGCTCGGCGTCTTCTTTGTGTGGATGAAAATTTGGCAGGCGGTGTACGCCTGCCTGCTGTGGGACCGAATGCAGGACCGCAGCGGCATGGTAACGCGCCACTGGCTCCGGCTTGCGGCGCGGCAGGCCCTGCTGCAGCCCTTCGGGCTGCTGCTGCTCCCCCTGGCGCTGCTGGCGCTCATTCCCTACGGGACGGTCTACGCCTACTACCAGAACGTCACCGTGCTCGACCGGGGCGGGGAAATGAAGGCCCGCGAACTGTCGCGCGGCGCGCGGCGGCGCGCCGTGGACGAGCCCCGCCAGGTCTTCCTCCTCATCTGGGCCGTCAGCCCGTCCGTCATGGTCTTCATGGCGGCGCTCGTCTATCTGGTTGCGCCGCTCATGGGCCGCATCCTGCCCGACGGCATGATGCTGGTGGTGGGCTTCTGGCAGGTGCTCGCGCTGGTGCTGTTTTTCCCGCTCAGCCCCCTGCCGGTGATCCTGGCGGTCAACGTGCTCTTCGCCCTGACCATGGGTCCCCAACTGCTGCAGATGCTCTTCGGTGTTTCCAGCGGCTTTCTGGACAACAGCGGAATCTGGTCCGACGCGCTGGCCTTTGTCGCCGTGGCGGGCATCGTCTACCTGCTGCTCGACCCGGTGGTGAAGGCAGCCTTCGTGCTGCGCTGTTTCCGCGGCGAGGCCGCCCATACCGGCGAAGACCTGTGCGTCGAGC
>CAIUWO010000655.1 GCA_903902895.1 Candidatus Hydrogenedentota bacterium | reverse complement strand
TTCTCGTCGCTTGTGCAACTGGCGCGCCCGTCTTTTCTTGGCCTTGGATAGCCTTTACCGTCCAAGCCGCACTGCGCGCCCACCTGAATCTTGACGCCTGCAACCGGTTTCCCGTCGGAATCCACCACCTTGCCTTCCAGGGTTCTCGCGGGCGCAAGATAGACGGTTTCCTCCTGAAAACTCAGCCCGTCGTTGCAATAGGTCCCGGCCAGCCGCGTCGCATAACCCTCCGCGCCGGCGTGGATATAGAAGGACCCTTTCTGGATGCGCCCAATCCGGAAATTTCCGTACACGTCGGCGGTCGATGCGTTGGCCTCCGGCTTGGAATCGCCGCGCCATTGCTCCAATGACACAACCGCGCCCGAAACGGGTTTGCCGGTGCCCATGTCGTAAACGGTTCCGATGATCAGTCCGCCGCCTTCCGGTTTTACCTTGGCGCTTTCGGCGCGCCGGTCCACGACGTCAATGCCCGCGGGAACCTTCACATCCTTCCAATTCACGCGCCCGTCTTTCCAGAGGTAGACATGGACGCGCGGCGGGGGCAGCGGTTCGCCGTAGTTGGGGTCTTCATCCATTATGGGGCCTGTGTCCGGCCGGCTATAGAGCCGGTGATAGGCGGCCGCCGACCAGATGGTGAAGGCCCAGTCCACGGGGCGCTGTTCGTTCTCATTGACGGCATACATCTTCCCAGGGCCGTCACAGATCACCAGTTCCCGTTTTGGCGCGTGAATGGCAGCCAATGCCTCCAGCGCCTTTTGAAACGCAGCAGTACCACCGCTGTATTCGAAGCGATATTCGCCGCCGCCGAAGGGCGGCCCCTCCGTCCAACGAAATCGGGATTTCAGATTCGCCAGTTCGGCGGCGCCATTGGGCCAGTCTGCATTGTCCATGGGCCCCTTGCCACCGGTCACAATCGCGGCGAAGGCGGATATGCCGGACAGCAACATGGCTGCCAAGAGTAACGGGAACACTGCCGATTTCAGCTTCTTCATGGGTGAGCTCCTCATGATTAAAGCGATTCTATTGCGTTTCCTCGCACCTTTCCCAATTCTTTGAAGGCACACTCCGCAGTGTGAACTTCACCCAGTATAACGCCCAAGCCCCCAGTTTTCTTAGGGGTTCGGTTGAAGCACCCCTTTCACGCCGACGCGCGCTCCGCGCTCGAGGAGCAGGGCGCTTTGCGTTGCCCAGGACAACAGGAGCAGACAGCCGGGTGTCTGTCCTGTGTTTTCATGCCCGCCAGGGCTACTTCTTCCCCGTGCCAAAATTCTTGGTCGGGCCACCGACTTGGGGGAACTGGGGCAGGGGCGCGGCGGCAGGCGGGGTCTGGGTTGGCGCGGCGGCGGCCGGTTTGGGCAGCGGTTCGGGTTTGGGAAGCGCCGGCGCCGGGGCGGCGGCGGGGGCCGCGGTCTTTTTCGGTCCGGCCTTTAGGGCGCGGTCCATTTCCTCAATCATGCCGGCGATTTCCGCGCGCTTCTGCAGCAGCAGTTGGCTTTCACGGGTGAAGGTGACGAGGCTGGGCACGATCTTTTCGAGGTTGAACACCTCGGCGGCGCGGGAGAGCAGCGCCTCCTGGCCACCCTGTTCGAGCAGTTTGGCGCGACGGTCCATGAAGAGAGAAAGATAGTCGTAATCCTCGATGCCGTCGCGGATGATTTCCCAGCGGATTGAGTTGATGGGCCCGTCCGGGCCGGGATAGACCAGCGCGCCGTCGCCGTTGACGGGGGTGGCGTCGAGCAGGTCCCTCTCGGGATTCTGCCAGGCGGGGATGTAGTCCACGTTCCAGTACTGCATGCCGCGGATGCCGAGCGCCCATGCCTGCCAAAACAGGATTCGGTGCTCAATGCCGGCGAAATCGACAAAGAAGTTTCCGTAGGGGCGCGGGGGGGTGTTGCTGACATACCACCACACCTCGCGCCCGCCGCCAATCCGTTTGAGGATGTCAAGGCCGTTGGGGGTGTCGAGCACCTGCGCGTGGATGCACCACAGGTCGCAGGCGTCGGGCAGGAAGGGACGAATGCCTATGGTGCTGACCGACACGGGAATGTCGGGGGCGGCGGCTTTCCACTGGGTGATGGCCTCCAGCAGCTTGGGCCAGCCGGGCTCCATCGGTTCGTAGGCCAGCGGGGTGAACACCTTTCCCTTGAGTCCCGCGCGGACAATCATGTCGTTGACCGCCTTGAGCTTTTCTGGCGACGTGCGCAGGTCGGGTGACACGGCGATCTGGGTGGCGCCGCGGCCCAGCGCATCCTTGATCGCCGTCATGTCGGCATCGGGGCCGGAAATCATCAGCGGCTCGCGCAGCGTGACGCGGTGTTCGAGCGCGTTGTTGAGATAGGCCTTGGCGAGCGCGCCGCCCTTGATTTTGGCGCCGCGCGCGGCCGCCTCGTCCCAGAACCCGAAGTCGGTCTTGAGCCGGGGCGTGACGGGCAGGTCAAAATCGTAGACGCGCAGCTCGACGGCGAGCGGGCGCGGCGCCTCGCCGTCGGCCACTATGTTCCAGGCGCCGCGATAGAGGCCGCCGGGCAGGCCCGGCTGGGCGTGCACGGTGACCCACAGCGTGGTGATCGCGCCGGGCTCGGCGATGAAGGGCTTGTGCGGGGGCAGTTCATCGGGCCAGAGCCCGGTGGGGCCCTCGAAATGCGAGGGGATGCGCACCTGCAGATAGCGCACGTCATTGAGCGTCACATCGGCCGGCGTGATGCGCGCGCCGCCGTCTGTGTGCACCAAATCGGCCAGCTGGAGCGTGGCGCTGATCATGGCCTGTTTCGCCGGACGGAAACAGAGCTGGAACGCCTCGCGCTCGCCCCGGGCGAGCCCGAGCTGGACGGAGGGTTTCGGCGCGCCCACGGCCTCCACCTTGTCCTCGCTGAACACCTTTTCGAGTGACGGCTCAATCCATATGTCGGCGTCGCCGGCGAAGGCGAGGGTGCGCTTGAGCGTGCGCGCGCCGCGGTCAAGCTGGTGCGACGCGTCGGTCCACGCCTCCATGGGGCGGGGCGCGGGCTTGCCCACGGCAAAGCGCGCGTCGATGCCGCCGTGGGGCGAGCCGGTGTCCGTGCCGAGCGGAAGCGTGGTGGTGCCCAGGGTGAACTTGGCCAGATAGTCGTAGTAGCCGTCCGCGGGCGGTTCAAAGGGATAGGTGCAGCGGATGACTTTGCCCGGCTCGATGTCAAACTGCTTGGCGGGCAGTTTCCACACGCGCTCGTTCTCGGCGACAATGCTCGCGTCGATGCGGATGCCCTTGAGGGGCTTGACGGCGGCGAGAAGCGCCACAAGCTGCCCGTCGACGGCGTCGAGCTGGACCGCGAGCTCGTCGGTGGCGAAATCCACGCGCTTGAGGCCGCGCACGATGCCCACGCGGTACACCGTCTTCCATGTGCCGCCCGGCTTGAGCATGACGGGGGCAAAGGCCGCCTGAAAGCCGCGGCCCGCGCCCTCCTCGTCCCAAAGGGTGAGGAACGAATGGGTCTGGTCGGCGTGGAACACACTGTAGACCGTTTCCGTGGTGGTGCTGTCGGTGGAGGCGATCCAGTTGCGCGCGGCGGGGTACCAGCCGGTGCGGTTGGCTGAAACCATCCCCTCCAGCGCGGCGAAGGTGATCTTGTCCTCGGCGCCGCGCATGCCGCCGGGCTGCAAATCGTTGCGCACCCAGGGCGAAAGCCACTGCGCGTCGGCGCCCTTGTTCTCAATCATCCAGGTGACGCGCATCGACGCCTCGTCGGGCAGCGCCTCCATGATGCGGGTCACGTGCAGCCCCTCGATGTTGGGCCCCTCGCAGTCGTAGGAGAAGCGCAGCACGGGCCGGTCCTTGTACTCGTCGAGCGACTCCAGCTTTTCGTTGATCCTGCGGTTGGGCACGTAATGGCTGGGGATTCCAAAGCCCTCCAGCAGCAGGCCGTTGGCGCCGACGGCGTTGGGCGAGCCGGTGAGCAGGCGCATGACATCCACAACGCCGCCGTCGTTGGGGGACAGCTTCACCTGAATGTAGTTGCCCGTAATGTCCACGTCGTCCTTGAGTTCCACGGCGGCGGCGGAAAGCGCGGCGCACAACAGCAGCGCGGCGGCGGTCAGAATGCGGTGCATCGGCGTTCTCCGAAATTCGGGCAGACCGGGCTGTCCTGCAGGATCGTTCTGAGTTGCGGAAACATGACGGCTAACATCCCCCTAAATCCCCCTTCAAAGGGGGACTTAAGATGCGGGACCATTCTCAACTATGGACGCATGGGGACCAACATCCCCCCACCCCCCAAAGGGGGACTTGCTTCACAAGATCGTTCTCAACTGGGGAAACATGATGACCTCGCGAATGGAGGCGGAATCGGTGCAGATCATGGCCAGGCGGTCAATGCCGATGCCCAGGCCGGCCGTCGGGGGCATGCCGACCTCCAAGGCGGTGATAAAGTCCTCGTCGAGATACTGGGCCTCGTCGTCGCCGGCCTCGCGCAGGGCGCCCTGCGCCTCGAAGCGCTCGCGCTGGTCGATGGGGTCGTTCAGTTCGGAAAAGGCGTTGCCCACTTCAAGGCAGGCGATGAAGGGCTGGAAGCGCTCGGTCATCGCGTCGTTGCCGCGCTTCTTCTTGGCCAGCGGTGATATCTCGATGGGGTAGTCGTAAAGGAAGGTGGGCTGGATCAGGTTGGGCTGCACCTTTTCGGACATGACCGCGTCGACAATCTTGCCGTAGCCCATCGTGGGATCGACGTTCACACCGACGCTCCTGGCGAGCCTTGCCGCCTCCGCGCGGTCGCGGGTGGCCTCCAGGTCAATCCCGGCGTACTGGCGGATGGCCTCGTGGAGCTGGATGCGCCTCCACGGGCGCTCGATGCTGATCTCGTGGCCCTGGTAGCTGAGGGTTCTGGCGCCGACAACGCTTTCCATCACGCAGCAGAGCATTTCCTCCGTTTCGTCCATGAGGCCCATGTAGTCCTGGTACGCCTCGTACAGCTCCATGGTGGTGAATTCGGGGTTGTGGCGCGTGTCCACGCCCTCGTTGCGGAAGCAGCGGTTGATCTCGAAGACCTTGTCGAAACCGCCGACGATGAGGCGCTTGAGGTACAGTTCCGGCGCGACGCGCAGGTAGAAGTCATGGTCGTAGGTGTTGTGGTGCGTGATGAACGGCCGCGCCGTGGCCCCGCCGGGGATCGGGTGGAGCATGGGCGTCTCGACCTCGAGATAGCCGCGCGATGTGAGCCATTCGCGCATGGCCTGGACCATGCGAATGCGCTTTGCAAACACGCCGAGCACTTCGGGGTTGGCCACCATGTCGAGATAGCGCTGGCGGTAGCGGGTTTCCACGTCGGACAGGCCGTGCCACTTGCTGGCGGCGGGACGGAGCGACTTGGTGAGGATTTCGTAGCGTACGGCGAACACGGTGATCTCGCCGCGGCGCGTGCGCCGGACCGGGCCCTCGACGCCGATGAAATCGCCAATGTCCAGGTCGCGCAGCGCCTCGTGGGACTCGACGCCTATCTGCTGCTCGCCGAAGAATATCTGGATGTGCCCGGTGTCGTCGCGGATGTCGAAGAACGCGCTCTTGCCCTGGATGCGCCTGGCCGTGATGCGGCCGGCAAGCCGCGCGGGCAGTTCCACATGCTCTTCGCCGGGGCACTGCTTCTCCACCTGCTCGAAGTCGGCGCGGGCCTGCCCGATCAGGTGCGACCGGTCAAACTTGTACTTGAACGGCTCGTCACCGCGCTCGCGGAAGCGCTCCATCTTGCGGATGCGGTTCTGGCGCAGCTCATGCTCGGCGCCGCTTTCCTCGTCCGGGTCGGCGTCCTGCGCGGCGGGCGCGTTTTTCGGCGCGGCGGCCGCCGCAGCCGCAATCTGTTCGGCCGTCTTGCGGTAGGCGGGAACCTTTTTGGCCAGGCCCGGCACGCCGGAGGCCGCGGCGATCCGCTCCGCCTCGTCCCATGCGCCCGCCTCAAGCAGTTCGGGCACGCGCCGCGCGTCGCCTTCCACGGCGCCGATGGCCTTGCGGATGTCCGCCATGAGCGCGTCGCGCTTCTGTATTCTTCCGGCAACCACGGGGTTGGTGTTTGGGGTGTCCGTCATGATGCGTTACTCCTTGGCGGACGCGGCCCGCGCGGCGCGGCTTCTGCGTTCCAGGTTCCATTTGAGGTAAGACTCGACGAACAGGTCCAGTTCCCCGTCGAGCACGCGGGCGACATTGCCCGTTTCCGCGCCCGTGCGGTGGTCCTTGATCATCTGGTAGGGGTGCAGCACGTAGCTGCGAATCTGGCTGCCCCAGGCCACGTCCTGCTGGCCCTCGCGCAGCGCGCTCAGCTCCGCCTCCTGGCGCTTGACCTCAATGTCGTACAGCTTGGCGCGCAGCATGTTCATGGCCGTCTCGCGGTTGCGGTGCTGCGAGCGCTCAATCTGGCAGGCCACGACGATGCCCGTGGGCAGGTGCGTCAGGCGCACGGCGGAACTGGTCTTGTTCACCTTCTGGCCGCCCGCGCCGCTGGAACGGAAGACATCCAGCTTGATGTCGTCCTCCCTGATTTCGATGGCGATGCTGTCGTCCACCTCGGCCATGACCTCAATGGCGGAAAAGGAGGTGTGCCGCCGCGCGGCCGAGTCAAAGGGTGAAATGCGCACGAGCCGGTGCACGCCCTCCTCGCTCTTGAGGGTGCCGTAGGCGTAGGGCCCGCTGACGCGCAGCGAGGCGCTCTTGAGGCCCGCCTCCTCGGCGCCCTGGTAGTCCAGCACCTCGACGTCGAACTCGCGGGTTTCGCAGAAGCGCGTGAACATGCGGTAGAGCATTTCGGCCCAGTCGCAGGACTCGGTGCCGCCCGCGCCGGGGTGAAAATTGACGATGGCCGTGCGGGTGTCGCGCGGGTCCATGAACAGGCTGTTCAGTTCCAGCCGCTCCAGCTTCTTCCTGACCAGTTCCATGTGGCCCGCGATCTCGTCGGTGAGGGACTCGTCCGCCTCCTCGGCGGCCATTTCGATCAGCACGGCCGCGTCCTCAATCTCGCGGTTCAACTCGTCAGGCGCGCCGACCACGGACTTGAGGGCCTTGAGCTTCTTCACGACCTTCTGGGCGGACTCGGTGTCGTCCCAGAACCCGTGCTCGGACATCACCTTTTCCACGATGTCGATCTCGCGCCCCACCCCGTCCACGTTGAGGCAGGAGCGGAGTTCCTTCAGGCGCTGCCGGTATTCGGCAATGCCCTGTGCTTCAGCTTCGTACATTGATAGTGTGCTCCGTGACGGGCGGCCCGCGGCCGGTCAGCCCGTGAGTATCCAGGAAAGCGCGACACCGCCGGCGTACATGTAGTACAGCGCGGGCGCGGCGAAGAGCAGGCCGTCGCAGCGGTCCAGCACGCCGCCGTGGCCCGGGAAGATTTGGCTGGCGTCCTTGACGCCCGCCTCGCGTTTGATCATCGACTCGGCAAGGTCACCCAGCTGGCTGACCACGGACAGGCCCGCGGCGAGCAGCGCCCACACCCACGGCACCGCCGGGGGATAGTGCCGCTGCCAGCCAAAGTGGCGCACCAGCAGCCACAGCACCAGCACGGCCAGCATGGCGAAGACGACGCCGCCCGCGGCGCCCTCCCAGCTTTTCTTGGGGCTGGTCACCGGGGCCATCTTGTGCCTGCCAAAGGCCCGGCCGATGAAATAGGCGCCCGTGTCGGACCAGGCCACCGCGACGAGCAGGAAGGTGACGAGTCCCGGACCCATGTCGCTGTTGTGGTGCATCAGGAGCATGTAGCAGGCGAGGCCGGCCACATAGGCCACGCCGAAGAAGTCGGCGGCCATGCCGCGCAGGTCGTGGCGGCCCGTGGCGAGCCGCGCGCAGACCAGCACGAAGAGCGCGCCCGACAGGCCGGAAACCACGGGCATGCCACCCATGCCGCGCCACCACAGGAAGAGCGCCAGTCCGTTGAACAGCACCAGCCCGACACCGGTCAGGATGGTTGCGCGCGGCATCACGTTAATCCCGGCGGCGCGCGCCATGGCGCAGTACTCGCGCAGGCCCTGGGCCACCAGCAGCGCGACCAGCGCGTCGACGACCCAGTACAGGGCCGGGACCCACAGCACCGTCAGCACGAGAACCGCCATCACCAGTCCGGTGCCCGCGCGGACCCGCGTTCCGCCGCCAACAGTTCCGCTCATGGTCTGCCTCCAAACCTGCGGCGGCGCAACTGGTATTCCACAATGGCGTCGCACAGGCACTGCTTGTCAAAATCGGGCCAGAGCGTGGGGGTGACCACGAGCTCGGCGTAGGACAACTGCCACAGCATGAAATTGCTCAGGCGCAGCTCGCCGCTGGTGCGGACCAGCAAATCGACCTCGCTGTGATCGGGCGCGTAGAGCCGCGCCGCAATGGCGGCCTCGTCCACCTGTTCGGGACGGAGACGGCCGTCGGCCGTCTCGGCGCACAGCAGGCGCGCGGCGCGCGCGAGCTCGGCGCGGGCGCCGTAGTTGAGCGCGACGCACACGTCCATGGCGGTGTTGGCCGCCGTCAGGTCGAGGCAGTAGCGCAGGTCGGCGGCGGCGCGCGCGGGCAGCCGGTCGATCTCGCCGAGCAGGCGCACGCGGATGTTGTTCTTGTGGATCTCGGCCACTTCCCTGCGGATGTACTTGCTCATCAGCCGGAAGAGCACGTTGACCTCCGTTTTGGACCGGTTCCAGTTCTCGGTTGAGAACGCGTAGAGGGTGAGGCAGCGGACGCCCATTTCGCGGCAGCCCTCGATGGCGAGGCGCACGCCGCGCGCGCCGGCCTCATGGCCCTCCGCGCGGGTCAGTCCCTGCCGCTCGGCCCAGCGGCCGTTGCCGTCCATGATGATGGCGATGTGGCCGGGCAGCCGCGCCGGGTCGATGCGCGGGTCCATGTGGGGTCTTTTCGGGATCTCGCTCATGCCGTCCTTTCCGCCGCAAAAGTTAACTGCCTAGCCGATTGGCGCGGGCAGCCTCGTTCTTTTCTCTTACTGTTGCTCCTGCTCTTAATCCTGCCCGAAATCAGCAGGAATTATGAAAGTTATTCAAGTTCCCCTCAAGAAGGGGCTGCATCATCGCTGTTTCCATGATTCGCAAACTGGGGCAAGAGCAAGATTAGGAGCAAGAGCAAGAAAAACCTTTGCGCCAGTCGGCCAAAGTGCTGCCGCAAAATAAATCCGCCGCGTGCGGGCGTGGAGCATTCCATGCACGCGCGCGGCGGGGAATCGCGTCGTCAGGCCTTGTTCGCGCGGCGCTCCATCACACCTCCATGATGTCCGCCTCTTTGTGCTTCAAGGCGGCGTCGATGGCGGCGATGTGCTTGTCCGTGACCTTTTGAATCTCGTCGCTCAGCTTGTGGGCGTCATCCTCGGGGATGTCGCCGTCCTTCTGGTGGGCCTTGATCGCCTCAAGCGCATGGCGCCGCACGTTGCGCACGGCCACCTTCGCCTCTTCGGCGAGCTGCGCGGCGTGCTTGACGAGCCCCCTGCGGCGCTCCTCGGTGAGCTGGGGGATTGGGACGCGGATTAGCCGTCCGTCGTTGGACGGGTTCACGCCGAGCTGCGAGGCGCGCAGCGCCTTCTCCACGACGTTGATCTGCGACTTGTCCCACAGGTCGATCGCGAGCATGTGCGGGTCGGGCACGGTGACGTTGCCGAGCTGGTTGAGCCTCATCTTCGCGCCATACACCTCGACCTCGACACTGTCCAGCAGGCCCGGATGGGCGCGGCCGGTGCGTATGTTGGTGAGCTCCTGTCGGTACGCCTCAACGCACTTGTCCATCTTCTCCCGGGCTTCCTTCATCGTCACTTCCTGCGGCATGAGTCAGTCTCCCTTTACAAGAGTCCCAATGGGCTCGCCATGCAGCACCCTGAAAATGTTTCCCGGCGTGTTCAGGTCGAACACGATCACGGGCAGCCTGTTTTCCCGGCACAGCGATATCGCCGTGGCGTCCATGACGCGCAGGTTGCGCGTGAGCGCCTCGGTGTAGCTCAGCGAGTCAAAGCGCTTCGCGTCGGGATGCGTCTTCGGGTCGGCGTCGTAAATGCCGTCGACCTTCGTCGCCTTGAGCAGCACCTCCGCGCCGATTTCATTGGCGCGCAGGGCGGCGGCGGTGTCGGTCGTGAAGAACGGGTTGCCCGTGCCCGCGGCGAAAATGACCACGCGGCCCTTGTCGAGGTGGCGCGTTGCGCGGCGGCGGATGTAGCGCTCGGCCACGGGCGGCATTTCGATGGCGCTCAGCACGCGCGTCCCGACGCCCCGGGTCTCGATGGCCGCCTGGACGGCCAGCGCGTTGATCACCGTGGCCAGCATGCCCATGTAGTCGCCGGTGGGCCGGTCCAGCCCGGTTTCCGCGCCCGTGGCGCCGCGGAAAATGTTTCCGCCGCCCACAACGAGGCCAATCTGCACCCCCTCGCGCGCCACGGCGGCGATCTCGTCCGCGAATTTCCCCACGGTGTCGAAATCGATGCCGCCGCGGTGCGCCGGCCCCTCAAGGGCCTCGCCGCTTATTTTCAGCAGAATCCGGGTGTACACCGGCGCGGCCATGGGGCTATTTGCCCTCGGCCTTGGCCAGTTCGGCGGCCACTTCCTCGGCCAGGTTGGACACCTGCTTTTCGATGCCCTCGCCGAGCTGGAAGCGCACAAAGCCGCGGACGCTGATCTTGCCGCCGCACTTGCCGGTCAGCTCGCCGACCAGGTCCTTGATCGCCCGCTTGTCGTCCTTCACGAAGGGCTGGTCCAGCAGGCAGACCTCGCTGTAATACTTGGACATCTTGCCCTCGGCAATCTTCTTGCAGACCGCCTCCGGCTTGCCCGTCTCCATGGCCTGCTTCACGTACAGCGCCATCTCGTTGTCGTAGTCGGCCTGGGGCACCTCGCTGCTGTTGACCCAGCGCGGGTTGGCCGCGCAGATCTGCAGGCAGAGGTCGCTGGCGAAGGCGCGGAACGCCTCGCTCTGCAGGCCCTCGGCCTTCTCGCAGCCGACCTCGGCCAGCACGCCGATCTTGCCGCCCATGTGGATGTAGGTGACCACGGCGCCCGTGTCGCCGTCGGCCAGCGCGAAGCGGGCGAAGCGGCGCAAGCTCACCTTTTCACCGCACTTGCCGGTCAGCTCGCTGACCGCGTCGCGCAGGGTGCGGGAGGCATCCTTCACGGAGGGCTGGTCCAGCAGTGCGTCCGCGGAGTCGCAGCCCGCGCCCGCCGCAAGCGCCTGGGCGCACACGGTGGCCGCAAAGCCGCGGAACTCGTCGCCGCGCGCGACGAAGTCGGTCTCGCAGTTGACCTCGGCCACGGCGCCGCTCCTGCCGTCATCGGCGATGCAGGACACCACGGCGCCCTCGGAGGCGACCTTGCTCGCGCGCTTGGCGGCCTTGGCCATGCCCTTCTCGCGCAGCCACATCACCGCCTTGTCAAAATCCGCGCCGCTCTCGGCCAGGGCGCGCTTGCAGTCCATCATGCCCGCGCCGGTGGCGTCGCGCAGTTCTTTCACCTGTGCCGCTGTGATTTCCATAACTGTATCCCTGTCCCAAATGGGGTTGAGTCTGTTCTGTTTCCGTTATTCGGCCGCGGGGGGGGCTTCTTGCTCGGCGGCGGCGAGCGTGTCCGGCGCCTCCTCGTACACTTGGTCATAGGCATCGTCGCCCGTGATCGCCTTCGGCTCCTCGTCGGAGCCCTCGTCGGCGGCCATCATGTTCTCTTCGCGATCCGCCTGCACCTTCTCGGCGCGCAGCTTGCCCTCAAGCACCGCGTCGGCAATGATCTGGCAGTAGAGGTTCACGGCGCGGATCGCGTCGTCGTTGCCGGGGATGGGAAGGTCGACCACGTCCGGGTCGCAGTTGGTGTCGACCACGCCGATGCACGGGATGTGCAGGCGCTGGGCCTCAAGCACGGCAATCGCCTCGCGCTTGGCGTCGATGACAAAGACCACGCGCGGCAGGCCCGGCATCTTCTGGATGCCCAGCAGGTTCTTGCTCAGTTTCTCGCGGTCCTTGCGCAGGAGCACGAGTTCCTTCTTCGTGTGCTTCTTGTCGATCTCGGGGTCGTTTTCCATTTCCTGCAGCTTGGTCAGGCGCGCGATACTCTGCTTGACCGTGCGGAAGTTCGTCAGCGTGCCGCCGAGCCAGCGGCTGTTGACGTAGTACATGCCGCAGCGTTCCGCCTCGCGCTGCACCGGCTCCTGCGCCTGGCGCTTGGTGCCGACCATCAGCACCGTGCCGCCGTCGGCGACCGTGTCGCGCACCAGCCCGTACGCCTTGTACAGCTGGCGCAGCGTGTGCTGCAGGTTGATGATGTAGATGCCGTTCCGCTGTCCGAAGATGAAGCGGGACATTTTGGGGTGCCAGCGGCGGGTCTGGTGACCGAAGTGAATGCCGGACTCCAGCAACTGGCGCATGGTGACGATAGCCATAACTGTAACTGTCTCCAATCGGGTTAAGCCTTGGGGCAGAATGGGCCATGCCCGGCCGCACAGGACCGGACACCCGAGCCCTATCCCGGCGCACGCCGGGACACTGCCCCTGTGAATTTGGTAAAACCGTGCAATTGTAGCAGTTGCGCGCCGGTCGGCGCAATATCATGCGCGCCACCACAATCGCCTCCAGAAAACGGGCCGGGCCTGCTCAGCCAGTTCTATTTTGAAGCGTTCGGGCTGGCCGGAAGTACTCTTGCGGATCGCATGCCACCCTGGCATTCATGTCAGGACCGTCGACGGTGGCCAGAATATCGCGGGTTCGAGCCCAGTGTGTGCTGCGTGCAAATTCAAGGCATCACGAAGCAATTTGTGAGGCCTTGAATTTGTTTTGGCAGGGGCGCATGCGAATAATTAAGTAAGGCGTCCCCTTAATTCCATGTCCGCTATTTGCCTCTGAGGGTTAACAGGGCCATGTCGACGTCCCTGTCTTTGGAAACGAACAGGACATTCCCCTTCGCGTCCGAAGCGATACTCTGGCCGCCGTAGACCTGACCGGTCCACGGACCGTGGGAGATCTCCCCGACCAGGTCGGTTCCGACCACGGGACAGCCGATGGCCTTCGCGGCCTTTTGTACGGTCTTCATCAACTCTTTGCCGTGTTCCGGCCATTTCTCCTCTTCGGCGGCCCAGCCGTAGGGGAT
>CAIUWO010000654.1 GCA_903902895.1 Candidatus Hydrogenedentota bacterium | reverse complement strand
GCGGCATGACCCATAAGGAACATCCCCATGATTTATCCCAGCCTTGACGAATTCCGCAAGATCGCCCGGCCGAACGCCGTGGTGCCGGTTTGCAAGGAAATTCTGGCAGACCTGGAAACGCCGGTCACGGCGTACCTCAAAATCTCGCGCAGCCAGCAGTACGCGTTTCTGCTGGAGAGCGTGGAGAAGGCCGAGGTCATCGGCCAGTACTCCTTCCTGGGCGCCAACCCGTCCATCGTGTTCCGCTCGAAGGGGCGGCACGGGGCCATCATCCGCGACGGCGTGGAGGAGGCTTTCGAGTCCGACAACCCGCTGCGCGAGCTGCGCGCGCTGATGGCGCAGTATGAGCCGGTCAGGGTGCCTGGGCTGCCGGTGTTCCACGGCGGCGCCGTGGGCTACCTGTCCTACGACCAGGTGCGCTTCTTCGAAAAGCTGCCGGACGCGAACCTGGACCCGCTGAACCTGCCCGACCTGTACTTCATGATCACCGACACCATCGTTGTGTTCGACCACGTGAAGAACAAGATTCAGATCGTGTCCAACGCGCACTGCAATGACAATGCCGACGCGGTGTACAACGAGGCCGTGCGCAAGATTCACGAGATCGAGCAGAAGCTGCGCGGCCCGCTCGTGGTCAGCACGGAGCGCCTGCACAACGCGCCGGAGGAGGACGCGACGCCGGAGTCGAACTTCACGCGCGAGGCGTTCTGCGCGGCCGTCACAAAGGCCAAGGAGTACATCAGCGCGGGCGACATCTTCCAGGTGGTGCTTTCGCAGCGGTTCCGGCGGCCCGTGGGCGCGAGCCCGGCCAACCTGTACCGCGCGCTGCGCTGCATCAACCCGTCGCCCTACATGCTGCTGGTGCAGTTCCCCGAGTTCGCGCTGGTGGGGTCGAGCCCGGAGGTGATGACCCAGGTGAAGAACGGCGCGTGCATGGTGCGTCCCATCGCGGGCACGCGCAAACGCGGGGCGACGCCGGAGGAGGACCTGGCGCTCGAGAAGGATTTGATGGCGGACGAGAAGGAAATCGCGGAGCACATCATGCTGGTCGATCTCGGCCGCAACGACGTGGGCCGGATCAGCCAGCCGGGCACGGTGGCGCCGGTGGCGAACAAGCTGATGGTGATCGAGCGCTACTCGCACGTGATGCACATTGTGAGCGAGGTGGCGGGCAAAATGAAGGCCGACTGCGACGCCTTTGACGCGATCGAGGCGACCTTCCCGATGGGGACGGTGAGCGGGGCGCCGAAAATCCGGGCGATGCAGGTGATCGACGAACTGGAGCCGGAACGGCGCGGCCCCTATTCGGGCGGCTGCGGCTACATCAGCTATGACGGCGACATGGACACGTGCATTCTGATCCGCACGATGGTGGTGAAGGACGGGACGGCCTACCTGCAGGCCGGGGCGGGCATCGTGTACGACAGCGACCCGGAGCGCGAATACGAGGAAACCGTCAACAAGGCCAGGGCGCTGTTCAAGGCCGTGGACTTCGCCGAGAAGGGGCTCGAATCATGATTATCATCATCGACAACTACGACTCGTTCACCTACAACCTGGTGCAGTATTTCGGCGAGCTGGACGGCGACGTGCGGGTGTTCCGCAATGACGCCATCACGGTGGACGGCGTGGACGAGCTCAAGCCGGACCGCATCGTCATCTCGCCGGGGCCCTGCACGCCCTACGAGGCGGGCATCTCCATCGAGACCATCAGGGAGCTCGGGCCGAAATACCCGATCCTGGGGGTGTGCCTTGGCCACCAGAGCATGGGCGCGGCCTACGGCGGCGACGTCGTGCGGGCCGGGGTCATCATGCACGGCAAGATCAGCAGCATCACGCACAACGGCAACGCCTTCTTTGCGGGCGTGCCGTCGCCGTTCAAGGCGACGCGGTACCACTCGCTGGTGATCAAGCGGGAAACCTGCCCGGACTGCCTTGAGGTTACGGCGGAGACCGGCGGCGGCATGATCATGGCGGTGGCCCACCGGGAGTACCCGGTGTGGGGGGTGCAGTTCCACCCGGAAAGCATCCTGACCGAGCACGGCAAGACCATGATCCGGAACTTTATGGGATTGGGCGGCAAGGGTTGACGGCTCCCGGCGGCGGGTCGGTTTTGCGGCCCGCGGGCAGACGGTAAAATATGCGTAAAACCGCAACGGCCAGAAACTTACCGAATATGCCGTTTGACATGACACAGGGCGTGTGCTAAAGTAACCCTGTTTGGCTCAAGGGTCTTTTTTCGTCTAAAGGAGCGTTTTCTTACCATGGCTCTGAACAAGAAACAGCAAAAAACTGTCGAGCATCTGGAGCGCCGCGTTGAACTGTGCCGGGAGTTCATGAACGACTGGCTGCTGTTCAACCAGGTGCTCACGTCGTATCCCAATCCGGGCGTGAACAAGGCCCAGTTGGAGCAGCAGTTTCTGAAGATAAAGAGCAAGCTGGCGCGCGAGCACAGGGTGCTGCAGCAGACGCTGCAGGAGGACTACACGCTCGACGGCAACACGATGAACATCGTGAGCGGCGCGACGAGCCTTGAGGCGATTTACGCCCAGTCGGAAGTGGCGCTCAAGAAGCTGCAGACCGAGTGGCACCGCGCGTTCATCTCGATCAACGAGACGCTGGGCGTGATCGAGGACAAAAAGGGCCGGGCGGAGCGCGGCGAGCGCGTTGTCGTGATAACGCAGGACATGATGGCGGGCGCGCGCGGCGGCGGCGGCGGCCCGATGAACCCGAACACGAAGACCTTCCTGATCATTGCGGCCGTGATAGCCGCCATAGCCGTGGTGATGTACCTGGACATCGGCGGCCTGGGGACCATGTACAAGAGCGCGCTGGGCATGGGAACGACCCTGCCCACCCAGTAAGAACCGCTGTGCCGTGAAGCGCCGACCCGCCGTGTTTTCCGGGACGGCGCACGTGAAACGTATCGAGTCGCGAGGAACCTGCGTTGACCAAGCGTGAACTTGTCATAGATGTCGCCGAACGGCTGGGTTTCACCCAGAACGAGGTGGCGGCGGTGGTTCAGACCACGCTCGACAGCATCCTTGAGGCGCTGGCGCAGGGTGATCGTCTGGAAATCCGCAATTTCGGGGTGTTTGAGACGAAACGCAGGAACGCGCGCACCGGACGGAACCCGCGCACGGGCGACGCGGTGCCCATTCAGCGCAAGCGGGTGGTATCCTTCAAGCCCGGCAAGGCGATCAAGGAGATGGTCGACGGGACCGTTGAAACGGCCGCGCCTGAAGCGCAGTCAGACTGATCACCCCGCCGCCTCCGGGCGCCTGCCGCTCCAGCCGCGCAACTGCGGGGAGGACGCCGGGGCCTGGGCTCCCCACCGAGCCAACTGATTACACCCAACAGGACGCCGGCTTATGACCGAAGAAGAAATGAGGATGACTTTCACCGAGCACCTCGGTGAGCTTCGCGACCGCCTGGTCCGGTCCATGGTCATCCTGGCCGTTGCGGCGGTGCTGTGCTTTGTTTTCTCCGACCAGCTTCTCAATGTGATCGTGCAGCCCCTGAAGCCGATCCTTGCCGTTGTGGCCGCGCCGGACACGGCGGGCGCCACGCCCGCCGCGGGCACGACCGCGACCACCACCCCCGCGCCCGAGGGCGAAGCGCCCCCCGCGGCCAAAGAGGGTGAAGCGGTCCCGGCCGGGACAGCCGCCGCCCCCGCGAAGACCGACGGACCCCGTCCGTTTAACTGGACCGTGCTCAATCCCTTCGAGCCAATCAAGGTGAAGCTGAAGATAGCGTCCTATGGCGGACTGGTCCTTGCGTTTCCGTTCATCCTGTGGCAGTTGTGCGCCTTCATCTTTCCCGGATTGAAGCCCAGCGAGCGGAAACTGGTAAAGACGCTGCTTTTCGGGTGCGCCGGACTGGGCGTGCTGGGCGTGTCGGTGGCCTATTTTGGCGTGTTTCCCCTGGTGCTTCCGTACCTGCTGGAGTGGACGCCGGGATGGGTGACGGTGCAGCTTCGGCTCGATGAGACCCTGACGATCATCGTCAAGTGCCTCGCCGGATTCGCGCTGGCGTTCCAGTTCCCCATGGTGGTGCTGGTGC
This sequence comes from Candidatus Hydrogenedentota bacterium, assembly GCA_903902895.1. GTDB lineage: Bacteria > Hydrogenedentota > Hydrogenedentia > Hydrogenedentales > CAITNO01 > CAITNO01. Next base: position 19,587 of record CAIUWO010000654.1, on the reverse strand, counting down.
TGGTGTACATGGATTTGCTGAGTCCGCAGACCCTGCGGCAGCACCGCAAGGTGGTGATAGTGTGCCTGTCCGTGGCGGCCGCGTTTCTCACGCCGCCCGACCCGCTGTCCATGATGATCATGCTTGTTCCGCTCGTGCTGCTGTACGAGGCGAGCATTTGGGCGTCCTACATCGTGGTCCGACGCAGAGAACGCGCCGCCGACGCGGCGCAATAGGGGAAACCGCGGCATGTTTGAGAGTATTGGCTTCAGCGAGATGCTGCTCGTGGCGGTCATAGCCCTCATTGTGCTTGGACCCGAGAAGTTCCCCGAGTACGCCAAGATATTCCTGCGGGCCACGCGCGATCTTCAGGGATACATCAAGGGGGTCCGCGAGGACCTTGCGAAGGAAGTGAACCCGCTCAAGAAAGAGTTCGACAAGCTAAACCGCCAGGACCCGGAAAAGCTGCTCGACGCGTTCATGAAGACCGGCGACAAAGAAGAGAAGAAATCCGAGCCGAAGCCCGCCGAGAAGAACGACGGGTCCAAGGAACTGGTGGCCGGCGGCGGATCGGACACCCCGGAAAGCGACGCCGACAGCCATCCCTACCTGGAGGGCACGGCGCAAAGCACCCCCGTAACGACGCCCGATTCGGCCGCCGAAGCCGCGCCCGTAGAGGGCGAGGCGCCCGTAGAGCCGGCGCAGACCGGCGACGGCACGCCCTATGTAGAGAACCAAGATTTCCACTACAAGCCGCCCGAGCGGATGGATTAGCAGGGGCACTATGGGAAGAAGGTCGTCATTGCGAGCAAAGCGAAGCAATCTCTTGCTCGCGTTGCCCCTGTATACGGGCAGTGGTTTCAAGAGATTGCTTCGCTTCGCTCGCAATGACGGAGCGGGCAACGCGGCCTCACACTAAACGGGCCGGCAAGGGAGCCGTCATGCAGGAAATGATGGAGCTTATGGGGCAGGTCAACACGATTGCCAACGCCTATAAGCGGTCCCAGATCCTCTTCACCGCGCTGGAGGGAAACGTGTTCGCCCTGCTTGAACAGCCCGCCACGGCCGCTTTCGTCGCCGGGAAGACCGGCTGGAGCCCGCGCGGCACGGCGATGCTGCTGGACGGACTGGTGGCGCTGCAGCTGGTGACCAGGGAAGACGGCGGATACCGCAACGGGGAGGCCGCCTCGGCCTGCCTGGTGCCCGGCGCGCCCGCGTGGCAGGGCGACATCCTGCGGCACACCCAGGCAAGCTGGGAGGCTTGGGCGCAGCTTCCGCAATGCGTTGCGACGGGGGACTGCAGTAACGTGCGGGAGCACGAGCTTTCGGGCGTCGCCCTGCGCAATTTCATCCTGGGCATGGACAATGTGGCCTCGTTTGCCGCGCCCGAGGTGCTGCGCGCGGTGGACCTGTCGCGGTATGAGAACATGCTGGACCTGGCCGGGGGGCCGGCCACCTACTCGTCGGTGTTTCTCAAGGCGCACCCACGGCTGCGGGCGACGCTGTTTGACCGGGCCGCGGTCATCGCCCTGGCGCGGGAAAAGGTGGCGGCGGCGGGGCTGGAGGAGCGCTTCTCGTACATCGCGGGGGACTGCCTGGCCGATTCGTACGGCGGGCCCTATGATTTGGTCTTTCTTTCCAACATCATCCACAGTTTCAGCCCGGCGCAGAACGAGGCGGTGGTGCGCAGGGCGCACGAGGCGCTTTCGCCGGGCGGTTCGATTGTCATCAAGGATTTCCTTGTGGACAACGACAGGTCGGGGCCGCCGTTCAGCCTCATTTTTTCGCTGCACATGCTGGTGCACACGCCGGGCGGGGGCACCTACACGTTTGAGGAGGTGGAGGGGTGGACGAACCGGGCCGGATTCCTGCCCGGCCGTGTTGTTTCACTGACACCGCAAACGCGGCTTTGGATTGCCGACAAACGCACTTAACCCGGAGGTTTCCGCCATGCCAAACGAAAGTACCCGTCGAGATTTCCTGCGCACCGCCGCCGCTGCGGGCGCCACCGCCATGTCGATGAGCGCGGCCAGCTACGCGCGCGTGGTGGGCGCCAACGAGCGGATCGGCGTGGGCATCATCGGCTGCGGCGACCGCGGCCGGGGCGCGCACATGCCGGGGCTTCACCGGTACGACAAGGAGCAGAACGCGCAGATCATGGCGGTCTGCGACGTGTGGACGCCGGTCCGCGAGGAGGCGGCCAAGATGACCAAGGACTGGTACGGGGAGGAGGCGAAGAAGTACAGCAGCTTCCGCGAGCTGATTGCCGACGCGAACGTGGACGCGGTCATGATCGCCGCGCCGGACCACCTGCATACGGCGTGTCTCACCGCCGCGGCGGAGGCCAAGAAGGACGCGTACTGCGAAAAGCCGCTGGCCAACAGCATGGAGACGCTGGTTTCCACGGTGGACGCGGTCAAGGCGAGCGGCATCGTGGTGCAGGTCGGCACGCAGCTGCGCAGCATGCCGAGCATGGCGGGCGCGCGCGAACTGTACAAGACCGGCGTGCTGGGCAAGGTCGGCCGGGTCGAGCAGCAGCGCAACGGCACGCGCCCGTTCTGGTACAGCCGTCTGAAGGACGCCAAGGAGGCGGACGTGGACTGGAAGGAATTCCTCGGCGGCGCGCCGGACGAGCCCTTCTCCTCCGACCGCTACTCGGGCTGGTACGGATACCGAACGTTCTGCAACGGGCTCATTCCCCAGTTCGGCAGCCACTACATCGACCTTGTCCACTACATCACGGGGGCGAGCTTCCCGCTAAACGCGGTGGCGCTGGGCGGCACCTTTACCTGGAAGGACGAGCACAACTTCGACGTCCAGGACGAAACGCAGTGCCTCTGGACCTATCCCGAGGGTTTCATGGTCACCTACTCGACCTACTTCGGCAACGGCAACGGCAGCACCTTCAAGATTTTCGGCGACCAGGCGACCATGGACCTGCTGGAATGGGAGCACCCCTTCATCACGGACGAGGGCGCCGGGAAGCCCGACGGGCGGGTCAAGGACAAGAAGATGATTAAGGAGGTGCCCATGCCCGACCACATGCTGGACTGGGTCCAGTGCATCCGCACGCGCAAGACGCCAAACGCGTCCATCGACGCGGGGTACCAGCACGCCGTGGCGTGCCTCATGGGCGTGATGGCCTGCGACACCGGCAAGCGCATGATCTATGACGCGGAGAAACGCGAAATCCGCGAGGGCTGAGGAAACAAAAAGTCGGCCACGGTGCGGTGACAACACCACGCCGTGGCCGCTTTCGTTTTTGTCAGGAGAAAAACTTCCGCTTGAGGCGGGCCATGAAACCCTCGGGGCCGAGGGAGACTTTTTGCGCGCCCTGCTGGTAGTAGGTGGCCGGGGGGGGCGCCGTGACGCGCAGGGCGACCACGGTCACATTGTCGCTGCCGCCGGCGTCGAGCGCCTTGGCGATGAGGCTGTCCGAGGCGTCGCCCAGGTCCTGCATGGCCAGGGCGCCCATGATGTCCTCGTCGGAAACCATGTTGCTCAGCCCGTCGGAGCAAATCAGCAGCGTGTCGCCCACGTGCAGTTCCAGCGCGAAGAGGTCGACGTCAACCGTGTCCTTGATGCCGACGGCGCGGGTGATGAGGTTCTTGAGCAGGTGGGTGCGGGCCTCTTCGGCGTTGATGAGGCCGTTGCGCATCTGCTCGGCGACGAGCGAGTGGTCGTCGGTGAGCTGCTTGAGGCCGAGCCCCTCGCGTTGGAGATAAATCCGGCTGTCGCCAACCTGGGCCATGTAGGCCCAGTTGCCCATGACCGCCAGCACCGAGGCGGTGGTTCCCATGCCCGCGTATTCACTGGAGCTTTCGGCCTCATAATAGACGGCCTCGTTGGCCGCCTCGATGGACTCGCGCAGGGCGGCCGGGGCGAAGCCCTTGCAGGCCTCGTCGTAATACTGCTCCGCGATGGTTTCCAGGGTCATGCGGCTGGCGCGCTCGCCTGCGCTGGCGCCGCCCATGCCGTCGGCGACGGCAAAGAGCACGCCGCGGCGCTCCAGCAGCTCGGAATCGTCGGGGGCGCAGAGCAGGCAGGAATCCTCGTTGTTGCGGCGCTTGCGGCCGAGGTCGCTGCACAGGTGCGCGTGCAGATAGGCGCCCGTCCACTTGGAGACGCAGTTCAGCCCGTCCGCCGGACCCAGAAATGTGATGGGTGCCGCCTTGCTCAAGGCCTCTTCCCCGGGCGCTTTGGGCCGCCCTGCTCATCTGCCCGCTTGTTCGGTCTCATGGGTTTGGTTGACCGCTCCACCCGCTTGCCGCCGGCGGTTCCGCCGACGGGCCACCTAATCGCAAAGAGCATGGCATATCGGCGACGGTATTGGCAACACGGCGCCGGGCGGCGTCAATAGGCCCGCCCGGCGCCGTTTTCAGTTTGCCTAGTTGCCCTGTCGGCCGCCGGTGCCCACGCTGGACTTGACCAGCTTGGCCGGGGCCGTCTTGGGACGCAGTGCGCGGGAGGCCGCGCCGGCCTTCCACATCTCGGAGTTCTTGATGAGGTCCAGCTCCTTGGTGAGGCGCTCGCGGTAGTCCACCTTGCCGGTGCTGCTGAGGACGCGCTTGCACTCCTCGCCGCTCTTGACCCGGCGGTACAGCTCCTTGAATACCGGCAGGGTGGCCTTCTTGAACTTGGGCTTCCAGTCGAGCGCGCCGCGCTGGGCCGTGGCCGAGCAGTTCTGGTACATCCAGTCCATGCCGTTTTCGTCGACCAGGCGGATGAGGCTCTGCGTGAGCTCCTCGACGGTCTCGTTGAAGGCCTCGCTCGGGCTGTGGCCGTTGGCGCGCAGCACGTCGTACTGCGCCTCCATGATGCCGGCCAGCGCGCCCATCAGCACGCCGCGCTCGCCCGTCAGGTCGCTGTAGACTTCGGACTCAAAGGTGGTCGGGAACAGGTAGCCCGAGCCGATGGCGATGCCGAGCGCAATGGCGCGCTCGCGGGCGCGGCCCGTGAAGTCCTGGCCCACGCCGAAGCTGGAGTTGATGCCGGCGCCGCTCAGGAAGTTGCGGCGCACGTTGAGGCCGGAGCCCTTGGGGGCGACCAGGATCACATCGACGTTCTTCGGGGGGATGACCTTGGTGTATTTCTTGTAGGTGATGGAGAAGCCGTGGGAGAAGTACAGGGCCTTGCCCTCGGTCAGGTGCTTTTTGATCTTGGGCCACAGCGCCTTCTGCGCCGCATCGGAGACGAGGTACTGGATGACGGTGCCGCGCTTGCAGGCCTCGTCAATGTCAAACAGGTCCACGCCGGGCTTCCAGCCGTCCTTGACGGCGCGGTCCCAGTCGCGCTTGAACTCCTTCGCCTGGCCGACGATGACGTTAAAGCCGTTGTCGCGCATGTTCAGGCCCTGGGCCGGACCCTGCACGCCGTAGCCGATGATCGCGATGACCTCTTTCTTGAGCACCTTCTTGGCCTGGGCCATGGGGAACTCTTTGCGTGTGATCACCTCTTCCTCGACGCCGCCGAAATCAATCTTCATGACAAATCTCCTCCGTTGCCGGTCTGTGGCTGTCTGTCAGCCGTTGTGCTTTCGCGTTCAGTGGTCGCCGCGCGCCGCCCGCATGGCGGTGAATTCACCATGCATGACGGGTGTGCCCGGATGGGGGCAGAAAGACGCCGCGCGCCTCCATATCCTCAGTATTCTAGTTTTCAGCCGCCATGCAATGCAAGATCAATTGAATCGGCGTGTTAGGCCAGGGCCGCCGCGCCGCTTTGTCTGCCGTTTTATCCTCCTGGTTTGCAGCCCCCGGCGGCGCCGCCGTATAATCAGAAAAGGCTGAAGTGTGAAGGCTGAAGTAGAACCAACACAGCCTGAGTAGTACGGCAATCTGTTTGTGGAATAAGAGCTGGCCGGACAGTTAATTATAAGAACGCGTCTTTCCGGCGGGCTTTGGGCCGCCGGTTTACCTTCATTTGAGGAGAACGATTGTGATTCGTGCGGGCATTGTGGGCGCGACGGGATACGGGGGCAGGGAACTGCTGCGCCTGCTGGGGGCGCATGGCGGGGTGAAACTGAGCGCCCTGGCATCAACCAGCGTGTCCGGCGAGACGCTGGACGACGCGCTGCCGGCCTTCCGCAAGATGCATGACCTGAGCTTTGAAAGCTTTGACGCGCAGGCGCTTGCGGCGAAGTGCGACGTGGTGTTTGTGGGCGTGCCGGGCAAGCTGTCCATGGCGCCGGTGGCGGCGCTGCGGGCGGCGGGCGCGCGGGTGATTGACATCGGCGCCGATTTCCGCCTGAAGGACACCGCCGCCTACACCCGGTATTACAACGCCGAGCACACGGCGGCGCAGCTGCTGCCGGAGGCGGTGTACGGGCATGTGCCGTGGTACCGCGAGGAACTGCGCGGGGCGAGCCTGGTGGCCGTGCCCGGGTGCTACCCCATCAGCATTCTGACGCCGGTGCGGCCGCTGCTGGACGCGCCGCTGATGCCGTGCCTGCCCATTGTGGTGGACAGCATCTCGGGCATCTCGGGGGCGGGACGCAGCACGAGCGAGGCGTTCCATTTCCCGGAGATGAACGAGAACCTCAAGGCGTACAAGATCGGCAACCACCAGCACGTGCCCGAAATCGAGCAGGAGCTGGGGTTCCGCGCGCTGGTGCAGTTCACACCGCATGTGGCGCCGATCACGCGGGGCATTCTGACGACGATAACCCTGCGCCCGGAGCGGGCGTTCGACCCGGCGCCCTATTTCGCGCGCTACGAGGCCGAGCCCTTTGTGCGCGTGCTCGGCCCCGGGGTGCTGCCCGAGGTGAAGCACGTGCGCGGCTCCAATTTCTGCGACTTCGGCTGGGTCATGGACCAGCGCACGGGCAACCTGGTCATAATAAGCGCCATCGACAATCTCGTCGGGGGCACCGCGGGCATGGCCCTGCAGTGCATGAACCTGATGTTCGGACTCGACGAGACCGAGGGCCTGCGTTACGGAGGCATGGCCCCATGAACGCGATTAAACGCGGTGCAGTCTCCCACCACGACCACGCCCGGGCGCAGTCTTGGTCCCCCCTTCAGGGGGGCAGCCCGGCCGCAGGCCGGGCGGGGGGTGTATGCCCGCAGCCGCATGAACAGACCGTGCACGGACATACACCCCCCGGCCCTTCGGGCCACCCCCCTGAAGGGGGGACTCAATCTCCGCCCCACGCAACACACGGAGGCATGGCGCCATGAACACCATCGCCGGGGGCGTTTGCGCGCCGCGGGGCTTTCGCGCCGCGGGCGTTGTCGCCCATATCAAGAATCTGCAGACCACGAAAAAGGACTGCGCGCTCATCGTGAGCGACGCGCCGGCCACGGTGGCCGGGGTGTTCACCACGAACAAAGTGAAGGCGGCGCCGGTGCTGTGGACGCAGGGCGTGTGCGTGCGCGAGACGGCGCGGGCGCTTTTCGTGAACAGCGGCAACGCCAACGCCTGCACCGGCACCCAGGGGCTGAGCGACGCGCAGGCGACGGCCGAAATGGTCGCCGGGGCGCTGGGCGTGCCAATCACCGAGGTGTGCGTGTGCAGCACCGGCGTCATAGGTCTGCCCCTGCCGATGGACCGCATCGCCAACGGCGTCAGCGACTGCCTGACGGCGCTGTCGGACACGGGCGGGGCCGACGCGGCTGCCGCTATCATGACCACCGACAAGGTGGCCAAGGAAACCGCGGTGGAGCTGCCGCTCGACTGCGGCTCGGTGCGCATCGGCGCCATCGCCAAGGGCTCGGGCATGATCGCGCCCAACATGGCGACCATGCTGTGCTTCATCACGACCGACGCGGCCGTTCGCGCCGCCGATTTGCGCGTGCTCCTTTCGGAGTGCGCGAGACAGTCGTTCAACTGCGTCTGCGTGGACAACGACAGCAGCACCAACGACACGCTGCTCTGCCTTGCCAACGGCCAGTCGGGCGTGCCCCTGCTGGAGCCGGGCACGGCCCACTACGCCGCCTTTGCCCGGGCGTTCCACAAGATCTGCGTTTTCATGGCGCAGGCGCTGGTGCGCGACGGCGAGGGCGCGACGAAATTCATCGAAATCCTGGTCGAGGGCGCCAACTCCGACCGTGAGGCGCAATTGGCCGCGAAGGCGGTGGCCCAGTCGCAGCTCTGCAAGACGGCCTTTTTCGGGCAGGACCCGAACTGGGGCCGGATCGCCTGCGCGGCGGGCTATTCGGGCGCGGACTTTTCGCCGGAGCGCCTGAGCATTTCGATAGAGGGGCTTGAGGTGGTCCGCGACGGGACGCCGACTCCCTTCGAGGAGGCGCAGGCGGCGGAGCTGATGAAGCGGCATGACCTGCACGTGCGCGTGTCGCTGGGCGCGGGACCGGGCCGGGCCGTGTACTGGACCTCGGACCTGAGCCACGACTACGTGAGCATCAACGCGGACTACCGCAGTTGAACACCGGGAGGCTGACCATGCAGCGATGGATTGAGAAGGCCGACGTGCTCATTGAGGCGCTGCCGTTCATCCGGCAGTTCGAGGGCAAGACGGTCGTCATCAAGTACGGCGGCGCGGCGATGCTGGAGCCGGCCCTGCGCGCGATCACGGCGCAGGACATCGTGATGATGCGCTACATCGGGCTCAACCCGATCGTGGTGCACGGCGGCGGCCCGGCCATCAACGCCATGCTGAAGAGGCTCAACATCGAGTCGAAGTTCAGCCGGAACGGGCTGCGCATCACCGACGAGGCCACCATGGACGTGGTGGAAATGGTGCTGGCCGGGCGGGTGAACAAGGACATTGTGAACCTGATCAACCAGGCGGGCGGCGAGGCAATCGGCCTGAGCGGCAAGGACGGGCGGCTCTTCTGCGCGCGCAAGGCGCTGGAGGACGGCGAGGACATCGGGCTGGTGGGCGAGATCAACAGCGTCAACCCAAAGGTCATCAAGGCCGTGTGCGACGCCGGGCTGATCCCGGTCATCGCGCCCATCGCCACCGACATGCAGGGCGGCACGTGGAACGTGAACGCCGACACGGCGGCGGGCGACCTTGCGGCCGCGATCCAGGCCGAGAAGCTCGTGTTCCTCACCGACACGCCGGGGCTGCTGCGCGACAAGAACGATCCGGACTCGCTGATCCACCGGCTGCACTCGAAGGACGTGGAGACGCTGAAGCAGATGGGCGTGATTTCGGGCGGCATGGTGCCCAAGATCGACGCGTGCCTCAAGGCGCTCGATTTCGGGGTGCGCCGCACGCACATCATCGACGGGCGGGTGCCGCACAGCCTGCTGCTGGAAATATTCACGGACAAGGGACTGGGCACGCTGGTCAGCCACGACGTGGCTGCCGGCGCCGCCGGCGGGTAAATCCATGGGTCTTGAACAGTACTACGAGTTGATTGCCCGGGGCGGCGTGCTAATGTGGCCGATCCTGCTGTGCTCCATCATCGTGCTCACCATCATCATCGAGCGCTTCCTTGCGCTGCGCCGGGCCGACGTGGACGCGCGCGAGTTCATGGACGCGATGCGGCAGGTGCTGCGGCAGGACCGCATCCAGGAGGCGCTGGAGCAGTGCGACGAGTCGAAGGCGCCCATCGCGCGCATCATGAAGGCGGGCATCCTCAAGCACAACCGGCCCAAGGACGACATCCGCGAGGCCATCGAGGACGCGGCCCGCTTTGAGGTGCCCCGGCTGGAGCGCTACCTGTCGGGCCTTGCCACCTGCGCCACCGTGGCGCCCATGCTGGGGCTGCTGGGCACGGTGCAGGGCATGATCAAGTGCTTCGCGCAAATTCAAAACAAGCGCGGCCAGGTGAGTCCGGCCGACCTGGCCGAGGGCATCGGCAACGCGCTGGTCGCCACGGCCGCGGGTCTTGTCGTGGCCATACCGGCGCTTATCGTCTACAACTACTTCGTGACCCGCGTGCAGGGCATGGTGACCGAGATGGAGGCCGGCTCCTCCGAACTGATGGATCTGCTCACGCGCCGTCACGGCGACCGCGAGCACTGAGGCATGCGCTTTCCGCGCAATACGGGGCTCAAAGTGCGGGCCGCGCTGGACATGACCTCCATGGTCAATGTGGTGCTGCTGCTGCTGCTCTTCTTCATGCTCACCTCCTCCTTCGTGGTGCAGTCCTCCGTGCCCATCGAGCTGATCCAGAGCGAGGGCGCGGCGCAGATAGAGCGCAAGGACATGACCATCACCCTCGCCGTGGGCGGGGGCGGACCCGACAACGGCGGCGATGTGTATGTGGACGATGCGCCGGTCAGCGACTGGGCCGTGTTGCGCACCGCGCTCATGGAATTAAAAAGCAAGAACCCCGAGGCGCTGGTCATGGTGCGGCCCGACAAGAACGTGCCGACCGAGCGGCTCATGCGCGTGCTGGGCATCGCCAACGGCGCGGGGATCACGCACTACGGCATCGCCGCGCAGCAGCCCTCCGCGCCGCAGGGAGAATGAGCATGCCCGCCCGTACCGCACGCGTTCAGCCGCGCGGGCGCAGCTGGCCCATGCCGCCGAGGCTGGCCGCGGCCTTTCTGATCGCCACGCTGTTTCATCTCTCCATGGTAACAGTGTTCCGCATCGTGGTCGTGTTTCCCGAGACCCAGGCCAGGTTCAGCGAGCTCCAGATATTCTCCGAAGCGCCGCCGCCCACCGGTGCGGGCGCGCCCGCGTGGACCGACCTGCACCTGCGCGGACCGCTGCTGGCGCAGGCGCCCGATACGCGGATAGAACTGCCCACAATGGATTTTGCCGAGCTGGACCGGCTGCGCGTGCGCAGCGAGGCGGGCACCGACCCGGCCACGATGGACCGCATTTTCGGACCCAGCGACAGTTGGGGCAAATTCGCCGGCGGGCTGCAAAACATCGGCCTGACGCTGCGCGAACTGGTTTTGCCCGAGGCGCAGACCGTGCCCGAAAACGCGCGGCGGGCCGTTGCAATACCCCACCCCGCCACGGGCTACAACGGCGAGATCGTGTGGGACGCGGAGCCGCGCGACCGCGAGCTGCTGTTCGCGCCGCCCATCGGCGCCCTGGCCGACACCGCCAATGCCGGGCTGCGCTGGCCCGTTGAAATCGTGCTGACCGTCAGTCCGGCCGGGCGCGTGGTCAACGTGTGGTGCGCGGCCGTGGACGAGGCGGGTGTCATCGACGCGGTGCAGCGGGCCGCATTGCAGTACCGCTTCGCGCCGCTGCCCGCGGACACGGTTGCGGAGACCGGCACGGCCGCCGCAAAGCAGATGGCCACGCTGTTCATCCGGCCCGCGGACGAACAGCCATGATCACCCGTCTAAGGGGACTGTACCCCATTTCCGCCAAAGGCTCTCCTCCCCGGCAATACCCCGTGCCGGAAATGGGGGACTGTACCCGGACCCGCCTTCCATGATCACCATCAACCTCAGCACGGCCGTCATCCTCTACAGCGCGCTCATCCTGCTCGGCGCGGCCACGCTGTGGCTCTTCGGCGAACTGGGATCGCGGCGGACCCTGCGCGTTCTGGAAAAGCAAAACCTGTGGCGCTGCGCCTACTGCGGCTACGTGTACCTCGACGAGAGCGCCGGCCTCCATTCCCCGTGCCCCCGATGCAACAGCATCAACATCATCGAAGAGGCCCAGGACCGGGTCGTCGCGCGGGAAAAAGAGCGCTTCGTCGAGGCCCACCCGCTGCCCGTCGCGCCGGTGAACGAGGGCGACGAGCCGCGCCGCAACCCGTCCCACCGCAAACGCACCCGCGGAACAAGCCGCGGGCCGAGGCGGCACCGGTAGGGAAGTTTAGTTTGCGCGCGGTCCCGGTTCTTGGCCGCCTTCGGGGATGGTCCGGATCGGGCCGGCAACCCCGGGTCCCCTCGGCCGCCTCCGTCCTCACGTTGGCCCCATCGGGACCTGAGAACGCGGCACGACTGGACAGCGAAATCCAATCCGGCTGGAATCCGCCCCCGGCAAAGGGCTACGCTATAGCTTATGGGATCGGGGTCCGGTGACCCGGAAGCCCTTTGACAAAAACCGAAGAGGGATAGAACCCACACCATGAAAACCACAACACTCCACACGGTACTCTCACTCATGATTGCATCCACCATTCTCGCCCCCCGCGTCCCCGCCGCAACCTTTGGCGATGACGCCGCCTTCCTCGGCAAGCACACCGAGACGATCGTGCTCAGCGACAAGGACGGCCAGGCCAAACTCGCGCTCGTGCCCGCGTGGCAGGGCCGCGTGATGACCAGCACGGCCGACGGCGACGGCGGCCTCAGCTTCGGCTGGATCAACCGCGAGTTCATTGCCGCGGGCAAACTGCAGAAACACATCAACCCCTTCGGCGGCGAGGACCGCTTCTGGCTGGGCCCCGAGGGCGGCCAGTTCTCCATCTACTTCGCCAAGGGCGCTAAGTTCGTGTTCGACGACTGGCAGACGCCCGCCCCCATCGACACGATGGCCTACAAGGTGCTGGACAAGTCGGACAGCAGCGTCCGCTTCGGCGCCGAGTTCTCGCTGGAGAACTACTCGGGCAATAATTTTGATGTGAAAGTGGACCGCACCATCCGCATGCTCGCCCCCGCGGCCGCATGGGAGAAGCTGGGCATGAAGGCCGGCGATGGCGTCAAGATGGTCGCCTACGAGTCGGACAACAAGATCACCAACGGCGGCAAGAACGCCTGGACCAAGGACTCGGGCATGCTGTCGATTTGGATTCTGGGCATGTTCAATCCCGCGCCCAACATCACCATCGTCGTGCCCGTCAAGAAGGGGCCCGAGGCGGAACTGGGCGTGAAGGTCACCTCGGACTACTTCGGCGCCATTCCGCCGGAACGGCTGGTCGTGAGGGACGACATCATGTTCTTCAGCGGCGACGGCAAGTTTCGCAGCAAGATCGGCATCAACCCCAAGCGCAGCAAGTCCGTGCTGGGCAGCTATGACGCCGACAACAAGGTGCTGACCATCGTGAAGTTCACGCAGCCCGGGGGTGTCACCGACTATGTGAACTCGCTCTGGAAGATTCAGGACAACCCCTTTGGCGGCGATGCGGCCAACTCCTACAACGACGGCGCGCCGTCGCCTGGCGCCAAGCCGCTGGGCCCGTTCTACGAAATCGAATCGTCCTCCCCCGCCGCGGCGCTGGCCCCCGGCGCGAGCCAGAGCCACGTGCACACGACGATGCACCTGAGCGGCGCGGAGCCCGCGCTCGATGCGGCAGCCAAGGCGGTGCTGGGTGTGTCCCTTGCCGAGATCAAGGCGGCGCTGCCCAAATAGGCCGTCAGGTCAAAGACCGGACGGAAACACAACGGGGCGGTCCAAGCGGGCCGCCCCGGTTCTGTTTTGTGGAACCAGCGGAAGATCGCCGTTCCGTCATCTCCATGACCGTTCGTCATCCCCGCGAAAGCGGGGCTTGTCCGCCTACGGAGGGGTCCAGTCTTTGCGGATATGGGCAAGTCCTTGACAGGCATGGGTTCCCGCTTTCGCGGGATGACGGGAAGGCGCGCCCCACCCCTCCCTCACATATGCGGGTGGCGGGGATGGTTCACGCGGGTGTTGGGCAGTTCAAAGAGCGCGGCAACGCGGCTGCCCAGTTCTTCGAGGGCAAAGGGCTTGCGGATGAAATCGTCGAACCCGTAGTCGCTAAGCGCTTTGACCTCATCGTCGCTGATGAAGCCCGACATGGCCAGGATGCGCGTGTTGCGCGTTTCGCCGCGGGTCTTGATGCGCCCGCACACCATGCGCCCGTCCATGTCGGACAGGTTCACGTCCAGAAGCACCACCTGCGGATTGTGCTCCACTATCATGACGCCCGCGTCGAACGCGGTCGAGGCGGCCAGCACCACATAGGCCTCCTCCTGCGACAGCACCGAGGGGATTAGGTCCAGGTAGTAGGGGTCGTCGTCGATCACAATGACCCGGCGCTCGCCCTCCTCCAGCCGGTCCAGCGGAATGCCGTGGCTGAGCATGAACTTGCGCAGGCTCTGGTAGGGGATGCGCCGGTCGCCGCCCGGACCCAGCCGGTAGCCGTCAATCTGGCCCAGGTCAAACCAGCGGGAAACGGTGTCCGCCGACACGCCGCAGATGGCGGCCACTTCGCCGGTGGTGAACACGCGAGATTTCATCATTTGTCCTTTGCTTGCGGGTTATTCGTGAACATCCCGTTTATCGGGGTATGCGGGATGGGCCGGAATTCTAGCACGGGACCGGGGGAGGAGGTCAAAGAAAAGCCGTCGCCCCGCCTGTCGGTCTTTACGTAGGATAGCCGCCCTCGGCTGTCAACCCGGGGATGACAGGCGGGGGCGCCTGTCCCACGCCTTCCCCACCGATGAAAGACCGGTTCCGGCGCACCCCTAGAACAGTAATTGCTGTTCCGTGTTCTCTTCCGCCGCGGATTTGCGTTTGCGCCGACCGCCCGCGTCCGATTCCTCGGCGGCGGGGGCCTCCTGCGGGGCGGCAGACTCCATTGCTGCGGCGGGCACGCTTTCTGCTGCGGCTGGCGCGGTTTCCGGTGCTGCTGGCGCGGTTTCCGCTGCTGCTGGCGCGGTTTCCGCTGCGGCTGGCGCGGTTTCCGGTGCTGCGTTCTGCTCGGGCGCGGCCTGTTCCGACACCGTTTCCGGCACGGCCTTGGCGCGCCGCCTGCGAACCGGGGTCGCCGTTTCCTCCAGCTGCCCATCGGCCGCCGGGGCGGCCTGTTCCAGCCGCGGTGGTTTGACACCGCGGCTCATGCAGGCGATATCCTCTTCCAGAATTGGCATGGTCGTCCGCCAGGCCTTGCCAATTTTGAATCCGCGGATGCGGCTTTCGCGGAACATCTGGCGCACCGTCAACGGCTGCACCTTCAGTATCGCGGCAACCTCTTCCACCGTAAGCATTGTATCCAAGCGGCATCCTCCAGACCCGCCACCGGGCCGTTGGAGGTATTGTACACAAAGCGACAAAAACAGACAAGGAAAAATCCGGGGTGCTCCTTCATGCGGCAAGTTCACGATCCGGCTTGGGGATCAGGCGTAGAGGGGTCCGCTTTGCAGCTGGCGAACCCGGAGCCCGAAGCGAGGGAAGGCATGCAGTCCCATGCGGCAAGCTTTTTCTTCCACAAGTACAAACCGAAAGGAAATCTCAATGCCTTACCCGCTTCTTGCACCAATAAATCCGGGCCGGATACAGGGTCCGTTCCTTTTTGGTCGGGGCCGCGAGGCCTTATCCGCCAGCAGGGAACTTCACGGACCCACCAGCCTGATATAGTCGCTAAAGACGGCGGAGTAATTGCCAGCCCGGTCACGGTACTGCACGCGCACGGTGTGGTAGCCGAGCCACGCCGGAAGGATGTAGGGGTATGTGGCGCCGGGCCCCATCCAGGGGGACCAGGTGGCACCGTTGTCGCTGAAGCGCATGCCTGTCACACCCGTCCCCGCATCGGACGAGTTCAGCGTCAGTGTGACGGACGGGGTGTCCGTGGTTTCCGCATTGCCGTTGATGACGATGGTTCCCGTCGGCGGGGTCGCGTCCACCAGGATGTAGTCGCTGAACACGGCCGACCGGGTGTTGGCGCTGTCGAGATACTGCACCCGCACCGTCCGCTGGCCGTCCCCGGGACGCAGCGTGTGGGGTGCCGTCGGGGACAGGGGCTGCCAGCCGCTCCATGTGGCCCCGTCATTGCTAAACCGCATCCGCGTCACGCCCGTGCCGCCGCCCCAGGTCAGCGACAGGGTCACGGCGGCGCTGTTTGTTATCGGCCCATTGCCGTTGATGACGATGGAGCCCGTCATGGGGGGCGCCGCGCCCTTTGACAGCACCAGCGCCACGGCGGTGCCCGCCGTCGCCGTCCCGCCGGCCGCGGGATTCTGGCTGATGACCTGGCCTGCCGGCACGGTGGTGCTGTACTTTTGGGTCACCGCACCCTTGACCAGGCCGGCGGTCGTGAGCGCCGTGCCCGCCGCCGCTTCCGTCATGCCCACCACGTCGGGAACGGTGGTGTCAATGGTTACATTGACCGTGCAGGCGTCGGTGCCGCCGTGACCGTCATCAATCCCCACCGCAAACGTGTCATCGCCGACGTAGTTCACGTTGGGTGTGTAACCAATGGCCAATGCATTGCCCGTGCCGGACGCCGTGGCCGTGCCGTGGCCGGCCGCCGTCGTGATGCTCCACGTTAGTGTGTCACTGTTGGCATCGGTGGCGTGAAGTGTCAGGCTGAACGCCGTCGGGGCGCCGTCCTGGGACATGGTCACCGACACCAGGGAGCCCTCCGTGATCACGGGCGCCGTGTTGTTGTCCACGATCCACGGTTCCCGTCCGCCGTCCGCCGCGGTGGCGGCGAAAATGACCCGTCCCCGCAGTTCTACAAAACCGTCGGGGTCCGAACCGGCCGCCGCGGGGCTGTCGGGGTTGATGTTCTTCAGCAGCACCGTGTTGGCCGTGGTGCCGTCCGTCTGCCACAGCTCCCGTCCTTCCGCGGCCGTGTCGGCGGCGAAGTAGAGGCTGCCCCCGGACGCGAAAAACGGCCCCGGCTGCGAACCGGCGACGCCGGGATTGATGTCCTTGATCCGCACCGTGCCGGCCACGGTGCCGTTGGAGGTCCACAGTTCGTTGTCCAGGGAATTGTCCGCGGCGGAGAATACAAGCACATCGTCGTAGGCGGTCAGACACGCGGGGTTGCTGCCGTACACCCCCGGCTGGATGTCGCCCATGAGGCCGAGCGTGCCCACCGCGCCGTTCGTCCACCACAGCTCCATTCCCGTCGGCGCGCCCGCGGCGTCGCCCCGGGACGCTAGAAAAAGGGTGTTGCCCACGGCGGTCATGCGTGATGGCAGGGCGAAGTCGCCCGGTTCGGTCAGGGTATCGACCATTTGGGCGTTGCCCGCCTCTCCGGTGGACACCCAAAGCTGGCTGCCGTTCACCCCGTTGTCGGCGGCGAAGTAGAGCTTGTCGTTGAACACCGCCAGACTCGACGGGGAGGACGACGCCGCGCCGGCGCGAATGTCGGCCAGCAGTTCCGTTGTTGTCCCATCCGACTTCCAAATTTCCCGGCCATGGGCGCCGTCATCGGCGGTGAAGTATAGATTGGTGCCCAAGACAACGAAATCGTCCGGAAAGGAACCCCCGGCACCGGGATTGATGTCCTCCGGGTCAACGGTGGTTCCGTTCGTGCGGCACAGTTCCACACCGGCACCCAGGTCGGCCGTGAAAAACAGCAGCCCGTTCGCCACAGTCATGTGTTTGGGATTTGCGTGGTTGCCCGGATACACGCCCAGCGCGCTGATGTTCCCGGCCGCGCCCGTGGTGGCGTACAGGTCCCGGCCCGCCGCGCCGTCGTACGCCGAGAAATAAAGTTTGCCGTTGTAGGCTGTAAAGCTCTCGGGGAAGGAGCCCCCCGCGCCGGGGACGATGTCCGCGAACAGCGCCGTGCCGCTTTCACTGGTGTCGCTGACCCACAGTTCGGCCCCATTGGCCGAGTCGCTTGCCTGGAAAAAGACCTGATTGTTGAACGCGCAAAAGTCCCTGGGATCTGAACCCGCAGCCCCGGCGGAAATTTCCTTGAGCGTATGAATTGGGTCCACGGCACGGGCGAGGACCGGCCAAACAAGCAGGCCCGCGACCAGGACCGTTGCAATACCCTGCCGCAATTCAAAGGCGCTATGCCTGGCATGAGTCGGAGACAGTGTCATGAAAGCCACTCCCACAAGTTGTGTCACGAGCGCGGCGGAAAGACACCCTGCAGCGCAATAATAAAACTGACAGTCAGATACGGCATGAGATTGTTGTGCGGTTGCTCCCCGCCAACGGGTGAGACCGCGGCCGCAGACATGGGCGTGTCCGCCGCGCCCGACGCGTACGGGGCGGTGGTCCCCGGAACAGCGAGCAAGTTTCCGGACGGGCTCGCGGCGTCGCCGGGCGCCAAAGACGCCTGAAGCGCATGGGTGTGGGCGGGCGCCTGGGCCGGGGTGATGGTCACCGTCTCGGTGCCGGCGCTTTCACCAAGACTGCGCGAACTCAGGCCCGGGCCGTCACCGGCATGCATGGGCGCGCGGCCCCGCAGGTCGGGCAACGCAAACGTGGTCCTGCCGTCGCCGCCGTAGGTGGTGCCGAGCAGGCTGAACAGGGCCGTATTCGACGCGATGGAAAGTATGCTTCCATCGCAAAATGCCCAGCCATTGGGTGCAAAATTGCCCGCAAACATCCTGATTTCCGCAACAAACGGGTCACTCATGCCACATTCTCCTTCATGCAGGCCGCGCTATGAGCGGCTTGGGAATATCCCCTGGAGGGCGATCACATAATTCAATGTAAGAAACGGCTGCCGGTTCTCGTGCGGCTGCGAACCCGGGGTCGAGGCCGCGATGGTGGCGGAAGACATGGCGGTGTCGGGGCCGGCCGTGCTGTACACCTCGGTCCCCACGGCCGGCAGCGCCCCGGACGGCACCGGGGTATTGCCATCGGCGCGCCTTCCGTTCAGCGTATGGCTGTGGTTGACCCACTCGTTCAGCGCCAGCGTGTGCACCACCTCTCCGCCCGTCTGCCCCAGTGTATATGCGTCCAACCCCGGACCCTGTCCGGCGGCGATCGGAACCCGCCCCTGCAGGTTGGGCAATGCGAAGGTTACTCTGCCGTCACCGCCGTAAGTGGTTCCCAGTAAGGCGAACAGGGCCTGGTTCTGTGCAATTGGAAGCTGCTGCCCGTTGCACAACGCCCATCCCTTGGGCGGGAACACAAATGACAGCAACCTGATTTCTCCTAGGAACTGCTCAGACATGGGTGCGTCTCCTCGACTCGCGTTGGACCCTCATCAGCTTGGTGAGGGGAAAATTCCGTACATGGAGATAATGAAATTGACACAAAGAGACGGTTGCGTGTTGTCGTGCGGCTGCGGCCCGGGGGCGCCGGCGGGGCCCACCGAACCCGTGGCCATGCCCGCAAAAGGCCCCGAGTCGGAATAGACCTGCGCGGCGCCTGAACCCGCCGGCACGGCACCCTCCGGCGAGCGGGCATGGCCCGCGCCAGAGGCGGCCATGACCGTGTGCGTGTGGCTGGGGATCTGGGCGGCGCTCAGCGTCACCTGCTCCACACCCCCGGTCTCGCCCTGCACATATCCAACGCCCTGGTGGATGGGCAAACGTCCCTGCAGGTCGGGCAGGGCAAAGGTACTCTGGCCGTCCCCGCCATAGGTGGTGCCGATCAGGGCGAACAGGGCGTCATATTCGGAAATGTTCAACAGTTGCCCGTTACAGAACATCCAGTCCCTGGGGGCGAAGTTGCCCGCAAACATCCGTATTTCGCCAATATAGGGGTTGCTCATCGCTGCCGCTCCTTTGCTTCAGCCGCGCCGCTCACGCGCGCATGTCCGCGCTGCTGTTTGAGTAGTCGACCGTCATCGCAAGACAGGGGAATGACGGACCCGCCATCGTGTCGTCCGGCGCGCCGCGTTGGACCAGCCGGGGCCGCGCCCCGTCGCCGAGGCGCCATGCAAGGCCCCCCCAGCCGGGCGCGTCGGACGGCGCCAGCGCGTACATCCCGCGCTGGAGCTTGGGCAGTCCCGCTTCGGTGCCGGCCGTAAACCGGCACACGGCCCGGCGCCGCACCCCGGTGCAGTCTTCCGATTCCAGAATCAGGCTCATGCCCGAATCGGGGCCAACGGGAACCACAAAGGAGTTTCTCGGGCTGACCTGCGCGGCCGAACCGTTCAAAAAGCGCCAGGCATGGACCAGAAGCGGTTG
>CAIUWO010000653.1 GCA_903902895.1 Candidatus Hydrogenedentota bacterium | reverse complement strand
TCGCCGCGTCCGGCCTATGTCGCGTACCACACCATCGCGCGCGCGCTGGGCCGCGCCCGGTACGAGGACACGCTGTCGCTGGGTGCGGATCAGTATGGAATCGTCTTCAAGACCCCGGAAGGCTTCACGACGGCCCTGTGGAGCGTCGACGCCGCGCACGGCGGAACAGTCGCCCTGAACGTCGGCAAGGGCGCACAGGCCGCCCTGACGACGCTCATGGGCCATCAGGAGGTGTTGACTGCCGCAGCGGACACGGGGACGGTGTCGGTCAGCATCGGCGAGAGCATGAACCTGCTGGTGTCGGAGACCGTGCCGGCCATCGCGGCGGGGTAAGCGCGCATCATGTTCAGGGCGCGGCGATCCTTGCGCCCTTTCAGGGCTTGTTTGTGTTGTGTTCCCTTTTTCCCGGGGCGTTGCCCCGGGCTGTTACATTTTGCCCCTTTGGCGCGCAAGACAAAGCGGGCGGCTCGGTTCCTTTTGGCGGGTCGCATGATGAATGCCACATTATGGCTCGTCGGACTCTTGAACCGCGGCACACGCATTGTCACCAACCCGCCAAAAGTGCGTTCCTGAACTCTCGTCTGTCCTGTTGTGACCGACAAACTGGGTGCCGCAGACGCGCCGAAGGCGCATAAGGTACCAGCCCGGGGCAACGCCCCGGGAAACAGTACCTTCCCCGATTCCCGAGCCCTGAAAGGGCGTAACAGTCCTGCACGGTGCGGCGCGCCCAGCTTCCGGCATGCCCCGATGATGTCCACGAGGACCTTCCTCTCCTGCGCGCCGAAGGCGCATAAGGTCTCAGCCCGGGGCAACGCCCCGGGCAACAGTACCATCCCCGATTCCCAAGCCCTGAAAGGGCGTAACAACCCGGACCGGCACCCGCGGTCAATCCCACACATACCGTTCATCGTATTCAATTTCATATTCCTTCAGAAACCGCCGGAATTCTTCCTGAAAGGTGTTCTTGTGGTGGTGTTTCTCCTGGCTTCGTATGTACCGCTCCACCGCGGGAACCCGCGAGGCGCTCACGGAGAACGCTCCATATCCCGCCTGCCAATGGAAATCCCCAAACTCAACACCCTGGGTCTTGATCCATTTTGATGAACTCTTCTTGACTTCTTCCACGAGCTCCGCCAGCGCGTGGTTTTTGGACTGGGAAAAGAGAATGTGCACGTGGTCGGCGACGGGCCCCACCGAAAGAACTGGCGATTCCTGATTGCGCAGGATTCCGCCGAGATAGGCGCGCAACGGTTCATGAATTCTGGGGACGAGGTATGGAACACGGTTCTTTGTGGAAAACACAAGATGGACCAGGGTACGGCAAAGAGACTGGGACATGGCGGATACACCTCCTTGCGCCCTTTCAGGGCTTGTTCGTACTACCCCCTTTTACCCGGGGCGTTGCCCCGGGCTGAGACCTTTTGCGCCTTCGGCGCGCGGAATCCTTTTTTCGCCCTCGGCGCATAAGAACTTCTTTCGCCTTCGGCGTGTGGAACGTGCTTTCGCCTTCGACGCGCAAGAACTTCTTGCCCCTCCGGCGCGTGGAATCTTCTTTCGCCTTTGGCGCGTGGAACTGCGAGACCAACCAAGTATTTCCCGCCGGTCATCTTGGGCGGCACGCTTACCAGAAGCGGCACGCCCTTCACGCCGAACCAAACATCTCGCGGTCGAGCGAGCGGTACTGCACCGCCTCGGAGACGTGGTTTTCGGCGATGGTTTCCGCCCCCTCCAGATCCGCCAGTGTGCGCGAGACGCGCAGCACCTTGTCATAGGCGCGCGCGCTGAGCGCGAGCCGGCGCAGGGCCATTTCCATGACCGACTTCGCGCCGTCGGTCAGCGCACAGTGCTTTCGGATGGCCTTGGTGTCCAGGTGCGCGTTGCAGGTGTGCTTTCCGCCGAGCCGCGCGCGCTGCCGGTTTCGCGCGTCCTGCACCTGTTCGCGCACCTCGGCGCTGGTCTGCCCCGAGGGCCGGTCGTCGGTCATTTCCTCGAAGGACAGCGCCGGCACGTCCACATGGATGTCTATACGGTCGAGCAGCGGCCCGGAAATGCGGCCCATGTAGCGCTGCACCTCGCCCGTCGAGCAGCGGCACACCTTGCGCGGGTCGGTGCGGCAGCCGCAGGGGCAGGGGTTCATCGCAACCACGAGCATGAAGCGGCTCGGATAGGTGACGGAGTAACTGGCGCGGCGGATGTGCACCATGCCCTCCTCCAGCGGCTGGCGCAGCACTTCGAGCGCGGCCCGGTTGAACTCGGGCAGTTCGTCGAGGAACAGCACGCCGTTGTGCGCCAGGCTCACCTCGCCCGGATAGGCCATCGTTCCCGCGCCGCCGCCGGCGATGGACACCGTGGTCGAGGTGTGGTGCGGGCAGCGGAAGGGACGCCGCACGATGAGCGCGTCGCGCCGTCCCGCCGAGGGCGTGATGCTGTAGATGCGTGTGGTCTCCAGCGACTCCTCGAAGGCCATCTCGGGCAGTATGCCCGGCAGCCGCGAGGCGAGCATGGTCTTGCCCGTGCCGGGCGGGCCAATCATAAGCAAATTATGGCCGCCCGCGGCCGCCACGGTCAGCGCGCGTTTCACGTGGCCCTGACCCTTCACGTCGCTCAGGTCGGGCACGCCGCGTTTGGCCACGGCAAAGGCCGCGTTGATGTCGGTCACGCGCGGTTCCACGTCCTGCTGGCCCGAAAGAAACGCATGCGCCGCGTTGAGCGTGGCCACGGGGATGATCTCGATGCGGTCCACCACGCCCGCCTCGTCGGCGTTCTCGGCGGGCAGCACGATGCCGCGCAGGCCCAAGTCGCGCGCGGCAATGGCCATGGACAGCGCGCCGGGTACGGAGCGCACGGAGCCGTCGAGGGCCAGTTCGCCCACGAGGGCGTATTCCTCCAGGCGCTGGCCGTTTAACTGGCCGCCCGCGGCCAGCATGCCCGCGGCGATGGGAAGGTCGAGCGCGCTGCCCTGCTTGCGCATGTCGGCCGGGGCCAGGTTGACGATGACCACGCCGCGCGGCACGCGGAAGCCCGAGTTGCGCATGGCCGAGGAGACGCGGTCCTCGCTCTCCTTCACCGCGGTGTCGGGCAGGCCCACCATCTTTATTTTGTTCGAGCCGGGCCGGATGTCCACCTCCACCGCAAGCGGATAGGCGTCTATTCCAAGCACCGCGCACGACTGCACCCGCGCAAGCATGATTACAGATCCCCGCCGGAACTATGCTCTCGTGCGGCCTCCGGACCGCACCGCTTCATTTTGGGCAAAGGGGTGCGGGTGATTCAAGCGCGCGGCGCTCCGTTGTCATCTCTGAATTCTTCCTCAAGGAGGTCCATCATGATTACGTCGTGGAAGCGGCCCTCGCGGAAGAGGGCCTCGCGCCAGCGTCCTGCCTCCTTGAAGCCGATGTTGCGGTAGGCGGCAAGTCCGCGCGCGTTGAAATCGAACAGCGACAGCCGTACGCTGTGCATGTTGAGGTAGTCAAAGGTGTACCCCAGGAGCAACCGCATCGCTTCGGGGCCGTAGCCCTGTCCCCAATACGCCTTGTTTCCGATGAAGACGCCGATGGAGCAGGTGCGGTGGAGTTGGTCAATGCCGGTCAAGCCCACGTTTCCGACAAGCGCGTCTGTTTCCAGGTCAACAATGCCGTACACGTGATCATCGACCAGCTTCTCCAATTGCCTCCGCTCACCTGAAAGGGAGAAACTGTGGCCCGCTGCGTCCAGCGTGCGCGTGACCTCAAGGTCGTTGAGCCACGCCGTGTAGGTCTCCGCATCGTCCAGGTTGACGGGCGACAGGTAGCACTTGGTTCCCACCAATTTCTTGAAGTAACGCATGGGTGCCTCCGATCAAAGCGCCTCTACGTCCCTGCGGGAACGCTTGCCGCCCGGAATTCATTCTCAAGGATATCCATTAGAATCACGTCATGAAACCGCCCCTCGCGCCGCAAACCGTCGCGCCATCGGCCCGCCTCTTTGAATCCCAGCCTGCGATAAAGCGCAATCGCGCGGCTGTTGAATGCAAACACCGTCAGTCGCACACTGTGCAGGTTGAGGTGGTCGAAGGCATAACCCAGCAGCAGGCGCATGGCTTCGGCGCCGTACCCCTGTCCCCAGAGTTCCTTCTCGCCGATAAAGACGCTTATGAGACAGGTCCGATGCAAATTATCGATATCCTTCAGTCCAGCGCTGCCGATGACGGTGTCCGTCGCGAGGTTGACCACGGAGTAAAGGTGCCCTGCGGCCAGTTCTTCCAGGCGCTGCCGCTGCGTGACAAGGGAAATGCTGTCGGCGGTCATGAGCAGACTGCGCGCAATCTCCGGATCATTGAGCCACGCGGCGTAAGTCTCCGCGTCTTCGACGTTGATGGGCGACAGGTAGCACTGCGTCCCCGCAAGTTTATTGAAATAGCGCATTTGCACGTCCAGAAGAGCGGGGACAGACGCGTCTCCGCTTCGCTCCGCCCGCGTCAGAACCTGTTTCTCACACCCCGGCCTTGGCGACGCACTCGGTCATCTTGCGCAGGCCCGTGACGGCGACCTCGTAGGGGTCCATGGCCCAGTATTCCTTCTTGAAGATTTCGAGGGAGAGCGTGCGCTTGTAGCCGATGGCCTTCAGGTCCTTCAGCGCCTGGCCGAGCGGGAGAACGCCGTCGCCCGGGTAGAGCCGGTGCTCGTCGCCCTGCTTCTCGCGCGGCACCTCATTGTTCACATCGTTCCAATGGAAGTTGGCGATGAGGTCGCCCTGGATCTGCTTGAGCCCGTTGAAGCCCCCGCCGCCGCGGAACATGTGGAAGGTGTCGGCGATGAGGCAGGCCTCGCGGTCGTCCGAGTCCATCGCCACGCCGGTGGCCTGGCCGAGGCGGTTCACGCTCTTCATGAAGCCGACAAACTCAAAGGCGACCTTGATGTTGTAGTCCTCGCGGCCGATGCGCATCAGTTCGCGGTAGCGCGCCGAGGCGGTCCGGAGGTCGAAGTCGGGGCCGTCGGGCGCGGGGATGGCGGCGACGTAGTGCGAACCGACCTCGGAGGAGCGGCGCATGCGCTCGCGCGTGGCCTCCAGCGACTTCTGAAAGGCGGCGTCCTCCATGGGCATGCACTCCCACAGGCCGATGATGTTGGGCACGAACATGCCGCGGTCCAAAATCTCCCTGCCGAGGTCCTTGAGAGTTCCACCGCTCTTTTCGTGCTCTTCCAGATCGTTGATCCAGAGTTCGATGGCGTCCCAGCCGGCCTTGGCGGCCGCGTCGATCTTGGTCTTCACATTGGCCGGACGGATGGTGCTCGCGTTGAGCGCGAGCGGCCAGGGGCTGACGCCCTTCTGGAAGCGGGGCGGCGCGTCCTGCGCGGTGGCGGGTGCCGCGGCAAGCGCGATGCCGGCGGCGCCGGTGCCGGTGAGAAAAGCGCGGCGGGTAAGATCGGTCTTCATGGGCCTGTAGAACCTCCGGTATGGTTGCGGCGCGCGGTGCGCGCGTCCGGGAAAGTATTGTACCCGCGGCGCGGGCCGTCCTCAAGCGCAAAAACAGTTAGCCCGCACCCCACCGGGGCGTGTCCGCCGTGAAGGCGACCCGCCAAGGTGCAGGCACGGGCTTCAATTGCTGAAGAGCAAGTCGTCCGACGCCGCCGCACGGGCAAACCCATGCGGCGGGCGTCGCAGACGGTTACTACTTCTTCTTGGCGACCGGCTTCGCGACGGCCTTCTTGGCGACCGGCTTCTTCGCAACGGCCTTCTTCACGACGGCCTTCTTGACGACGGCCTTCTTCACGACGGCCTTCTTCACGACGGCCTTCTTGGCGACCGGCTTTTTCGCGACGGCCTTCTTGACAACGGCCTTCTTCACGACAGCCTTCTTGACGACGGCCTTCTTCACGACGGCCTTCTTCACGACGGCTTTCTTGGCGGCCGGCTTCTTCGCTACGGCCTTCTTCTGTGCGTCTGCCATTTGTGTCTCCTCCTGTTTGCTGGACTCGCTTCCGCATTTCTCGGCGATTGCGCCGGGCCACAAGCCCGGTCGCCCGCCCGCCGCCACACACAAGTGTGAACGGCGCACTCCCACAGGCTTGCTCAAGCCCGCAAAAGGCAAGGGGAAGGGTTCGGATCCCTGTCGCTGCTCTCGCGCGCACCGCGCGATTCTTATTTCGCGCGCATCACCCGTCTGAGACTTCAACGAGTGTTTCATCCCGTTGATCCGAACACAGCGATTCAACTTTCACGCCAATTTGTTTAACAAACAACGAAAAAAAAAGCAAGCATTTTTTCACGCGCGAAAAAAAACGTTTTCGGGGCGCGTGACCGCGCGCCGATCACGGCATGCCCCGCCGCGTGTTGCGCGCGCGCCGCAACAGTGATCGCAAAGCAATCCTCGCGCCTCCCGCGCGCCGCGCGCGCGCAGTGGTCGCTGTTTCAATTGTGCATGAAAACATGCATGAACAGGGCATGAAACGCATGCGCGCGATTGTGTCAGTCGAGTTGCGCCGCGCGGAATCCAGGACGATCGCCGATGATTTTCTTCCACCGCCTGCCCGTCGGCGTGCCCGCGTTGTCGCGGATGATCACGCTGCCGCCGCGCGACTGATCGTCGATGCGGACTTTGCCCGTGACGAGGTTTTCACTCACGATCGCGCGCTCCACATCTGCACCGATGCGCAACTGTTGGCCGTTTTCCATGAACTCGCAGCCCCTCACGATCAGTGATCCGCCGAGCGCGTCGATGGAGGGCTGGCGTTTGTCATCGTCTTTTTCGAAGCCTTTCGGCGCGTGTCCCCACTGCATGAACGTGCAGTCGCTGAAGCCCACGGTGCCCACGCCGTCGACCACCGCGTTGCGCCGCGCGGGGCCCCAGAACGCGCAGTTCACGAACCGGATCGTGCCCTTGTGCGTCTTCTCCACGCGTATCATCGTCGGGTCCGGGCCGTGAAACGAAACGAACTCGCCGTTGGTGATCATGACGCCCATCGGCGCAGTGTCCTCCACGAGCAGCGACGTGCGGCAGTCGTCCGCGCCGATGCCGAGGAAGTTGCCGTTGCACACGCCTTCCTTTGTTTTGATGAACTTGTAGCCCACGTCGTAGCCGAAGCAGAAGGTGTTGAGCACGTAGTGCCAGTCGGTGCGGCCGAAAACAAAGCCCGTGCCGTGCTCGAACTGCCACTGGTACACCGGCGTGCCCATGGTCCACCACGGGTTCCAGTGCACGTTCTCGATGCGGCCGATGTCATAGATTTCGTTCACGTACAGGCCGATATGAATCGGTTGTCCGTGAATATTACGGATAAGCGCGCGCTGATTCTTGCACGCGTCGATGCCGTTGAAGGGGTTGAGCAGCTGCACGTCGGTGATCGCCGGGTTGTTTCCGCGCATCGCAACCGCGTACGGATAGGGCGTGGGCTCGGCCGCGTCGGGTTTCTGCTCCGTATAATGCACCGTGAAGCCCTGCAGCGTCGCGTTGTCCTGGAGCGTGATGAAGGGCGCGCCCTCCTCGGAACCGGCGCCGCCGCGCGGTTCAAGCACGCTTCCGTACACGGGTTTCGGCGCGCCCGCGTCGCGCATGCCCGTGTGCGACGGCGAATAGGTGAAGGCGCCGCGCAGCGTCACGTTCGGCGGCACCGTGATCGCGCCGTCAAAGCGGTAACGGCCCGGGGGCGCCTCGACCACGCCGCCGTTCGCGGCCGCGGCCGCGTCGAGCGCGCGCTGGAACACCGCCGTGCAGTCGGCGGCGCCGTCCGCCACGGCGCCGTAGTCCATCACGCTGCGCGTCATGGGATTCCCCGTCACGGGGGCGGCCAGCGCGGGGCCGGCTTGCAGCGACATCACAATCACGAGGGCGGCGAGCATCATGCGGTGTGTCCTTCGGCCGAAGCGCGCTTCGGCCCGGTTGTGCCCGTTTCCGGACGTGTCAATCGGTCAGTGGCTGTCCGCGTCGGCCTGCTGCGGCATCCTGCGCACACCCATCACGCGGCCCGCGCTCATCGCGGCCGGACGGCGCATGAACACCGTGTCGAGGCCGGGCAGGCGGTCCACCGACTCGTGGCGCCCGCTGTAGGCGCTGATCAGGTGCAGCGTGAGCAGCAGCCGCGCCGTCCGGTACTGGCGCGCGTCGGCGTGGTAGATGCCGATGCCGTGCGCGCAGGCGTGGGCCAGCCGGTTGGTGCAGGCCGCGGGCCGGCGCGCGTCAATCTCGGACCATTCAAACAGGTCCAGTTCCACGGTCTTCGGCGCGGCCGAGCGCGCATGGTGGTCGAAATCAAGGTTCAGCCGGTCGTACAGCGCGACCACCCGGTCAAACCAGTGGAACACCGCGCGGTAGCCCTCCTCGGCGAGATCGATTTCGATGCGCGCGCCGTCGACGGTGTCGAGCGTCTGCACGGCGAGATAGCTGTCGCGCTCCTCGTTCTCCTCCGGCACCATGCGCACGCGCATCTTTTCAGCGGGGTCGCCGTGGTTGAAGCTTTCCAGAATCGTCGGGATGGTGAACTTGTTCTGCGCCAGCAGCGCCGCCTCGCGCAGCCACGGGCCCGCCACGTCGTCGCGGCCGAGCATCGCGTCCAGTTCGGGCACCGGCGCGAACAGGTCGATGCGCCAGTCCAGCCACATGTCGTGGAACAGCCGCACCAGCCGCGCGCCGCAGCCCGATTCGCGGCCCGGCGTGTTCTCCGCAAGCACGATCAGGTCCTCAAAGCGCTTCTGCAGCCGCCAGCGCGTGCGGCGCAGAATGTCGTGCTCGGCGAGATAGCGCACCACATACAGCCGCTCCAGCGCCAGGGCGGCCGTCTCGTCCAGGACGCGCCCGCGCAGCACAAAGGTGTCCGTCCAGCGCTGCGACCACTCGCGCAGGCGCCGCGCGACCGCGCTGCGCGGCTGGCGGCGCAGGTCCTGCAGCGCGCCCTGGTCCATGCACTCGCGCCGCAGCGCGGGCGCGATCTCCGCGTCAAACGCGCGCGGGTCGTCCGTGCCCGCCAGCAGCTCGTCCGTGCGCGCGTCATACAGGTAGGTGCGGTACAGGTCGGTCACGAGCACATAGTGGATGCCCGGCGAGCGCGTCTCGGCGCACAGCGTGCGCGTGGCCCAGCAGAAGTCCAGGCCCCGCTCCATCACCGCGGAGGGCGGCTCCAGCGTGCCCGGCGGCAGGAAGTAGGCCGCCACCGTCGTCTGGTCTTCGGCCCGCAGCAGCCAGGGCACCGCGCCGAGCTGCTCCGCGCCCGGCTGCGGGCTGAACGGGATGGGCTGCTCCCAGCCCAGCAGCGCGAGCAGCCGGCGGATGAAGGTCTGCTGCTCCAGCCGTGTGGCGACGGCCAGCTTGTCCCACCAGGACTCGCACAGCCGGACAATGTCTGTCGTTGTGTTCTTCATGGCACCCCGGGCTCCTTTCTCACGTCATGACCCGCCGCCTCAATGTGACGCCAAAGCACGTCATCACGGCGGCCGAGCAGGTCGCTCCCCTCCCGAAGGTAGCTTTCCACCGCGCCGCCGCCTCTTTCGGCCAGCGCCTGCAGGAACAGATCCGAACTCATCACGTCCAAAATGATCCCCGCCGATTCCAGCACCGGCCGCCGCCCGCCGCGGCACACCACCAGCGCCCGGTCGCGCGCCCCCGAAAGAACGCACAGCCGTACGGCCGGGTCAAGCGCCGCCGCGCCGCGCAGCCGCATCGCCGGTGGCGCCGTCTTCAGCACCAGCGCCCGCAGTTCGGGGAACAGCGGATGCTCCATGTTGACCTGGTAATAGGCGCGGTTGCCCTCCACCCGCTTGAACAGCAGCCCCGCCCGCGTGAGCCGGTCCACCTCGCGCTGCACGGCCCGCAGGGGCATGCCCGTGGCGCTCTCCAATTGACGCTGGTAATAGGAGGGGTGGGGGTCCAGCAACAGCGCCCGCAACGCGGCGGCCCGGGCCGATGAGGCAAAAAGCAGCGAGAGCGAAGCATATTGCTCCTTCTCACTACAATTTGTCGTCATATTATCTGGCATAGCGACAAGACACACCCCATAAGACCGACCAAATTCGCATAAATAGAGATATGAACCGCCAATATCGAGCCAAAGTATAATCATTATTATGTCAAAATGCAATTAAAATTTTAGAAATAACTACAGATTGTAGTGTATCAATACACAATAGGGAAGGCTTGTGGCTCTTGGATGGGAATGGGGGACACGCTGTGAAGTGTCAGGAACCGCCACGGGAGGACAGGACGCGTCTCTTACGAACGCTGGTCCGCCTTGAGATAACCCTGCAACATCTCGGCGGTGGTGGCGTAACGCTTTGGCCGGACCGCGTCGAAGGCGGCCAATTCGGCGGTGGTTTCGCTGATGATGTCGGCGGCGGGCCGGCCCGCCATGATTTGTTCGCGCAGCCAGGGTCCGCCCGCGAGCGTGTCGAAATTGGGCTTCCACTGAAGCTGGTCGCGATGCCGCTTCACGAGTTCGGCCAGCACGGCCACGGCCAGGGAGAAGGGGCGTGCGGCGTCGGGGTCAGCCACTTCGAGCCGGATGCCTTTGCAGAGCTTGCCGTCGTGTTCGGGATTCTCCGCCTTACCGGGGATGGGCTTGGGAATGTAGACCTTCGGGGTGAGTGTGAATCCCGCGGCCAGTGCGGGGTCGACCGCGTCCACGACGGCCTTGCTGTCCATCCACGGCGCGCCGAAGAGGAGGAAGGGCGTGTCCGTGCCGCGGCCCTCGTTTAGGTTGACCCCCTCGAAGAGGCAGGTGCCCGCATAGGCGAGCGCCGCCTCGAAACTCGGCAGATTGGGCGAGGGCGGCGTCCACGGCAGGGCGCAGACGGGATGCATCAACTCGCGCCGCCAGTTCTCCGCGTTTTGTATTTCGAGTTTGAGGCTGCTCTTGGCAAAGACGGTCTGCTGGAGGAGGGTGGCGATTTCGCCGAGGGTCATGCCGTGACGCGCGGGGATGGGCGCCGAGCACACCGCCGACTCGAACACTTTCGCGATGGGCCCCTCGAGCACCGTGCCGCCGAGGGGATTGGGCCGGTCGAGCACGAGCACGGGCACGCCCGACTCGGCGCAGGCAGCGAGGCATTCCTTCATGGTCGCCATGTAGGTGTAGTAGCGCGAGCCCACGTCGGGCAGGTCGATGACAAACAGCTGCACGCCCTTGAGTTCGTCCTTGGTGGGGCGCTTCTGCTTCCCGTAAAGGCTGATAGTGGGCGTGGATCCCGTCTTTTCCGAGGCGACGGACTTGCCCGCCTCTGCCTGCCCGCGCAGCCCGTGCTCGGGCGTATAAACTGTCTTGAAGGTCACGCCCGGCTCCAGGCCAAAGGCCTCCAAATCGGGGCGGCCCAGCATGTCTGTCGCGGCCTGGTTGGTCAGGATGGCCACCCGTTTGCCGAGCACAGGCTTGTAGTCCACGCGGGGCATATAGTCGATGCCATTGTGCGCGTTCGTGCTCTTGGGATAGTGGGCGAACATGACACCGTCGTAAAAGGTGCGGCGCAGGCTGGTGTTGTCGCGCGGGTCGCGGCGCGGGTGGACCGTGTTGCTGAGCAGCACGGCGTAAATGCCCGTGTCGCGGTCGAGCCACATCGACGTGC
>CAIUWO010000652.1 GCA_903902895.1 Candidatus Hydrogenedentota bacterium | reverse complement strand
GTATCGTGTGCTCATGGACACAGTGTAGCAGATATCGGTAATTATGTCAATAGCTTTATATGCCTATTATCATATTTCCAAAGTCCGACAAACTGTTAAGCAACCTTTTGCTTGACGACCGTCTTTCCCAGGCGTACCATGCCGTGAAGACTGAGGCCGCCCTTTCTTTGGAAAGATGCGGCACGGTCCAAAAGGAGGATTTGCCATGTTGTCCATCGCGCGTGGAAAGTGTGTGCCGGCGGTCTGCATTCTGGCCGCCACGGTGATGGCTGGAGCGTTTGCCCGGACGCCGGTCCCGATTGAGGGCGGCCGCACGGGCGTGACGCTGTATGTCTCAAAGGCCGGCGACAACTCGGATGGCTCTTCCTGGAGCAAGGCGTTCACAACCATCCAGCAGGCTTTGCTGGCGGTGCCCGACGACAGGGGCGGCCACCGCATCGTTGTCCGGCCCGACCGCTATGTGGAAGCCAACCTGTATCCGGCCTTCAAAGGCGCGCGCGGTGCCTATAACGTGCTGACGGGGGATTATGACGGCAAACTGGGCTCCGGCGCCACAGGCTGGGTGATCGTTGATTCGAGCTGTCCGGACAAGCACGTCCGGATGAATCCGAAGGGCGACGAGGACATTCCCGGGTTTGTGGTCACGGAGGGCGGGGAGCCCGAACCGGGCCTGAAGAGCATTGACTGGTGGAGCGCAATCCGCTCGGACCGGAAGTTCTCGGCCATCGGATGGGATCGGTGGGTGTGGAGGCACGCCTATGTGACGGGGTCGGAGGGCGGCCTTGTCTTCGACTTGACCTGCGAACAGGGCAAAGAGTTCACCATTGTGCTGGAAGACTGTGTCGGGATAGGGCGCTTTGCGGGGGCGATGGCGGCCGCGTTTGTGGGCCGGGAGGACGAGCCGGTTGTGTTCCGTGATTCGTATTTCTGCAATATGAACTGGTGGAGCGATGACGGTGCGGCCTATGTGCGGGCGCACAATCTGAGCATGCCGGCGGCGCCGGACGTCACGTTTGAGAACTGCACGCTGGTCAGTCCGGACAACGCGCTGCAGACGGGCAACATCGGCTACGCCGGGTACACGCGGGTCGCCCTTAAGAGATGCCGCATGATCTCGCTCAACTTCTCGCCGCCCCACGGCCCGGGGACAGGCATCATCAACAGCCGCGTCAAGGGTGAGTTTCTCCATGTGGACTTTGAGGACTGCGCGATGATGGGGCTGATGGTTTTTGGCACGGGCCTGGAACGGGGTTATGACGGAAAGATCGGGTATACGGTGAAGGGAAAAGTCACGGCATATCTGCAGTTCCGCGAGAAAGTGCCGGAAGGAATTGAGGCGGTATCCCTGTTTCCGGTGGAACTCTACGCGGCGATCGGGGTGCCGGAACCGGGCGCGTTGAGGGCGGGCAGCGGCGCGGCACGGTGACTCCAGGGAATCGTACACGCGGCATCTTGCCGCGTTCCTCGTGGCGCGGATGGCGCTGACAGGAAAACCGGCGCCGCCCTGTAGAGGGTGGCGCCGGTTTTGTTGTCCTTGGATTCCGTCAATCAGCCTTTGGACTGCTGTTTCCGGATGAGGTTGAGTGCGCCGCCGGCCTGGTACCAGCCGATTTGGGCGGCGTTGTAGGTGTGGTTGACCGGGAAGGTCGCCGCAGTGCCGTCGGGGTGGTGCAGCACGACGCTCAGCGGCTCTCCGGGCGCAAAGTCCTGGAGGCCGAGAATGTCAATCTGATCGTCCTCCTGGATCAGGTCGTAGTCGGCCGGGTCGGCGAAGGTGAGGGCGAGCATGCCCTGTTTCTTGAGGTTGGTCTCGTGGATGCGGGCGAAGCTCTTGACAAGCAGCGCCTTGACGCCCAGGTGACGCGGCTCCATGGCGGCGTGCTCGCGGGACGAGCCCTCGCCGTAGTTTTCGTCGCCCACGACAACGGTGCCGATGCCCGCGGCCTTGCAGGCGCGGGCCGTGGCCGGGACCTCGCCGTAGCCGCCGGTCCGCGGGTTCTTCACCGAATTTGCAGCGTCGGTAAACGCGTTGATGGCGCCGATGAGGCAGTTGTTCGAGATGTTGTCCAGGTGGCCGCGGTACTTGAGCCAGGGCCCGGCCATGGAGATGTGGTCCGTGGTGCATTTGCCCTTGGCCTTGAGCAGCAGCCGCAGCCCCTTCAGGTCGCCCCCGTTGGGCGCGAAGGGCTCAAGCAGCTGCAGTCGGTCTGAATCGGGCTTGACCACCACCTGGACACGGGTGCCGTCCAGGGCCGGGGGAATATAGCCCGGGTCATCGCAGAAAAACCCCTGCTTGGGCAGTTCATCACCGATGGGCGGGTCAAGCCGCACGGCCACGCCGTCCTCGTTGACAAGCGTGTCCGTGGCCGGGTTGAACCCGAGGTCGCCGGACAGGGCCAGCGCGGTCACCAGCTCGGGCGAGGCCACGAACGCGTGGGTCTTCGGGTTGCCGTCGTTGCGCTTGGCGAAGTTGCGGTTGAACGAGGTGACGATGGTGTTGGGTTCGTCCGCCGCGCCGTCACGGTGGCGGGCCCACTGCCCGATGCAGGGTCCGCAGGCGTTGGCCAGCACGACACCGCCGATAGCCTCAAAGTCGGCCAGCAGCCCGTCGCGTTCCAGCGTGTGACGGACCAGTTCCGACCCGGGCGTGATGGTGAATTCGGCCTTGGCGGTGATCTTCTTCTCTTTGGCCTGGCGCGCGATGGAGGCGCAGCGGGCCATGTCCTCGTAGGAGGAGTTGGTACAGGACCCAATCAGGGAAACCTCGACCTTGGCGGGCCAGCCCTTGGCGGTGAGCGTCTCTTTCATCTTGGACACGGGCGTGGCAAGGTCCGGGGTGAAGGGCCCGTTGAGTTGGGGCTCCAGTTCGCCCAGGTCGATCTCGATGAGCTGGTCATAGAACTTGACGGGATCGGCGTAAACCTCCGGGTCGGGCTGCAAATGTCCGGCCACCAGGCGCGCCGCGGCGGCGATGTCGGCGCGGCCGGTCGACTCCAGATAGCGGGCCATCGAGTTGTCGAAGGCGAACACGGACGTGGTGGCCCCAATTTCAGCGCCCATGTTGCAGATAGTGCCCTTGCCCGTGCAGGAAAGACTTTCGGCGCCCTCGCCGAAATACTCGACAATCGCGCCCGTGCCGCCATTGACGGTCAAAATACCCGCAACCTTAAGAATGACATCCTTGGCGGAGGCCCAGCCGCTGAGCTTGCCCTTGAGCCGCACACCGATGAGCTTGGGGAACTTGAGTTCCCAGGGCATGCCGGCCATCACATCGACCGCATCGGCCCCGCCAACGCCGATGGCGATCATTCCCAGACCGCCCGCGTTGGGGGTGTGCGAGTCGGTGCCGATCATCATGCCGCCCGGGAACGCATAGTTTTCAAGCACTACCTGGTGGATTATTCCCGCACCGGGCTTCCAAAAGCCGATGCCGTACTTGTTGGACACGGAGGCGAGGAAGGCGTAGACCTCGCCGTTGACCGAGAGCGCCCTGGCAAGGTCGGGGACGGCGCCGGTGTCGGCCTGGATGAGGTGATCGCAGTGCACCGTGCTGGGCACGGCCACCTTCGCCTTCCCGGCGGACATGAACTGCAGCAGCGCCATTTGGGCCGTGGCGTCCTGCATGGCCACGCGGTCCGGCGCAAAATCCACGTAGTCCCTGCCGCGCAGGAACGCCTTTTCCGGGAGCTCATTCCAGAGGTGGGCATACAGGATTTTTTCCGCCAGCGTGAGGGGGCGCCCAACGGTTCTGCGCGCGTTGGTGACGCGTTGCGCAAACTGCTGGTATATGGCCAGTATCATGTCCGCATCAAACGCCATGTGACGTGTTCTCCTCTGGCCGCAAACGGCGCACTGCCATTCACGGGGTGTTTGCTGTCCAAGAATCAGAACCACCACCGACATGCGGTGGAATCACCATTTTAGCACATTGATCCGGGCCTGTGAAGGTTGAAAAACCCGGATGGCACCGGAGAATCCCGGACCCGGGGGAACTACGCCTCCGACGGGCGAATGTCGCGTATGAGCAGGCTGATGGGGGTGTCGGTGGAATAGCTGCTGAACTGCGGGGTGAAGGCGACGTCGACCAGCGCGGGAAGGGATTCGGTGAGGAACCGCTCGGCCATGCGGTACCAGATGGCGCTGAACACGGTGCCGCCCTGCCGGAGGGTCATCTTGACGTGCTGGTCCTTGAGCACACGGACGGAACTGTGCTCGATTTCAACCGCCATGGTGGCGAAAAGGGGGGCCGGGTTGCCCTGCCCGAAAGGTTCAAGCCGTTCCAGGGTCCTGAGCAGCGCCTGGTCAATCTCGCTGAAGGCGGTGATGGCGTCGACGGCGAGTTCGGGCACAAGCAGGCCGGTCCCGAGCTGCGCCCGTGCGGCCAGTTCAAACCGTTCGCGAAACGCGCCCAGATCTTTGGCGGGAAGGGTCATGCCCGCCGCGGCGCGGTGCCCGCCAAACTTCACGAGCAGGTCTCTGCATTCGGTGAGCGCGGCCATCATGTCGAACCCCCCCGAGGCGCGGGCCGAACCGCGCGCCATGCCCTGCCCGTCGATAGACAGGATAATTACGGGCCGGTGATAGCGCGCGAGCAGCCGCGAGGCGACGATTCCGATGACTCCTGCATGCCACTCTTTCCGGGCGACGACGATGGACCGCTGGTCGTCCCTGAAAAACGCATCCAGTTCCTCCACGGCCTCGTCGTTTATCTTCTTCTCAATTTCCCGCCGTTCACCGTTGGCCGCGTCGAGCACGGCCGCGATTTCCCGGGCACGGTCGGGGCACTCGGTCATGAGCAGGTCCAGCGCGACACGGGCGTCGTCGAGGCGGCCCGCGGCGTTGAGCCGGGGGCTGAGCTGAAACCCTATTTTCTCCGAAGTCACCGCGCCGAGGTCGAAGGAGGACGCCGCGGCCAGTTTGGCCAGCCCCACGCGCCGGTGCTTGGCCATGTGTTTCAGGCCGAGCGCGACGATGGCCCGGTTTTCGCCGAGCAGGGGAACCATGTCGGCCACGGTGCCAAGGGCGGCAATGTCGAGGTCGTTGTGGGTGCCGTTGAGCGCGGCGGACAGCTTGAGCGCCACGCCCGCGCCGCACAGCGTGCCCAGGGGGTGCCCCGGCGCCTCGCGCTTCGGGTTGACCACGGCCACGGCCGGCGGCAGGGTGCTCTCGATGTTGTGGTGGTCCGTGATAAGGAGGTCGATGCCGAGTTCTTGCGCCCGCTGGGCGGCGGGGAATGAACTGATCCCGTTGTCCACGGTGATGAGCAGGGCGAAACCCTCCGCCTTGGCGTGCTCCACCTGCTCGGGCATCAGGCCGTACCCCTCGCGCAGGCGGTCCGGCATGGAAAATTCCACCCGTTTCACCCCGAAGCGGTGCAGGGCGCGGGAGAGCAGCGCCGTGGCGGCGATGCCGTCCACATCGTAGTCGCCAAAGACCAGCACCGCCTCGCCGTTGTCCCGCGCCCGGGTGATGCGCGTCACGGCGGTGGACAGGTCGGTCAGCAAAAAGGGGTCTTCCAGATGCGCCAGAAGCGGATTGAGGAAGCGCTTGGCCGTCTCCGGGGTGTTTACCCCCCGCAGCAGCAGGAGTTGGGCAATGATGGGGGGGATGTCCGCCTGGGCGGCCAGTTCGCGGGCTGCGGCCCGGTCTCCCGGCGCAATGTGCCAGCGCGGGCGTGTGCGCTCGCGGGTCATAACCGCTCGCGAGCGAGGCGGGCCAATTCCGCGACGACCTCGTCCACAGTCATGCCGGAACTGTCCACGGGCACCGCATCTTCAGCCGGGCGAAGGGGGGAGTCGGTCCGGTTGCGCGATTTTTCATCACGCTCGTGTATCTCATCGCGCAGTTTTTCCAGGTCAACCGGCAGGCCGGCCCGCATAAGCTGTTCGGCCCGCCGCCGGGTGCGGCATTCAAGCGACGCGTCGAGGAATATTTTGCACTTCGCCCTGGGAAAGACC
Source organism: Candidatus Hydrogenedentota bacterium (assembly GCA_903902895.1). Classification (GTDB taxonomy): domain Bacteria; phylum Hydrogenedentota; class Hydrogenedentia; order Hydrogenedentales; family CAITNO01; genus CAITNO01. The sequence goes on along the minus strand of CAIUWO010000652.1, from coordinate 8,255 downwards.
ACTGTGCCGATGTCGCGCCCCTCCGCAACGGTGGGCTGGCGCTCGCCGAAGCGCCGCTGCAACTCTACCAGCGTGCGGCGCACCGCGGAATTTTGGTCCAGCTTGAAGATGAGGCGGGTTGTTTCCGGCGTGCGGATTGCCTGAGTCACATCCTCTCCGTCCACCAGCACGCGCTGCCCGTCGGGCGTTTCCTCCATGGCGAGGTCCATGGCCTCCGTGGAGGCGGCCAGCGCCTGCGGATCGTCAAGGTCGACGGCGTGCCGCAGTGCGCGCCAGGTGGCGGCGCGGTACATGGCCCCCGTGTCAAGGAACGCGAAGCCGAGCTGCTCCGCCACGCGCCGCGCGACGGTGCTCTTGCCGGCCCCGGCCGGGCCGTCAATGGCGACGATTTGGGTTGCCTCGCTCATGGTGAACTCCGTGATTGCGCTCAGGTCCCGAGCACCCGGGCAATGTTTTCCCGGTTCGGCGACTCGATAATGCCTTTTTCCGTGATTATGCCTGTGATGAGCTGCGCCGGGGTGACATCAAAGGCCGGATTGTACACCTTTACGCCGTCCGCACCGGTTTGCAGGCCAAACCCGTGGGTGATCTCCTCGGGGTCGCGCTCCTCAATGGGGATTTGGCCGCCCGTCTCAATGGTCAGGTCAAAGGTGGACGACGGCGCGGCCACATAAAAGGGAATCTTGTGCTCCTTGGCGAGCACGGCCACACCGTAGGTGCCAATCTTGTTTGCGGCGTCTCCGTTTGCGGCGATACGGTCCGCGCCCACAATAACCATGTTGATGCGCCGCTCGCGCATAACCTGGGCGGCCATGTTGTCGCAAATGAGCGTCACATCAATGCCGGACTTGACCAGTTCCCAGGCGGTAAGCCGGGCACCCTGCAGCAGCGGCCGGGTTTCATCGGCGAAAACACTGAACTTTCGGCCCTGCTCATGGGCCACAAACATGGGCGCGAGCGCCGTGCCGTAGCCCGAGGTGGCCAGTCCGCCGGCGTTGCAGTGGGTCAGCACCCCGGCGTTTTCGTGGATCAGCGGCGCGCCGTGGCGGCCGATGGCCAGGCACATGGCCTCATCCTCGGCGTGTATGGCCATTGCCTCGGCCTCCAGCCGGTCAATGAAGGTCTCGGTGTTGGCCGCCCCGGGTGCGGCCGTTTCGGCCACCCGGCGCATGCGGTCCAGCGCCCAAAACAGGTTCACCGCGGTCGGACGCGATGTGGACAACCGGTCGGCGGCGGCGCGGACTGCCTGCAGCGTCTCGGCGACGCCGGCGGGGTTGCGCTCCAGGATGCCCACCATAACGCCGTAGGCCGCGCAGATGCCGATGGCCGGCGCGCCGCGCACGCGCAGGCGCTTGATGGCCTCCCAGACGGCATCGACCGTGGGAAGCGCCATTTCGACGCATTCACGGGGCAGCAGCGTCTGATCAATGATAAAGAGGCGGCGGGCGCGCCATTGGACGGGTTTTACGGGCATGACAACATAGGTCTCCATCACGGGGGTTGAGAGAAAGCGGCGGCGGCCTAGCCCCCGCATCACTTTGGCGGACATGCATCCCGCCGGTCGGGACTTGTCCACCCCCGCCATTCTAACGGGGCGCGCGGCGCCCAGTAAAGCGGGCCGCAGTTCGCACTCTTGCGAATATGGTGCTATGATAAGAATGTGTCCGGCCGCGTGGCATCCAGTGCGGAGGGACGCGTGGCCGCGGATTTGCACCGGGGGCGGAATATGGCCGACGAAAAAGCCGGGCGCAGCGAGCGCAGTGTGTTGCTCAGGGTGTGGGACTGGCTGGTCCGGATGCCCGAGGAGGACCACGAACCGGAAGTGCACCACCAAGTCAGCATGTTCAGCCGGATTCTCGCCGTGGTGTACCTGCTGGTTGTCGCGGGGTTGCTCGTGCAGGCCTTTCGGCCGGGGCTGATTCCCAAAGGCGACCTGCTCGTCAAGCTGGCCCTGCCGGGGCTTATTATCGTTGTTTTCGCCTACTGGCTAAACGGTTCCGGGCGGTCGCGGCCTGCGGCGCTCATCTTCGCCTTCTTCATGTCGGGCTGCATCATCCTGTTTGCCGCATTCCACCGCGACACCTTTGACCCGTGGCCGCTCATGTACATGTCGCTTCCGCTGGCGATGGTCAGCATCTACATGCCCGCAGTGGAGGCGGGCTGCTTCCTGCTGACAAACCTGCTGCTGCTGTGCCTGCTGCCCCGGTATTTCCCGCAGGTGCGCCTTGTAGACATCCCCCTTGGGTTCTATATTGTGATGGGCGGCGCGATCATGGTGGTCAAGTTTTACCGGCAACTGCTGGAGAACATCCGCGAGGCGGAACTGCAGGAGACGCGCACCCGGTACCGGCAACTGCTGGAGATGGTGTTCGAGGGGGTTGCGGTGGAGCGCAAGGGGCGCATTGTCGAGGCCAACAACGGATTCATGCACATTTTTGGCACGGGGCCGGACGAGGTGGCGGGACAACCCATCACCCGTTTCCTTCCCGGCGGCCTGCCGACGGTGTTTGCCCACGAGGCGATGGGCCTGCATGCGGACGGACGCCAGGTCTATCTTGAGGTGGCCGTGAAGGAACTGGGCGAGGACCCCGACGCGCCGCACATGATCGCGCTGCGCGACGTGTCGGACCGAAAGTTTGCCGAGCTGGAGCGCGCCCGGCTCCATGCGGCCATTGCGCACACCGCCGAAAGCGTGCTGATTACCGACCCGGAGCAGCGCATCGTGTATGTCAACCCGGCCTTCAGGCAGATGACCGGATACGACCGCGACGAGGTCATCGGCAAGACGCCGGGCCTGCTCAGGAGCGGCCGTCATGACGCAGCGTTTTACGAGGCCATGTGGGTTTGCCTGGGCCGCGGCGAGCCGTGGCGGGGCCATTTCATCAATCAGCGCAAGGACGAAACCCTCTACGAGTGCGAGTCGACCGTGTCGCCGGTGTTCGACAGCGCCGGACAACTGGTCAATTATGTGGCGGTGGCCCGCGACGTGACGCGCGAGGTGCAGCTTGAGGCCCAGTACCGCCAGTCGCAGAAAATGGAGGCCGTCGGCCAGCTTGCCGGCGGCGTGGCGCATGACTTCAACAATTTGCTGCAGGCAATTCGGGGCTACACGGAAATGGTGCGCGCGTCGCTGCCCCCCGCCGGCGAGGAGTACCGCGAGCTCGGCGAGGCCATCCACGCGGCCAACCGGGCCGCGTCGCTCGTGCGGCAGCTGCTCATGTTCAGCCGCAGCGAGGTGGTCCGCTGTACGGCATTGGACCTGAACGAGATCGTGCCCGACCTGCTGACGATGCTGCGTCGCCTGCTCGGCGCGCAGATAGACCTGTCCACGTCCTTCCAGGCCCCGCTCAAGCCCGTGTGGGCGGACCGGGGGCAGATAGAGCAGGTGCTCACCAACCTGTGCGTCAACGCGCGGGACGCCATGCCCAACGGCGGTTCGCTTCGCGTGGCGACCAGAATTTTCGACGCGGACGAGGCCTTTGTCGGCGTGCACGAGGGGGCCGAGCTGCGGCAGTACGTCCTGCTCATGGTCACGGACACCGGGGAAGGCATGCCCTCGGCGGTGATTGAGCACATCTATGAGCCTTTCTTCACCACCAAGGAGGTCGGCAAAGGCACCGGTCTTGGCCTGGCCACGGTGTACGGCATCGTGCGGCAGCACAAGGGGATTATCGAGGTGTCCAGCGAACCCGGCCGGGGCACGGAGTTTTGCGTTTATCTGCCCGTGTATGAGGGGCAGGAAGAGGCGGGAACCACGGTTTCCGGAGCCGCGTCGGGGGCGGTCGGCGTTCGCGGCCGGGGAGAGACGATTCTCGTGGCCGAGGACGACGACACGGTGCGGCGTCTTGCCGTGGCGGTGCTCGAAAAGGCGGGATTCAAAGTGCTCAGCGCGCGCGACGGCGGCGAGGCGGTGGATTTGTTTGAGAAGAACGCGCAGCACGTCACGCTGGTGCTGCTCGACGTGGTGATGCCGCGGCGCAGCGGCCGCGAAGTCGCCAAAATTCTGCGCGGGCTGCGCCCGGAACTGCCGGTGATTTACTGCAGCGGCCACGATTTCAACCTGCTGGGCACGGGATTCCCGGAAGACAGGCTGACCGCCATCCTGCACAAGCCCTATTCTGCCGAAGAACTCCTTGCGGCCATCGGTGTGGTGGTGGCAGGCGGCGCGTCCGGTCCGCCCGCGCACTGATCCGGGGCGGGCTGCGGGCCCGGCAGTCCGGGTTCACGCACGAAGGAAATGCCGCGCAGGCACAGGTAGGTGGCGATGCGGTAGCCGCTGACCAGGATGATGGCGGCGCGCAGTCCTTCCACGTTAAACAGCGTGTAAAGCGCGATGACCATGCCCATGGTGAACAGCCGGCCGAACAGCAGCGGCCACTCCCATGCGCACAGGTACTCGATGCGGTCGCCCGCGGGCGCCGTGCGGCGCATGACGTCAAAGCGTATTCCCGTGTGGGGAATGCCGAACAGGGGTTCGGACATGCTGCGCAGAAAACCGAACAGGATCAGCATCCACCAGTCGAAGCGCAGCGCAATGGCCAGCCCCGCCAGCAGCAGCAGCGCCGTGCCGGCGCGCATGGCCCGCGACCGGGTGCGCGGGGTAATCCACCGGCCCGCCAGATACGCCGTGGTCACGGCGACCAGCGCCTGCCATGACACGAACCCGCCGACGTTAATCTCGCTGCCCGTTTGCAGGAGCATGAACAGCGCCAGCACGAAATCGAAAATGTGCGACGAACCGGCCAGCGTGAACGACGCCGCCAGGATGCGACGCCAGTCGCCGTGCGCCTTGGGCGGAAACAGCGCCGGTCGCAGGTGAAAAGGCCTTGGCGAGGTGTCGTGCGGAATGCGCAGGCTCAGCGCGATCGCTGCCAGATAGATGAGCAGCGCCAGCGCGAACACGGTCTGGTAACCCCACTGGCGCACCGGAGCCAGGCCGATAATCAGCCCGCTGACGAGCGGGCCAAGCATGCGCGCCGCCCCGCTCATCGAGGTGATGAGGCCGATGTAGTATTCGCCGTGACCGTCCAGGCTGAAGTCGTACTGAAACGTGTTGGTCCCCACCCAGAAAAAGCCCCAGGTAATCCCCAGCAGCACGCCCAGCGCCACCGGGTGGCGCGCCGAATCCTCGCGAAGCCACAGCAGCGCCGCGTAGTACACGGCGTGCAGCGCAAGACCCGTGCGGTAAACGCGGGTGCGGTCGCGGGTCTTGGCATACCATCCCGCCAGTGTGAACACAAAGGGGGTGACAATGTACAGCGCAAGGTAGTGGTAGCAGACGACCCGGAAGTCCAGGCTGTTGATGTAGAAATACACGCCCACGAACACCGAGCATAGCGACTCGGCGGTGGCGTACAGCGCGTAAAGCGCGATAACCAGCCAGGCCTTGGGGTGCAGCCGGGCGGTGCCGGTTTTGGCGGGGTTCAATGCGGGCCGTGCTCCATGCCGGGTGTCCGGGCATCGGGATGAAATCGTCTGGGCGCAAAGGGTATATTGCGGGAAGATGCAAGTCAACCCATGGGGTACAGGCCAATGAACTGGACTAACGTGCGCGCGAAAATCGGGGCCCTGGTGGCCGTCGTCCTCATCCTGGTCATGGCGGCGGCCTTTGCCGCCTACAAGGGCTACAACATTCCCGTCATCAGCGACATCGTCAACTCGTTCAGCGGTTGACGGCCCGGGGGACTGGCTCCTGTTTCCGCACAGCGCCTGACTCTACGGAATACAACAGCACCGGAAACAGGTGCCTGTACCCGTGGCATGAGGTTCACGGCCCCGCGCAGACATCCCGCAGCGCCTTGGTCATCGATGCGGTGTAGGCGGCGGGCTCATCGACGTGGACAGTCATGATCTGCAGTCCTTCCGTGCCGTTGGTCACCCGGCTGGTGCCGTTGTTGTCCAGATGAACGGGGACCTTCCGAAAGCTGAAGGTGCCGTTCTCGATGCCCGCCGCGTGCAGATACCCGGCGGTGCACCACATGTTGCGGGTTTCCGCCCAAATCTTTTCACGCATCTTGGGGGCAATAGAATCGGCCAGCGCCGCAATGGGGTCGCGTTCTGACACCGGAGTCTTGCCCAGGGCGTAGACCATGAAGTTCTGCAAGGCGAGCGGGGCCGCTTCCAGCACCTCGGCCTGTTTGAACACCCAGTAGCTCTGGTAGCCGTCCGCGCCAAAACAGGGCATCCAGTAGATCGGCAGGGGGCTGTCCATGATGCGCACATAGGCATGAGGGTCCAGGCCGACGTTCCATTCCACCCCACCCGCCGAGTCACCCGCGTTCACATAGCAGCGGGCAATCTTGTTCTTCAACAGTTCGGGCTCGCGGTTGTAGGCGGACGCCAAGTCGCGAAGGCTGCCCACGCAAAACACGGTCACCGGCTTCTCCGACTCGCGCAGGGCCTTAAGAATCAGGTCGACGCCCGCCTGCGTTTCCGCAGGCTGCTGTGCGCAGGTGTCGGACTGAGACTTGAGGTTTTCCACCAGTCCGGTGGCGCAGGGGACGGACTTTCCCGTGATGTGCATCATTTGCCGCACGGCGGGCAGACCCGGACGGCCGACACCGTCCTTGCCCATGTCGATGACGATGGCCCGGATGTCAAAGGCCGGAATGCCGAAAACCGTGGCCAGGTCGAAGTGGTCGTCGGGGTCGTTGTGCGGATGGTAGAGGTCCGTGATGTGAATGACCGGCACCGCCCCCGGCGCGGCCTCCGCGGCCACGGAAACGGGTGACAGCAAAGAGGCAAGCAGACAGGCGGTGAAGAGTCGAATAAGCATGAAAAGTCGGCTCCAATGTGTTTTGACGGGAGTATCTTAGCATTTCATTGCGAGGGGGGCGAAGCCCGGCGTGGCAATCTCCTGAAACGACGGACCGGACCGCAAGGCTTTGGTCGGCGCCTATTCCCGCGTCGGCGGCGCCCCGCAGAACGAACTCAGCACCCATCGGTCATTCTTCTTGACCATCGTGGCGGCGAAGCGCATGGGCGGCGCGCTGTAGAAGGGCGCAGCCAGGCTCCATGTGCCGGTGCAGACCGCGGCCGCGCCGTCGGTGGCTATTTGCAGGTCCGACATGGCCGAGACGGACGCCTTTCCCCAGGTCATGGCCCCCGTCAGCGTCGAGACGAGGAGGTCGCGGTTTTGCCAGAACGCCGTGCCCAGCACGTCGCTTTCGAAGACCATGCAGAACGCGTCCGGGTTCAGGGTGTCGCGCAGCGCCGTCAATTCGCCGGTGGACATGGCTGATTCCCAGGCACGCATGGCACCCTCAGCCTCGGTGCTCTTTGCGGCGTCCGTCGTGGGGGACGGCACAAGACCAAAGGACAGGTGCCGCCAGGTGCTGTCCGGTCCGTCCTGCACGGCCGCGGCCACCGCGGTCCATGCCCGGCCCTCCCCGGCGAAACGCAGCGTGCCGATTGCCAGCGGCCCGCAGCGCTTCCAGTCCCGCCCGGTCAGTCGGGCATCGGGTGGAAGTGTCAGTTTCGCCCATGCCGCCCCGTCAGGTTTCAGCGCGGCGCGCCGGACGGCGTCCGGCCCGTTGTCGGCACCCGCCACAGCCACCGCCCCTTGTGAGGAGAACAGGGTCCAGAGAGGCGGCGTGCCGGTAGTCAGCGCGTCCAGCGTGCGCTGTGCCAGCGCGTCCGTGCTGTCCCCGGCGTCCTTTGTTGGGGGGCCCTGAAGGGCTCTCAAAAGCGCCGCCTGCGCCTCACCCGTGGCAACCAGATAAACGGGGCTCTCAGTGGCCTGCGTGGGGGTGGCCGCGGGATTGCCCCAGCGATCAAAGCATTTCACCGTGTCGGGCAAAGGTTTCGCCAGAGCCTCCGCCTCTTCTCCGTCGCTGATGAGCGCCACTACGGTGGCGGGTTCCTGCGCGTAATCACGCGGCTGCTGCTGTCGAAACACCAGCGCGCTCACGTCGGTGGCCGGGGCCAGGCGCGTCTCGAAACGCGCACCCTCCACGAAGTGGGCGAGTGCGGCCAAAGCAAGGTGCATTGGGCAGGGCAGCCAGCCGGGTTCCACCATCATGCAGGTCTGCTCGCCGTAACGGCGCGGCTCGTTGTGTGCGGAATAGGCGATGAACCGTTTCACGCCCGAGGCGATGTAGCTGAGATAGGTGCGTGCGAACTGGTTGGCACCGTGGGACCAGTCGCCGGAAACAGACGTGTCGGCAAAGGAAAAGAAGGACCCGTGAAAACCCATGACATCGGGTCCGCCCTCGGTTGCGACCAGCGGCTTGGGCGTGCCGTAGGGGGACTGCTCC
>CAIUWO010000651.1 GCA_903902895.1 Candidatus Hydrogenedentota bacterium | reverse complement strand
TGCTTGAGACAGAGGAAGGTTTCACCTTTCGGGAGGAAGACGTGAAGGCGGAGGATGTCCTTTGGGAGTCGGCTGATCCGCTTTCTGGCGGACTGAAGCGACAGCTTTTCCCGTTCGACCAGGAGGGCGGTCAATTCAGACGACCGGCTGGGTCCGTGATTGAGAAGATGCTCGTGGATAATGGTCATGTGTGTCACGCTGCGATATTTATAAAAAATAATTTTCCGCAACCCCGGGGGCTCCAGGAATCGCCGACATCAGCATAGTCCTATAAGATGCCAATGTTCCAGCTGGCGAATCTTGCGCGCGCTACCATGACTGCGTCAGGAGCACACAATTTACTGGGCAGACCTCCGAGTAGTGCACCCGGAAGCCGTCGAGGGCCAAGTCGGCGACGCCCTCCTCCCGATTCTCCTTCTTGCGTGTTTCCATGCATTCACCTCCTCTCACAGGTTCTGCACAAGGCGCCTCCTGGCCGCGGGGTCCAGCCAGGGCGCATGGTGTTGTCATTTGCTCCTTGTGAGTGGTGGCACGGACCGCAGAATTTCCGTCGTCCTGGGGCCGAGGCGGTCGAGCGCGACGGCGACGGCGACGTCGGTCGCCTTCTCGGCGGCGCAACCGGCCAGACGGCCGAGATCGACGCCCGCGACGGTGTGGTCCGGCCTGGGTGAATAGCGATGGCCCGAACCGCACGGTTCAGGCAGGGTGCTGTGCTTGCTCTTGCTCAATGTCGGGGACTCCTTACTCCTTTCGGATTTGGGGTTGCGGGGGACGGGACGGGGAGGTGCGGGTATCAGCCCATCGCGTCGATGAGCCGCGACAGGGACTTCGGGTCGAGCCAGGGGGCGTCGGGCACGACGATGGTGTAGCCGAACTCGTTGTTCATGAGCACGACGGCCACGAAGCAGCCGTGCTCCAGAGTCGCCCCCTCGAACAGCACGTCCGACAGGGCGCTGCCCATCAGGCCGCGCCAGTCGTCGTCGGTGTCGCCCCGCTCGGCCAGCACGACAGGCCCCTCAGTTTCGGGGTTGTAGGTAAGCCCCGCGCCGGCGTAGGCCGACGTGAGGTCGCCCATCACCCGCTCCAGGGCCAGCCGCCAGCCGGGCTCCAGATTCTCTGCCGCCCGCACCTCCTCCAGGGAACGAAATACGCGCATGGTTGCCGCTCCTCATGCGCCGGGCACCGCACAGAATCAATATGCGACTGAGACGGTGGAAGATACGGGCGGGCATGGTGGAGCGCAGAAGAACAGCTCCGAGCCCCGCCGTCCTCGTCGCAACAAAGCCATCGAGCGCATATTGACCATCTGAGGGAGTCTGGAGGAAGAAAGCACCACATTGCGGGCAGGTACTGCGCCGTCCGCACACCAAGGAGGACAAGACGATGGGTTACACGAGGTATTGGGTCAGGCCGAGGGAATTGGATGCGGAGCGGTTCCGCGCCTTCGCCAATGCATGCAGCAAGGCATGTTCCGCGCTGGAGTGCAACTTGGCTGACGCAGTCTTCACCGCGGAGGAGGTTCGCTTCGAGGGCATCCCCGGCTGCGAGACGTTCCTGATTGAGCGCATCTCGACAAGAGGCCGGGCGGAGGAGCCGGTCTTCGAGTTCTGCAAGACGCAGCGGTTGCCCTACGACACGGCGGTGGAGCGGTGTCTTCAGATCCTGCAGGCGCACTTCCACGAGGCCGAGATCCCCGAGCCGTCCTGAGCGGCGCTGGGCGGAGAGGAGCGCCGGAACCCCGCAATGGGTTCCGGCCTTTTCTTGATATGCCCGGTGATTGGGGTGCACATTTCTCAATTGCTTTGGACGGAAAGACGGGGCTAAGATGAGTAGCCGCCGTTGCCGAGGTCCATTGGCTTTATATGCGTAAGCGCTTCTTGGAGTGGCCTTTATGTCTGATTTGGAACGCTTTTCGATTACTATACCGAAGGAATTATCTGTCGCGTTTGACAAACGCAACAAGCGGAAAGGATACGGAAATCGGTCTGAGGCGACACGAGACCTGATCCGCGATGCGTTGGTGAAGGAAGAGTGGAACGATCCCAAGGCCCATGTTGCCGCCACTGTGACGCTCGTCTACGACCACCACACGCGCACCCTCACGGACAGAATTACCGAACTTCAGCACCATTACGGTGAACTGATCGTCTCAGCGTTGCACGTGCATCTTGATCATCACAATTGCCTGGAGGTGGTTGTTCTTCGCGGAGTTGCGAAGGATGTCCAGGGTCTTGCAGACAAACTGGGCGCCATCAAAGGAATCAAACATGCGCAAGTTGCGTTGGCGACCGAAGGCAAGTCGATCGTATAGGGACTCTGGGACTTGTTCTCAAATCCGTTCAAATTACACCGATGACTTCTCTGGGGCGCTTGGCCAGACTGAAACATCGGTGCAAATGCCATAGAGTGGAGCAGATTTTCCACCGACCTTCAACTTGCCCGCAAGAAAGGCTTCGTTGACAGACAGTGTGCCGCGAAACGACCCTATCCACCGACCGATCGTAATTCTCTGCTTCCACCTGTCCATCTAAATCAACGTCCACAATTTTGTCTTGGTCAACCCCGGCATGTTCCCAAGAAGATGAACTGCGGACCAACGGGTCCTTCCCGCGCACAACTTGCTCTGTGGCCCTAATTATTCACTCCCCAAGTATTGTGGAAGGTGGAAGGTTGAAAAGTCCTGCCACGGTGAGTATTATTTCTTTGTGATTCGTAATACTGACCCGAAAGGAGAATCCAAATGAACTTTTCAAAAAAGACCGGGTTTACGCTGATTGAACTGCTTGTCGTAATCGCCATCATTGGCATTCTTGCGGCGATCCTACTGCCCGCTCTGGCCCGAGCGCGCGAGGCGGCGCGGCGGTCATCGTGCCAGAACAATCTGAAACAGTTCGGCGTCATTTTCAAAATGTACGCCAATGAGTCGAGCGGCCAGGGCTTTCCGCCGTGCGCCCCGTTCGGCAACATGTTCATGAACGGCATGACGGTGTT
>CAIUWO010000650.1 GCA_903902895.1 Candidatus Hydrogenedentota bacterium | reverse complement strand
GCGGTACGTAGCGCCGCCGTCTCGGCGGCCTTGTGCTTCGCTTCCTGCGCGCAATAACATCCCATTTGGCAACGGCCGACCGCTGGGGGTATTCTTATTTAGGCACTGTAGCCCGGAAGGCTGCGGAGGAGGATTGCCATGCGTCGCCCGCTTATCGTAGTGGCTGTGCTGGCCCTGCTGATCGTGGCGGCCATTGTTGCGGCCCATTTGCGTCCGGAGGAACCCCTGATACCCCCGGAAAGGGTTCCCGAGATGCCCATGGTCCGTCCTGCCCGGGCCGTTGCACCAGCCACGACATCCTCCTTGCCGCAACCGGAGCCGGAATTGACCCCGGAGCCGGAACAGGAGGGACCACCGGCAAACCTGGTCGACAGTTCCTTCAAGCCCAGTGAACCGCCAGCGGGCTGCATTTGGTGGGGCAACATCGCCTTCCGCAAGGATGCCCGCATACAAAGCAATTATGTGGACCATGTTGTGGGCGGCTATGCCGTGCCGGTGCAGTACGCCAATGACGGAACGCTCATTGTCGCCAGCAAGTACGGTGATCATACCGCCTGCATCTGGTCCTACGACACCGCCACCGCCAAATTTGCGGTGTTGCACCAGAAGACCCGTCAGGCCGTGGAGGCCCTCAGGGAGTATGAGACCTGTGACCGGCTGGGATGGCGGGAGAAAGACCGGCAATGCGGCTGGAATTTCTATCAAAGTCCGGGCAAGCCGCACCGCGATGGCGTCGAAATCCCTGCCAGCCGGTCCGGCGGTGCCCGCGGGGACCAATGCTATGCCCCGCGCTATGGGGAGGGCAGCCAGGACGACGGTTTCTTCATGGAGTCCTCAAAGTCCGTGGGTCCCCGAATTCCCCTGAATGGCGGTGCTTTGGAACTCGTATCCTCCTGCATTTCGTCCCACATGACGGTACCGATCCTCGACTACCGCGTTGTGGAGAGCGAGCATAGGTTCACCACTGTTTATGATCCGGTTGCCAAGAAGTCGCTCAGCACCATCGACGGTTGTGTCTACAGCGAGGCCCGCTGGGACTTTGGCCGCGGTCTGGCCCTCTTCTTTGACCTTGGCGTGCCATTCACAAACATTGTGCTAATCGCCTATCCGGACCTGCGCATCATCGCGAAAGGCAGTCTTAATGAGAATTCCTGGAAGCTGCAACTCCTGCCCTCCACGAGGGACGGGCTGGCGGTGGATGTGGTGACGGAGGTTCCCCGAACCTGGGGACGGGACGCAGCGCCCGGTTCCGGCAACACCGCACCCGCACGCTCGGGCCTTTACCATATCCGCGTGCCCGACAACTGGCGGACCGCGCCCGGCCGCAGGTACACGGACTGTATTCGCGAGGAACACCCCTCGGGGCTGGTTGAACTGGAAGTGACCGAACTGGGCACCTTCGATGTGGCGAAATACGACGCGCTTCAGTACGCGGCGGTGGAAGGAGACCCCATTCCGGAGAATCTGATTCGTCCCTACGCCTTCCGGGACGGCGTCATGTACTGGCGCAAGCGCCACACGGGCGAGGTGGTGATGGCGGCCGTCGACAACCTCGATGCACAGACCGTCATCGGCGGAGAGGGTGCGACCTGGGACGGCTTCCGCGTGAACCCCGCGCGCGACGAGGTGGTCACCTGGCGCGAGAACGGGGAACTCGTGTTCTGGAAGGTCCAATTCCCCACGGCGGAGCCGCTGTGCAAGGCCCGCGTCATCACCGACGAAACGCCCCATCGGTTGGAGGCGATGTGACACTGGAACACAGGCTCCCCAACGGCTCCCGACGGCTTCCATCATCTTTGTCGATGTTGAATCCTGCTCCTTTGGAGTGAATTGAACCACGAAGGCACGAAGGACACGAAGAGAGTTGTTTTCCGCCCCACTTCGTGCTCTTCGTGCCTTCGTGGTTCAGACAGTCCTGCCTTCCTCCCCTTTCGCAGCAACAAGAACAGCATCAATCGGGGTCGTTTGCCCATGCCCACTGGGCGCACTCCGTCCTATTCTCCCGTTTCACACTATTGCCCATCCCGTATTGCGCGGCGGCTGTAACGCTTCCGGGCGCCACAGGTAACTCTCTACATATCCAATGAGCAGGGTCGCCCAGGCGGTAACGGGCGGGAAAGGCGTGAAAATGGACGTTCGCATCGTTGAGGCGGTAAGCAAACACGATATGCTGGACTTCTGCCGGTTTCCGATGAAACTTTACGCCGGCTGTCCCTATTACGTTCCGCCGATGCTGATGGACGAGTTGGAAACCTTCAACCACGGCAAGAACCCCGCGTTTGAGAGCGCCGACGCGCGGCTGTTCATGGCCCTGCGCGGCGATGAAATTGTGGGACGCATCGCGGGAATTCTGAGCCCCGCCGCCAACAAGAAAGACAACGTGCGCGACGTGCGTTTTGGATGGTTTGACTGCATGAACGACCCCGAGGCGGCCCGGGCGCTTTTTGACGCCGTGGCGGCGTGGGGCTGCAAATGGGGCATGGAGACGATGTCAGGCCCGCACGGGTTCAGCCTTTTCGACCGCGAGGGCATGCTGGTGGAGGGCTTCGACCAGATGCCCACCTTCGCCACCTACTACAACCACGCGTATTACCAGGACCTTGTGGAGGGCTACGGCTTCGGCAAGCGCTACGACTTTGTCGAGTACCGCACGGAGAACTTCGACCAGAAGGAGTTCCCGGCGCGCGTTTCAGACCTTGCGGACAAGGTGCTGGCGCGCGGCAAGTTCCGCGTGCTGAAGTTCAAGAACCGGCGCGAGATCCGGGCCATCGGCGATGAAATCTTCAACCTGCTCGAAGAGGCCTACATGGACCTGGCGGACATGGTGCCCTTCACGAAGAGGCAGATTCAGTACTACATTCCCAAGTTCATGCCCTTCGTGCACCGCGAGCTGCTGAAGGTGGTGGTGGCCGAAAACGGCGAGGTGGCCGGGTTCATGCTTGCCATGCCCAGCCTCTCCGAGGCGCTGCGCAAGGCCAACGGCCGCCTGCTGCCCTTCGGCTTCCTGCACCTGATACGGGCGCTGCGAAAATTCGACACGCTCGACTTCTGCCTCGCGGCCGTGCGCAAGAAGTACCGGGGCAAGGGCGTTGATCTTATCATGGCGCGCGAGATGTTCCGCAGCGCCAAGACGCTGGGCGTCAAATACACCGAGAGCAATCCCGAGCTCGAAAGCAACACGCGCATACAGTCCGAGTGGAAGCATTTCGGGCCCATCCAGCACAAGCGCCGCCGCATCTACGAGATGCGCATCGCCGAGGCGCGCATCATTCCCTTCCGCGACCCGCGGCCGGTTCCGCAGGCCGCCCCGGCCCGGCAGGCCGCTGCGGCGCACCGCGTCTCCATCGGGGATGCGGCACCGCTTGGGGTGTGACCCCTGCGCGCTCAGAACGACAGCAGGCAGTGCCAGATGTAGGTGTAGGCCAGGGAGTCGGTGCTTTCCCATGTGTTCTTCACGATTTCCTCGTCACCGAGGATTTCGGGAAGCTCCTTCAGCTTTTCTTCCCAGGGAATGCAGACGCCCGGGTCGCGCTTGATCGGCTCGCTCATTTGGTCCGTCTCCCTTGGCTCAGTACACGCCGTATTCACGGGTGAAATCGGTCATGGCCTTCACGTTTTCAATCTGCGCGTCGTTCTGGATGATGGCCGACGCGTCCATGATGTAGCCGCCGTCGCGGGCGACGCCGTCGATGATCTTCTTGCAGCAGGCGCGCACCTCTTCGGGCGTGCCGTAGGCCAGCAGGTAGTTGGGCACGCCGCCGCTGATGCAGAACTTGTGGCCCAGCACGCGGTGCACCTCAAAGATGTCGTCGCGGTCGCAGTGGAACACGATGCTGCCCTCGGGCAGCTCGGCGAAATTTTTCAGGTGGGCGCCCCACTTGCCCTCGGCGTAGAAGAGCGTCTGGTGCCCGCGCCGCCACAGCTCCTCGATGATCGGCTTGAGCGTGGGCCAGAAGATGGTGTCGAAATGCTCCTGCGTGATGAAGGGCACGCAGCCGCGGTGCATCCAGAAGCCGATGGGCACGTTCTTGTCGGGGTCGGCCCCGGACAGCGCGACATGCAGCAGGTGCGGCATGAGCGCCTCGCACGCGGCCTTCACCTTTTCCGGCTGGTACACCAGGTCCATCGTCAGGCCGATGTAGCCGCGCATCTTGTCTGCCAGGATGTCGAGCGGCGCCTTGAAGATGCCCGCAATGGCGCCGACCGTGCCGCACTCGGCGCGCAGCATGTCGCCCTGGCGCGGGAAGCCGCCAAAGTAGTTCATCATCGCCATGCCGCCCTTGAGAAACGACATGTTGTTGCGGAACGTGTTCGGCTGGCCCGGCGCAACCACGTCGGACGACACGCGCGGCAGCCACACGTTGAACAGGAATCCCGTCGGATCGGCCGTGAGCTGCTCGTACTCGTCCTCGCGCATGAAGGCCTCGCCCTCGGGCGGCTCCAGGTACTGGAACCCCGTCTGGGGCGACAGGCCCACGCCGGGCGCGCGGTAATACTTCAGCCCGATGGCCTGGGTCAGCCCGGTCCACACGTAGACCATGTTGCCCACCACGGCGTCCCAGTCGAAGTCGGTGGCGCATTTTCGGGCGGCCGTGAAGGCCTTCTCGAAATCCTGCGTCACCTCCTGGCAGGTGTAGCCCGCGTACTTGGCGGTGAACTCCGCCACAAAGGGGCGGATGGGAATCCGGTCCGGCTTGCCGTTGCGCAGCGCCGTCGTGTAGCGCTTGAGCCGTTCCGCGTACAACAGTTCCATTTGCTCGCTCATATGTCACCTCTCTTCCGCGGGGCACCGCGCCCCATGCTGACCGGACTCCATTCTACTTGGAATGGCGATGAAAAAAAAGCGGCAGGTGGGGGCAGGAATACAGTGGCAGGAAGGCGCTATCAAAGTAGACGCGGCATCCTGCCGCGTTCTTCCTGACACGGGGGCGAGGTGCGGGAAGAAAGAGGCTGGAAGCCTCTTCTACTTTTGGGGCGGCATCCTGTCTCGTTCAGGCCCGCTGGCGGTACTTGTCCGCCAGTACGGCGGCCAGGATGACCAGACCCGTGATGAGCCGCTTGGTGGGTTCCTGCGCGCCGACCTGGGCAAGGCCCGCGCCGAGCACGGAGATGATGAGCACGCCGAAGAAGGAGTTGACCACCGAACCGCGGCCGCCCATGAGGCTGGTGCCGCCGATGACCACGGCGGCGATGGCCTGAAGTTCAAGCCCCGCCCCGGCGTTCGGGTCGGCCGAGCCAAGCCGCGAGCACTGCACCACGGCCGCCAGCGCGGACAGCATGCCGCTCAATGCGAACACGGCCACCTTGACCGGGCGCGGGTCGATGCCCGACAGCCGCACGGCCTCCTCGTTGGTGCCGATGGCAACCATGTAACGGCCGAACACGGTGCGCGAGAGCACCAGTTGCCCCGCCGCCACCACGAGCAGCGCCACGATGAACGGCAGCGAGAACCCGGCCAGCGACACTTCGGCAATGCGCTCCACCGGCGCGCCGATGTACATGGTCTGCGAGTTCGTTACCAGGTACGCCGCGCCGCGCGAGGCCTCCAGCATGCCCAGCGTCACGATGAACGACGGCACGCCCCACATGGCCGTCACCAGCCCGTTGGCCGCGCCGCACACGAGCCCCGCCAGCAGGCACAGCGGCAGGGCCGCGGCCAGCGGCAGGCCGCCCTTCACCAGCGCCGCGCCCAGCACCGCGCCGCTCAATCCCAGTATGGAACCCACCGACAGGTCGATTCCCGCGATGATCAGCACATAGGTCATGCCCACGGCCACCACGACCAGCGACGGGATCTGATTCGCGATGGTGCGCAGCGTGGTCATGGTGAAGAAGTTCTGTGCCGAGAAGCCGAATATGGCGATCAGCACCGCCAGCACCAGCGCCATGCCGGCATAGTCGGTCAAGATGCGGCGGAATTGTGAAGAGGTCATGCGTGCATCTTCCTGTCCTTTAGGTCGCTGTTCTTCAATTGCGGGCCGGTATCGCCCAAATGCCCGCTGAGCGCCGCAGCCATAATCTTGTCCTCGGTCCATGCGCCCCGTGCAAATACTTCCGCCACGCGGCCCGCACTCATGACCGCGATGCGGTCGCACAGGCCGAGGAGTTCCTTTAGGTCGGACGACACGACGACGAGCGCCTTGCCCGCCGCGGCCAGTTCACGCATGAGTTTGTACAGTTCAAACTTGGCGCCCACATCAATGCCGCGCGTGGGTTCGTCGAAGATGATCACCCGGCAGTCGCGGTGCAGCCAGCGCGCCAGCACCACCTTCTGCTGGTTGCCGCCGCTCAGTTCGCCCGCCGCCTGGTCCACGCCGGCGCAGCGGACCGCCAGCCGGTCGACCCAGCGCCGCGCGGCGGAGGCCTCGACGCCGCGCCGTATCCAGCCGCCGGGGCCGGACACGGAAACCATGCGGGCCAGGGTCACGTTCTCGCGGATGGAGCGCGGCAGCAGCAGGCCCTGGCCCTTGCGGTCCTCCGTGAGCAGCGCCACACCCAGCCGCACGGCGTCGCGCGGGCCGCGGATGCGGGCGGGCGCGTCCGACCCGCCCAGCCAGACCCGGCCCGACTCGGGCCGGTCGGCGCCGAAGATGGCGCGCATCGTTTCCGTGCGCCCCGAACCCATGAGCCCCGCAAAGCCGAGTATCTCGCCGGGCTGCACGGAGAAGCTCACGTCGCGCACGCGCGCGCCCAGGCAGAGCTTTTCCACGCGGAGCAGGGGCGGGCCCGCTTGCGCCGTGGACACCGTGTCCGCATCGCCGATGTCGCGGCCGACCATGCGCCGCACGATCTCGTCTATCGTCAGTTCGCTGGCGGCGTGGGTGGAGACCACCTTTCCGTCGCGCAGGATTGTGACCCGGTCGGTCAGGCGCAGAATCTCCTCCATGCGGTGCGAGATGTAGACCACCGCGATGCCGTCGCGGCGCAGCCGCGCGATGTTTTCGAAGAGCAGCTCCGCCTCGCGCTCCGTCAGCGACGCGGTCGGCTCGTCCAGGATGAGCACGCGACACCTGCCCGCGAGACCGCGGGCAATCTCCACCATCTGCTGCTCGCCCACGCCCAGCGCGCCCACGGGCGTGCACGGGTCAATGTCCGTCAGCCCCACCGTCGCCATGGCCGCCCGTGCGGCGGCGTCCAGCGCGGCCCGCCGCACAAAGCCGAAGCGCGACGGCAGCGCGTCCAGGAAGATGTTCTCCGCCACGGAAAGCGTCGGGACGAGGTTCAACTCCTGCATCACAAACCGGATGCCCGTCCGCTCCGCGGCAATGCGCGACGGCGGCGCATAGGGCGCGCCGTCCAGGGACATCCGCCCGGCCGTCGGCCGCGTGATGCCGCCCAGCAGGCGCATCAGCGTGCTCTTGCCCGCGCCGTTTTCCCCCACCAGCGCATGCACCTCCCCGGCGCGCAGCGCGAAGCCCACGCCGTCCAAAGCCCGCGCGCCGGGATAGTCCTTGACCATCCCTTCGGCGCGAAGGAAAGCCGTGTCGACCGATTCGCTCATGCCTGAAGCACCCTCAAACTTCTCCTGTCCGTCGCGCGAACCGCGTGCCCGCGCGCGTTGCATTTCTTACGCCCGGCGCCCGCCCCGCGCCTCATTCCTCGTCGGCGTCCTCGGCAAGCAGAAAGAACAGGTCCGAGACCAGTTCCTTGCCGGCCATGCGGTTGATGCGGCGGATGATTTCCCATTTGCAGTAGCTGAATTTGTGCATCCACACCGCGCTGTCGACGATGACGCGCAGCCGCCGCTCGCGCAGGTCCTTGGGGTGGCCGTGCGCGGCCAGCACCCTGCCGGCGATCTCGGTCCAATTGTCCCAAATCTGGGCCTGCTCGAATACCTTGCCCAGTGGCGTGGTGGCGATAAGCTTTTTCAGGATGTCCGCGGCGCTGTGGATTTTATGCTCGCTCAAGAATGCCTCCGTGTATGCGAAACAGGGCCGGATCGGGGCCGGCGACGCCTGCGGGGAGTTCGGGCCGGGTAGTGGTTGCCAGCACCTGCGTGTCCGCCGGGATGGATTCAAAAAGCCGCCGCGCGCGCTGCGGGTCCAGTTCGGCGAGCACCTCGTCGAGCATGAGCAGGGGCACCTCGCCGGTGCGGCCGCGCACCAGTTCCACCTCGGCGAGTTTCATGGCGAGCACGGCGGTCTTCTGCTGGCCCTGCGAGCCGAAGGAGCGCGCCGGCTGCCCGTCGATGCTGATTTCCAAATCATCGCGGTGCGGTCCACGCGTGGTCACGCGCTGGCGCAGGTCGGCGGCGCGGCAGCGCGCAAGCGCGGCGGCGATGTCGTCGTTGGGCTTCACATCGGGCTCATAGGCCGCGGCCATGGGCTCGCCGTCGGCGATGCGCGCGTAGAGCGGCCCGGCCAGCGCCGACAACTCCTCCACAAACGCGGCGCGCGTGGCGCTGAGCACCTGCCCGTGCCGCACAAGCTGGACGTCCCACAGGTCAATCATGTCCTCGGCGGGACTGGCCGCGCGCAGCAGCTCGTTGCGCTGGCGGAGCGCCTGCCGGTACTGCTGCAGCGCGGCGAGGTAGGGCGGGCTGATCTGTGACAGTTCCATGTCGAGAAAGCGCCGCCGCACCGAGGCCGCGCCCTTGACCAGCGCCGCGTCGTCGGGCACAAAGAGCACCACGTTGATCCGGCCCAGGATGTCGCTGAGCCGCGTCTGCGGCACGCCGTTGATCTTGAAGCGCTTCTCGCCGCGCCACCAGTTCACCTCGATTTCAACGGGACGTTCGCCGCGCTCGGCCTCGACACGCAGATGGAACCCCTCGCCGCCGTGGGCGGCCAGTTCGGTTTCCTGCGCGGTGCGGTGGCTTTTGGTGGTGGCCGCGTAGAGCACGGCCTCCAGCAGCGAGGTTTTGCCCTGCGCGTTTTCACCGGACACGACGTTCACCCCCGGCATGGGCGCAAAGTCCACGTCGGCGAGGCGGCGGAAGGTCCGGCAAACGACCCGGGTCAGGCGCATGGCAGCAACCGCGCGCCCGTCATCGCGTCTGGAACATGTAGCTGTCGAAGCCCAAGAACCAGCCCTTGCTTTCGGGGTCCTTGTCCCGGTTCACAAAGCGCAGCGTGTGCGTCCCGGCCGCGAGCGCGCCCGCGTCCAAATGGATTTCCTTGGTCACGATGTCCTTGCTGTACAGCCGCAGCGGCGCGCCGACGGCCCTGCCGTCGATCTCGACCTGGCAGTTGCCGTAGTCGAAAGACTTGGTCATGACAAGCAGCAGCTCGTAGTTGCCTGCGGCCGCCAGGTCGAAGTTGAGTTCAAGCGTCTGGCCGGGCTTGGACGGCGTCCAGAACAACTGCTTGCCGCCGCCCCATGCACCGCCTTCCTGCGCGCTCAGGTTGCCCTCCGACGCCTTGGCATCGGCAAGGCGCGTCTCCGTCTCGACCAGTTTGGTCCAGTCATAATAAAGCCGGTCCTTGGCCGCTGCCATTGGCGGGAAGGGCCTGTGCGGCTCCATCTGGTACCAGAACGCGACCGACGAGAAATCGTCGGGCCGCTCTTCGAAGCCTGATTTGACCTCGCCTTTCTCATTGAAGGTGACGCCCTTGTGCTCGATTTCAAGGCGCAGCGACTTCTCAAAAGGCACCGGGTCGGCGATGTGCCAGCGGTAGGTCGTCGTGCGCGCAAAGGCGTCGTAGCCTTCCATGAGCGGCGCGCCGTAATAAGGCTGCGACATCTCGCGCAGCCCCCAGCCGTCGCACAGATAGTCTTCCGAGCCCGTGCCGCGCAGACTGGGCTCCTTCTCGCCGTCGATGAACCAGAAGTCGTCGCCCTCGCCCCACCAGCTCGGCGTGAGCTGGCGCACACTCAGCACGGTGCCGACGTAGTGGCCCCTGCCGGCGAGGTCGGCGATGCGATAATTTTGGCCCATGACCGCCGGGTGTTCCTGCCGATATTGCGCATGGAAGTAGGCGGTTTTCGCGGGCAGTTTGGGCAGCTTCTGCCAGTCCACATAGGAGTAAAACGCATCCACCTTCTTGGTGCCCTCGTTGGTCACGGTGACCCGCGCCGATTTGCCGAAGGGCATGGGCCAGTAGCAGTTGCGCGCCCGCCCGTCGGACGACACCGTTACCGGCAGCGACGAGAAGGGATGGTCTATGCCGTGGCCCATGGCGAAGAAGTCGCCCAGCGGCGCCTCCACCGACGGCGTTGCCTCACCGTCCCAGTACATGCGCAGCACCAGCAGTCGCGAATAGCCGCGCTCCTGCGCGGCCACGGTGTTCCACAGGTGCGTGATCTGGCCCGGCCCCTTCAGGTCCGCCAGCACCAGCGTCTGCCCCGGCGCGATGGGCCGCGCGTCGCCGTTGCCGTCCTTCCAGTTCGGGTCGCTGGTCGATGAGCGCATCGCGTGGCCCGGCTTTATTTGCGACAGCCCTTCGAGCGGGAAGCCCGTGGGAACGGCGGACGACTGACAGCCCGTAACGGGCAGCATGGCCGCCAACAGCGCGGCAAGAACAGGCAGGCAGACGGTAAATTGCTTCATGACAACACCCTCTCTGGTTGGCGCGGACCGCCCCCGCGGCGGTTCCGGCGCATTGCGGGTCCGCGCATTATACCGCGCCGCGCGGACATTGGCATAGAGACGATTCCACGGTGCCGTATTCTTGACTTTCGCTTGGCCCATGCTATAGTTTATCTAGTAATCGCACCGGCGCCGTGAACCGGGCGGTTCGGCGGCCCGCAAACCGGCTGAAGACAAGAGCGCCTGAAATGATGCCAATAAGGGGTTGAGCATGATTAGCGCACCTTACGGAAGAATGGCTGTTTTATGTTGCGTTTTGGCTGCGGTCGGCGCCATCCTTTTGCCGGCGCCGGCACGGGGGGCGGTGGCCACACTTCCCTTCTTCGACGATTTTGATTATCCCGTGGTGGGTCCTTGCTGGACCACCTCCGGCACGGCCCCGGCGCCAACGGCGGGGGGATGGTGGTACCGCATTCTGAACACCTGCGGACCGCCGTCGGGCCCCAACCATCTTGTGCTTGATTCGAGCGCCGTGGGAACGGACTACCGCAACGAGCTGACGCTGACGGTGGACCTGGCAGGCAGGAGCAATGTTTACCTCAGCTTCCTTGCCAAGTCCTTTGCCGACACCCCCCATCCGCTCGCGCCTTGGGCGGCCTACACCGGGTCGAAGGACTATGACGGGGTGGCGGTCAGCCCCGACGGCGCCACCTGGTATCCGGTGCTGAACCTGACCGAAAACGATGGTCTCACGCGTTCGTATGCGCCGTTCAGCGTTTCGCTGGACGCGGTCCTTGCCACATGGGGCATCAGTTACACCCCCGCCTTCAGGATTCGTTTCAACCATTACGGCAACGGGCAGGTGGTGAGCGCTTCCGGCAATTCGGGGTTGGGCATCGACGCGGTGTCGGTGTTCGAGTCAATAACGCTCACCCAGGATTTCGGCGACGCCCCCGCCCCCTACCCGACCCTGCTGGTGGACGACGGCGCGCGCCATGCGGCCACCGGCCCGATGCTCGGCGCCGCGCGGGACATGACGGCTGACGGCGAGCCGTCGGCCGATGCCTCCGGCGACGGCGTGGACGAGGACGGCGTTGTCTTTGTCGATCCGCTTGTGCCCGGGCATAGCGCGACACTGCGCGCGAGTGCTTCGGCCCCGGCCAAACTGGACGGCTGGATTGATTTCAATTTGAACGGCTCCTGGGCGGACGCGGGGGAGCGGGTGTTGAACAGTGCGTCCCTCGCCGCGGGGGACAACGATCTTGTAGTGGCCATACCGGCGGGCGCGGAGGTGTCGGACCGCATCTTTGCCCGGTTCCGGTTGAGCACGGCGGGCGGCCTTTCCCATGCCGGCGCGGCGGTGGACGGGGAGGTGGAGGACTATCTGGTGACCGTGGTGCCGGACGCGCCGGTGATGGTTCCCGAACCGGCGCTTACATTCGGCACCTCGAACACCGTCGACTGGGCTTCCGTGCCGCAGGCCGACAGTTACTATGCGCAGTGTTCCCAGGCCGCCGATTTCAGCACCATCTTCCAGGCGAGTGGGTGGCTGCCCTCCACCAGCCAGACCTTCGTGGGGCTTTCGGACATCACGCAGTATTACCGTGTGCGCGCCGCGCGGTCGTTCGCCGGGGCGAACGCGTCCTGGAGCCAGACGGAGGATTCCGAATTCTCCCTGGACACCCGGTCTGGAACGGCCCTTTACGGGGGCGGAAAGGTGGCGTTGCAGGGGCCTGTCGTGCAGACGGACAGCGTTGGCGGCGCGCGCGAAGACACCAAGGGAACCGCCACGGGCACGGGCCGTTTCAATGTGTTTAAGCCCACCCAGGCGGTGCGCCTGACCGGATTCTCCATGCTTCTATCCCGCGAGACCGCCATGAACGTGGAGTTTGCGGTCTACCAGGGCGGCGCAAACCTTGCCGACACCTACAACAAAGTGCACAGCCAAACAGTCAGCGTTGGCGCCGGCATGGACTTCCTGACGGTCGCGGGGCTGTCCCTGATGCTGGCCCCGAACACGCACTACGCCCTCGGCCTCAGCTGGTCCGGCACGGCGACCGCCTATAAGGCGTACACGGGGACAACCGTGTCCTTTGGCACCGCGCCCGGACGCGCCTCAGGAACGCAGTATCCGGGTGATGCGTCGCTAACCATGACGGTGCCCAATGTGTCCCCCACGGGCATGCTCTACATGCGCGTGACGACGGCCAGCGCGGCCGCCTATGCCGCGTCGGGCCAGATTGTGTCGCCCGTAATAAGCCCGGCAACCTTTGCCGCGTGGCGCACGCTCAACTATACGGCCGACACGCCCTCCGGCACGGCGGTCGCGGTGGACGTGCTGCCCGAGACGGGCGGCACGCCCGTTGCGGGCTGGAGTGACCTTGCGCCGGGCGCGGACCTGAGCCTGCTGACGGCCATGCCGGTGCGGCTGCGGGCGCGGCTGTCCACCGCAGACACGACCGTCACCCCGGCGCTGCTCGACTGGGGCCTGACCTGGCAGGCCGAGGCGGACCGCCGCGTGGAGGGCGCATGGTCCGCGCCCGTAATGTCCACGCAGGACGGCCTGCCCCCGTTCGCCGTTTCGGTGTCGCCAACCGGCCCCAATCCGGCGCGCACCCCCACCGTGCGCTTTTTGGCGCAGTTTTCAGAGGCCGTGACGGGCGTGAGCCTTGCCGCGCCGTTCGGTGATTTCGCCCTGCGCGCGGGCAGCGTGCCGGGCGCGTCCATTGTTTCGGTAACGCAGGCGGGCGATGCAAGCCGCTATGAGGTGGAGGTGGCCACGGGGGGCGCCGCGGGGACCGTTGCCGTCGACGCTTTGACCGGTGGGAACATACATGACCTGTCGGGCAATCCGCTTGCGGCGGGCTGCGCCACGGGCGGGGCATACACCCTCGACTACACGCCGCCCATCGTGGCCAACATCCTCCGGCTCGACCCCAGCCCGAACAACGCGCCGGTGCTGCGGTTTGGCGTGACCTTCAGCGAACCCGTGACCGGTGTCCCGCTGAGCGCGCCGTTTACCGGATTCAGCACCACCGGCCTCACGGGCACCAGTGTCCTTTCCATCAACGGCGGCGGCGCCGCCTACACGGTGTCGGTCCAGACCGGCGCGTGGGACGGCACCGTGCGGCTGGCCGTGGGCACAGGCGGCGCGGTGCGGGACCTTGCCGGCTGGCCGCTCGCCACCGGCCAGGTGTCGGCGGGGGGCTATCAAATGTCGCACCTGCGCTTTACGGCAATTCCCGAGTCATTGATTACGGTTGACTCGGGGGAGTCGTGCGGCATGTCCGTTGCGGTGTCCGGCGGCACGGGCACGCGAACGTACCAGTGGTTTTTTGACGACGCGGTCAAGGCCAACGCGGCCCTGCCCGGGGAGACGGACCCCACACTGGACATTCCGAAAACCCGAATGGACGATGACGGCGTCTACTATTGCGAAGTGACCGACGCGCACGAAACCATCCAGTCGCCGCCGACCCGGCTTCAGGTGCGGTCGGTGCTGCCCCTTTCCGGGGCGGCCGGTCTCTTCCTGACCGCCGTGGTGTTGGCTCTGGCCGGCGCGCGCCGGGCGGCCGGGCGGCGACTGTATCTGTTTCGCCATACCCCGCTATAATCCACCCCGGCAATTCTGCCGGGACGCAAGACCATGAAAGACGCGCTGTTGGCGAAAATCCAGGATGGGTCGGCGGTGGTCGCCGTGGTGGGGCTGGGTTATGTGGGCCTGCCGCTGGCGCGCCATTTCATCGACGCCGGCCATCATGTGATTGGGGTGGACACCGCCGCGGACCGCGTGGCCATGCTGCTGCGCGGCGAATGCCCGCTGGGCCACCTGCCGGGCGACTGGGTCGCCCCGGCCGTCGCCTCGGGCCACTTTGCGCCCACCACCGATTTCGGGATGCTGGCCGACGCGGACGCGGTGGTCATTTGCGTGCCCACGCCGCTCACCGCCCACCGTGAACCGGACCTGTCGCACGTGCGCGCCGCCGCGGAGGCCGCGGCGCGGTCCCTGCGCCCCGGCCAGTTGGTCGTGCTGGAAAGCACCACCTGGCCCGGCACCACCGAGGAGGTGCTGCTGCCGCTGCTGCTGGCCCGGGGACTTGAGGTCGGTTCCGGTTTCTTTCTGGCCTTTTCCCCCGAGCGGGAGGACCCGGGCAACCGCGCCTATTCGCTGGGCGACATCCCCAAGGTGGTGGGCGGCGTGACCGACGCCTGCACGGAGGCCGCCGCGGCCCTGTACGGGCGCGTGTGCGCGCGGGTGGTGCCCGTGAGCCGTCCCGCCGCCGCGGAACTGGCCAAGCTGCTCGAAAACGTGTTCCGCAGCGTGAACATTGCCCTGGTCAACGAGCTGAAAATGCTCTGCGACCGGATGGGTTTGGATGTGTGGGAGATTATCGACGCGGCCGCCACCAAGCCTTTCGGGTTCATGCCCTTTTACCCCGGCCCCGGCCTCGGCGGGCACTGCATTCCCATCGACCCCTTCTACCTGACCTGGAAGGCCCGGGAGTACGGCTTCAGCACGCGGTTCATCGAGCTGTCGGGCGAGATCAACACGTCCATGCCCCACTATGTCGTGACCCGCGTGATGGAGGCGCTGAACGACCGGGGCAAGACCCTGCGCAACGCCCGCGTGCTGGTGCTCGGCGCGGCGTACAAGGCCGACGTCAACGACCTGCGCGAATCCCCCGCGCTGCGGCTCATGGAACTGCTTCGGGAGAAGGGCGCCGTTGTCCGATACAACGATCCCCACGTGCCCCGGCTGGACCATGGACCGGTCAGCCTCGAAAGCACCCCGCTCAGCGCCGAGGAACTCGCCGCCAGCGACTGCGTGCTGGTGGCCACCGCCCACGCGGCCTACGACCCGGACTTCATCGTCCAGTACGCCTCCCTCGTCGTTGACACCCGCAACATGACCCGCCACGTCACCCGGCACCGGGACAGGATTGTCCGGGCGTAATGGCACCCAGGCACCCGGACCCTCGCCCCACCGCATGGAATGGTTCTCAAGGGCTGTGTGGCGGAAACAGGCCCATCCAAGACTTTAGGCGGTAGCGCAGAATGATGCCTATCATCTCCAGCCCCAGAAAAAAGGCCTTAATCTTGCTGCCTGTCACGGAGGACACACCGACGCGCCGCCCGTAGTTGACCGGAATCTCCACGAAGGGCAGCCTGTGCAGGATGACCAGCAGCATCAACTGCGGTCCGAAGGCCGACCCGCCGATGGTGAAATGGGGACGAATCTGCTCGTACACCGGCCGGGGGATGAGTTTCATCGAACAGCCCACATCGCTGAGGAAGGTCGTGTTGAAGAGGAATTCCACCAGTTTGCCGACGGCGTAGTTGCCCCATTTGAGGAAGATGCCCATGTTGGCCCCCTCCCAGACGAACTCGCGCGCCGTGCGCGTGCCGAACACCACCGGCACGTCGTCGCAGAAGGCCAGCAGTTTGACCACGTCCTTGCCGTAGAAGGTGCCGTCCGGCTCGGAGATGATGAGCAGGTCCCCCGTGGCCTCGGCCAGCCCGCGCCAGATGGCGTGGCCGTAGCCCTGCGCGGGCTCGTGCACCAGCCGCGCGCCCGTGCCCGCCACCTCCTCGTCCGTGCCCGGCGCGGCGTTGTTGTTGACCACCACGATCTCGTCCACATACCCGTTGGCGAAGAAGTCGAGTATGGCCTGGCGGATCGAGTCCCGCTCGTTGTAGGTGGGGAAGATGACCGATACTTTTTTGTCATGCCACATAATCCCAGCATGATGCGTATCCGGCCCCGCCAAAATCAAACAGGACCGGGACGGTGTCCGGCTGGTATCATGGACCGAACGAAAGAACCCAACCGAGGAGCGGCAGACATGACGGCATGGATGATAATTGCGGCGATGTCACTGGGCGCGGCCCCGGACGGGACCGCGATGACGGCGGGACCGCCGGAACAGGTTGCCACGGGCTTCAAATTCACCGAAGGGCCGCTGTGGCTGGGTGAGGGCGGGCTCATTTTCAGCGACATTCCGGGCGACACCATCTACCGGGCCGACAAGTCGGTGTTCCGCGCGCCGAGCGGCGCGTCGAACGGGCTCACGCTGGACCGCGAGGGGCGGCTCCTCGTCTGCGAGACCAAGACGCGCCGCGTGACGCGCACGGAGAAGGACGGCGCCGTCACGGTCATCGCCGACAGGTTTGAGGGGCACCGGTTCAACAGCCCGAACGATGTGGTCGTGCGCTCGGACGGGACCATCTTCTTCACCGACCCCCCCTACGGCCTGCCAAAAGGCATGCAGGATCCGGCGGCGGAGCTGGGCTTTGCCGGGGTGTTCGCGGTGAGGCCGGGCGAGGCGCCCCGCGTGCTGGGGAAGGATTTCGCCACGCCCAACGGCCTGGCCTTCTCACCCGATGAGAAGACGCTGTACGTGTCCGACACGGAAGGCAAACACATCCGGGCCTTTGACGTTGCGGCCGACGGAACGCTGTCGAAGGGACGTGAAATCTACACGCTGCCCGTTCCCGACGGGCTGAAGGTGGACGCGGCGGGACGGGTCTGGTGCTCCGCACAGGACGGCGTCCACGTCATCGGTCAGGACGGTAAAAGGCTGGAACTCATCGCCGTTCCCGACGCGTCCAACGTCGCCTTCGGCGACGCAGACGCCAAGGCGCTGTATGTCACGGCCATACAGTCCGTGTTTAAGGTGCGCATCAGGGAGTCCGGCATCCTGCCCGGCCCGGGGCGGTAACCCGGAAAATGTGGGACAGGCTCCCTCGCCTGTCGTCCCCCGGAATTTGCCACAGGACCGACAGCCGGGAGCAGCTGTACTGCATAAAACGGGTCACCCCGTCGTCAGCACCACCTTGCCCACCGTCTTGCGGTCCGAAATCTGCCGGTGCGCCTCGGCGGCCTGTTCGAGCGGAAAAGTGTGCCGCACGATGACGGTGAGTTTGCCTGCGGCAAGCCAGTCCTTGAGATCGGCCAGCGCGTGGCCCATGGCCTCCATGTCCGCCGTGTAGCCCATGAGATGAAACCCGGCCACGGTCCAGTTGTTCGCGAGCAGTTCCACCGAACTCACGGAGGGCACGTTCTTGCTGGCCACGCCCAGCGTCACCAGCATGCCGCGCGGTTTGAGACAGCGCAGGCTCCGTTCAAGTATGTCGCCGCCGACCGATTCGATGATCAGGTCGCAGCCTTTTCCCGCCGTGATCTCGCGCACCCGCGCGCCAAACTCCTCCACGGCGTAGTTGATGGGAAAATCACAGCCCAGGTCGCGTATGAGCGCGCATTTCTCCACGCTGCTGCAGGTGCCGATGACCGTGGCGCCGACATTGTGCGCGATTTGCACCATGATGCTGCCCAGTCCGCCGGCCGCCGCGTGCACCAGCACCGTCTGCCCCGCCTTCAGGCGCCCCAGTGTGAGCAGCGCGTGATAGGCCGTCAGGTACTGGCAGGGAATGGCCGAGGCCTGCTCGAAGGACAACTCCGCCGGCTTGGGCAGCAGCATGGCCGCCGGGGCGGTCACATATTCACTGTAGCCGTTTTGGCAGAACGCCATGACCGCGTCGCCGACCTTCCAGCCAACCACATTGGGGTCCACCGCGTCTATCACGCCCGCCACCTCAAAGCCCGCGCCAAAGGGCGGCTGCGGCCCGTTGGGATACAGCCCGTCGCGCTGCATGATGTCCGCATAGTTGATGCCCGCCGCGGCCACCTTGACCCGCACCTCGCCCGGACCCGGCTCGGGCACCGCAACCTCGCGCAACTCAAGCACTTCCGGCCCGCCAAAGCGGGTGACAAATATCTGTTTCATCAAAAGACCTCCGTTGTGTGTACCTCTTGGAACAACGCCCAGCGCCCGGGGCTTCCCGGCATGCGCCGCAGGTCACGCGCGGGAGGGCAACCGTTCCGGCAGGACACCGCAGGCACCAATGGGTGAGCCGGGGTTGCCGGACGATTGTTCTACTTCCCCGGAGGGGAAGAATGTGAGTAGCCGGAGGCGACCGAAGGGAGCCTCCGGACAGGCAGTGGTTATGCGGTTTTCAACCCCAACGCGGGTTGAATGTGAAATGGCCAGGGCACACGCTCCGGGTTCACATTCAACCCGCGTTGGGGTTGGTGGATTTTTTTGAGGGCTCGCTTTCCGGAGGTTCCCTTCGGTCACCTCCGGCTACTCACATTGGTCCCTGTCGGGACCCAAAGACAACCGCCCAAATCCATACACATTGGTCCCTGCCGGTACCCAAGGAGAACCGCCCAATCTGGGTGCGGCGCCTGTTCTATGCCTCCGGTGAGCGGCCTTGGCGAGGCCGCAAGCGGCATCATCCTGACGGAGAGGGGCCACGCGCTTCAGCACGCTTCCTTATCCGGCGATTGGGGCGGGTGCTCTTGTCCCGGCCTGTCCGGCGCATCCAGGTTCGATTCTTTCTGAAACCAATTCGCCGCCGCGCGGTCCATTAAGTAGCGATGGCCGGAAGGCTTCACGGGAAACCGACCGGCGTGAAAAGGGGCGCGACGGCATGAATGGCCGTCGGCGCGAAACGGCGGAAGAGCACTGTAAAATAAGGTCCTTGGGAAGCCATGCCTGCACATAATGAATTGGAGGGAACTGCGATGGGCAACACGCTGGAACGGCGGACATTCCTGAAGGCGGCGGGGGCCACGACGAGTTTCATGATTGCCGAGGGCGCATCGGCCTTTTCGTACGCGCAAAACAGCAAGGTGCGCGTGGGCTGCATTGGTGTGGGCGGCCAGGGCACCTTCCACATCCGCGAGGGGCTGACCCACAACCCGGACATTCAGATTATTGCCCTTGCTGATGTGTACAAGCGGAACCAGGACGCAGCGATCAATCTTGTGCGCCTGTCGAACACGAAGCAGTATCTGCCGGTAGAGGGCAAGCTGACGCAGGAGCAGATTGACGCGGCCATGGCCATGGAAGCGCCGAAGCTGTCCTACGATTATTGCGAAGTGCTGGCCAATCCAGACGTGGACGCCGTGGTCATTTCAACCCCTCCTTATACTCATTATGAGATAACCATGTCTGCTTTGGAGGCGGGAAAGTTCATCTTCTGCGAAAAGACGCTGGTGCGTTCCATCGAGGAAGGCCGCGCGCTGATTGCGAAGTGCCACGAATTAAAGCGATGGGTGCAGGTGGGGCATCCGTGCCGCTATAACCCAAAGTACAACCTGGCCCAGTCAATGGTCTATGACCAGGGCAAGCTGGGCCGCATCACGCACATTTCCGCGCAGTGGCACCGCAATACGCAGTGGCGCCGCCCAGTGCCCAGAGATTACGAGTTGAATGAAGAGGAAAAGAAGTACATTACCGACCTGCAGAGGCACTTCAACTGGCGCCTATACGAAGAATCGTCCGGCGGGCTGTACACCGAACTGGCCACGCACCAGACCGATGTGGCCAACTGGTTTCTCCGGGCAGTGCCTTCCCGGGTTTGCGCGCATGGCGGTCTGGACTATTGGCGTGACGGACGCACTGTTGACGACAATATCGTAATCGTGTATGAGTACGACATGAAGCCCGATTCACCGGGTTTTATCCCGATAAAACCCCGCACGACCGCGACCCACCCGGCCGGGTGGCGGCAGCCGACAGGCGCGGATTTACTGGCGCTACCCCGCCCGATCCAGATGGATGAAGACGCGGCAAACATGCCGTACACGGTGCGGTTCGTGTACACCAGCATTCTGAGCGGCGAGCATCTTGATCGCAGTGAATTCATTCAGGGTGATCGCGGCTCCCTCAAAATGACGGAGGACCTGTGCAGGTTCTACCAAGAGACTCATGTCCGGGTAGAGGAGGGGGAAGAGAGAAGGGTGGCGAAGGCACGGCTCTCTGAGGAACGCTTCAGGGCGGACCCTTCCACTGCGTCTGCCTCCGCGGACGATACCAGGGATTGCATGGTGGGGAATGGACCGGAGAGCGCACCTATACCCGATTTGCGAAAGAGCACGCTGCTGAGAAACTGCACCGACTTGCGCATTCCCGACGCCTACCAATTTCAAGCCTTCACGGACTGCATTGCCAACGGAGGCGTTCCGCTCAACAACCAGATGGTTGGTTTCACGGCCGCCCTTACGGCGATTGCGGCGCTGGAGTCGCGAAAGACGGGCAGGACGGTCGAAATAGACCCGGCCTGGTACCGCTTCGACTTTGAGGTGCCGTCCTTCTTCGGCCACGACGCAAAATGGAGCGAAAAGGCCTGCGACGAGAATGTCTGTCACTGTTGCGGCAGGCGAACGGATGAGTTTATGGACGCGGTTGACTGCCCCGGCTGCGGGAAAAAGATGCCGAGGGAGGACGCCTGAACCTGTGAAACCGGCTTCTCGTTCCCAATTTGCACTTGGCCATCTCGGGTACAGGCACCTATTTCCGGTGCGGTCTTGTGCTGTCGTCATTCGGCCATGGGCGGAAATAGGTGCCAGTCCCCCTGCGGCTTGGCATCTCGGGTGTTGGCCGCGTCAGGGCAGCCAAAGCGGTGTCGCGCTTCGCTCTGCCACCGCAGTCAGAAAGTGCGCCCATCCTGACCTCATTCGCCGCCGGGGGACTGCCACCGATTTCAGCCCAAAGCCCGGCACGCTCCGCCAACGCGGCCCCCTGAATTCGGTGGCTGTACCCGTGCCCGCGTGTCCCTGTCCATTCACCGGCTACGCCCAGAACGCGCGGGCCCAGGCGGGGGTGTCGGCATCGATGGAAACATTCCGGGCCAGACAGGTTCCGGCCCGTTTCCAGCCTGCGGCGAAGCAGACCGCGGCAAAAATACTGTCGCTTTTCAGAAACCGCGCCAGCGAATCCGGCATGCCGGCGCCGTTGTTTCGGGCGTACTGTTCTAGCTCGGCGAAGAACGGGTGCAGGGCGGCGGAAGGCGCGGTCTTTCCCTTCGCCTCGGTCTGGAAGGGTCCGAAGAATTCCGTTTGACGGTACTGCACAATCCGCAGCAGCGCGGCGCCCAGGGGGGGATGCCAAGACTCGCGGGCGGAGCGCTCGAAACTGAGCAGCCATCGCGCCTCGGTCTCGTTTCCGGTGCGAAGCGACTCCAAGGTCCGCAGCCAGTGCACCTCCTGCCGCGCCGTCAGCGCGGGATGGCGTTTCTCCACGGCATTGAACCTGGCACCGTTCCAGAACCGTCCGGGCTCAAATACCATGAGGAAGTCAATCAGCGGCCGCAGTTCGCCCGGTGGCGGTTCCAACGATTTCCAGTCAACGGCCGCATCGGACACCACCCGCGACAGGAAGAGGCACCTGGACCAGACGAAATCAGTCGACGGCGGCCGCAGCCCCTGCTGCAGGACTTCCAGCGCGGCGGGAAACCGTCCCATGCGGCAGTAGAAACCGGCCAGCCTGTCGCGCAGGATGGGGTCGGCGGGGATCGCCTGGAGTGCATTTGCGAGCACGGCGTGCGCCTCCTGGAATTTGCCGTGCGCCTCCAGGACGGCCGCGCGCAGCATGTGCGTGTCGGCGATGGCCGGATTCAGGGCGGCGGCGCGCGCGGCTAGGTTCTCCGCCTCGTCCGGAGCTTTCTCCGCGCGCAAAAACGCGACCCGCGCCAGACGGCCGGCATCGTCGGCGCCCGAAAACCGGGACTTGTTCAGCAATTCGAGCGCGTCGCCGGAGCGGCCCTGCTTGATCATGGCATCGCAGTCCAGCGCCAGCCATGCATGCGCCGAAGTCTCCCGCTTCTCCCACGCCCTGCGCAGGCCGCCGAAGCTGTCCAGGTGCTCTGTTTCAATCTGGGTGCGCCCGATGGCGAGGGCCGCCGGTTCGTTCTTTGCAAAGAGCTCCGGGTTCCTGTCGTACAATTCAACGAGGCTTGCCAGATCGTTGCAGGCCTCCGACGCCGAGACAATCAATTCCTGGCACCGCTCCCGCTCGGACCGGCGCCGCGCGTTGCGCGCGGCCTTGCGCGCGGCGGTCAGCGCGTCGGACGGGCATTTCCGCGCCAGCAACTGTTCGGCTTCCCGGCAGTGTTCGGCCCAACGTTTCCGCAGGGCGCGCCTGCGCGCCGCCACAACCGCAACCGGTGTGCCGATGAGCACGGAGAGGAGGACGATCCATTTGGCGAGCCGTTTCGCCTTGCCCCATGGGTCAAAGCGGCCCAGCAGGTCCTCCACGTTGCCGCGGGACATCTCCACGGCGAACACGGCGTCCTCAAAATCGGCATCGCCCTGGCCGAACATGTCCTCGAAACTGATCAGCACATACGGCGTGTTCTCCACCGCCATGCCGACCATGTGCGCCTTCTGGTCGGGGTTCAGTTCGGCGATGGGGGTGTATGCATGTTCGCCGTTCGCGACGATGAAGAAGCTGAGCGTCTTGCCGGCCGGCACCTCGCCCAGGTCGACGAAGTCGCCGGGGAGGAGCGGTTCCGCTTCGGAGCGCCCCCCAAACTTCCACTGGCCGAAAGCCCGGCGCTTCCGGACCCACTTCGCCGCCGCGTCGAGTTGAACCTTTGTGTTGGCGTTGGGAAAGAGCAGTTTTGGGTGCCCGTCCCGGGCGCCGATTCCGTCCGTGTTCACGCACAGGCTGTCGACATAGCCGCTGCCCTCCCCGACGAAGTACACGCGGACCGAGCAGCTTTCCCGAAGCTTGAGGCGCGCGGGGTCAAACTTGAGTTTCTCAAAGTGCTGAAGCACGGCCTGGCGCGTGTATTCCTTGTCCGCAATCTTGATCAGGCCGGGCAGGTCAAGCCACTTGAAGCAGAAAGAGCGGAAGTCGGAACCGCCCCGCTTCACTGTGTCATGCGGCGTCATCCCCATGGGGCGTTGGGGCGCCTGAACAGTGTTTGGGCGGGGGGCGCATCCCAGGCACGCCACCGTGAAAGCGGCACATGCCACAGCGCGACCCAGTGTCGCGACGCTTCTTCTTCCAAGAACGCGCACGGTCAATTCCCAGCCGTTGAATGCCCCCTTGCCTGTCCTTCACAACTCTAGCAGGAGTGATTCCATGGATCAATGGGGAGAAGCAAACCCTCGGGCATGGGCTCGCGTAAACCGCCGGTCCATCGTGTGTTTCAGTCATCCCTAATACTAACGTCATTCCGCACGTTGTTATGTTGGCGGGACACCCCGGCAAAGAGCGCTTCCCGCAAGACCGGAAAGTCGATTAAAGCTGAATATGGATTGTTGTGCCGGAAAAAACCGTTCAATATGCCGGACCGGCGGTAGCGCCGGGTGGTTTTGCTGAAACCAAACGGCTTTTGGCGGGTCCAAGAAGTGTGCATGGGAACGGCGGTTCCGTTGGAACCCCTTGACAAGAGGGGACTTATCGGCGGCAATGGGCCGCCCGTCCCCGTAGGACCGGAGCTGCCGGTCACCGCGTTATGGCGCGGTTGGACTGGGAAATGCGGTAAATCGTATAATGGTATACTTGTCTGCCCGTATTGAGGTGTCGCGATTCGCGCGCGCCGCTTGGCGGAATGGAATGAAAAACCGGGACTGATGTGTGTCAAATTCCCGAAAACCTTGGACTAGAAGGACGCAGTGAACATGAGCAACGACATCAACCGACGGGACTTCATGAAGGTCGCGAGCGCCACCGCCACCACGGCGGGCTTCACCATCGCGGCGGGCTACTCGCCCTTCAGTTACGCGCAGAACAGCAAGGTGCGCGTGGGCTGCATCGGCGTGGGCGGCCAGGGCACCTTCCACATCCGCGAGGGGCTGACGCACAATCCGGACATTCAGATTGTCGCCGTTGCCGACGTGTACAAGCCGAACCAGGACGCCGCCGTCAATCTGGTGCGCCTGTCGAACGCGAAGCAGTATCTCAAGGTGGGCGACAAGCCGACGCAGGAGCAGATTGAGGCCGCCATGGCGACCGAGGCGCCGACGGTCTCCTATGATTACAAGGAAGTGTTGGCCAACCCGAACGTGGACGCGGTGGTCATCGCCAGCCCGCTGGGCACGCACTTTGAAATCTCCATGGCCGCGCTGGACGCCGGCAAGTACGTGTTCTGCGAGAAGACGCTGGTGAAGTCGGTGGAGGACGGCCGCGCGATGGTCACCAAGTGCAACGACCTCAAGCGGTGGGTGCAGGTCGGCCACCAGCGCCGCTACAACCCCAAGTACAATCTGGCCCAGTGGATGACCTTTGACCGGGGCATGCTCGGCCGCATCACGCACATCACCTCGCAGTGGCACCGCGACGTGCAGTGGCGCCGCCCGGTGCCCAAGGACTACGTGCTGAACGACGAGGAGAAGAAGTACATCACCGACCTGGAGAAGCACCTGAACTGGCGCCTCTATGACGAGATTTCGGGCGGCCTCTACACCGAGCTGGCCACGCACCAGACCGACATTTCCAACTGGTTCCTGCGCGCCGTGCCGGCGCGGGTGTACTCCGTGGGCGGGCTCGACTACTGGCGCGACGGCCGCACGGCCGACGACAACATCGTGATGGTGTACGAGTACGAAATCAAGCGCAACTCGCCGGGCTTCATCGCGGTGAAGCCGCGCACGACGCTGATGGACGAGACCTCGGCGAACAAGAAGTACACCGTGCGCTTTCTCTACAGCAGCATGCTGAGCTGCGAAAAGCGCGGCTGCTGCGAGCTGATCCAGGGCGACCAGGGCTCGCTGGAACTGACCGAGGACGTCTGCAAGTACTACCCCGAGACGTGGGTGCTGGCCGAAAAGGCCGCCAAGGCCGAGGCCGAGGCCGAAAAGAAGAAGCTCGAAGCGGCAATCGCCGCGGGACTTCCCCCGCCCCCGCCCATGACCGAGGCCGAGAAACTGGCCCAGAAAACCTCCAGCGGCAGCAGCATGAAGGCCTTCGGGGACGCAGTCACGAAGGGCATGCCACTCTTCGGCACCTGCGACGACCTGGACTACACCAAGTTCCCGTCGGCCATTCCGGACGCATTCCAGTTCCGCGCCTTCACCGACTGCATCCGCAACGGCGGCGTGCCGCTCAACAACCAGATGGTCGGCTTCACCACCGCTATCACGGCCCTGGCCGCGATGGAGTCGCGCAAGTCGGGCAAGCCGGTCGAGATCGATCCGGCAAGCTACGCCTTCGACTTCGAGGTGCCGTCCTTCTACGGCTACGACGCCAAGTGGGGCGACAAGAAGTGCGAGCAGCCCAAGTGCGAGTGCTGCGGCAATACGCTGCCCAAGCCCGAGGCGAATCCGCCCGAGAAGTGCACGGTGTGCGGCCAGGCGCTGCCGGCCGGCGTGAAGGCCAGTCCCTGCCCGACCACGCTGGCCCCGCCCGCCGCACCGGAAGCGGCCGCGGCCGCGGCGGCCCCCGCCGCTCCGGCACCCGCTGCGGCGCCCGCAGCCCCGGTGGC
>CAIUWO010000649.1 GCA_903902895.1 Candidatus Hydrogenedentota bacterium | reverse complement strand
TTGCTGAACAAACATGGGGTCCGGCGCACCATAAGCAACATGCACCCGTTCCGGCGAAACACGGCACAGTCGTATTATATCCTGACGGCTATGCTCCGAACAGGTGACCACTGCATCCGCCTCGCGGGCAAAGCGGGGCACCTCGCGGGAAAAGGGCCCCACAATTTTCGGGCTCGCCCAACGGGGCTCCACGAGAAAGGCCAGGTCATAGATGGTCAGGACGCGCTTTGCCCTTGCGGTGGGCGGGAGAAAGAAGTTGGTGGCGTGGAAAACATCCACACCGCCCAAGATACGGTCAACGCGTGGACGGGGGAAACGCCGCCACAATGCGTACGCAGCACGGGTGGGCACAGGAAGATGGCAGCACGATGCGCCAACGGGAATGGACACAGGAAAGTGCAGGCCGGTCGACCACCCCAGCACACGGTCCCCGCCCGACAGCATCGGCAGCAAATGCTGAAGTGTGTGCAGGACATATTCACCCACACCGGTGGGTCGGGCGGTGGCGGGTGTTATGTCCATGCCTATTCGCATGCAGTTTCCTTACCAGTTGTTGCCCATTGTGTACATCAACGGGGTACATGGTATACGTTCCGCCGGGTATTTTACATATTCCACATGGCCGTCCATGTACAGGCAGTTGGCGCCTCCAGGCATGTGGTTGAACATCACCTTGCCCAGTTTGCTGTGCGCCTGCGTCATGTCCCACATAACCGGCATGTCCGACTGGCCGCGACTCCCCGCGCCGGGATTGTTGATGTCCGTAATTAAGAAGCGCTCTATGCCTTCCTTTAGCCGGTATATGGTGTTTCCGCCGCCATTTCCCCGGACTTGGAACAGCTCCCACACCGGGCGTCCGTCAGGCAAATAGGGAGAAACCATCTCCTGAAGCGACCGCGTCTGGCACCACGAACGAAAACGGGCCTCAGGATAATCTGCGAGGTTTAAGTTCTTGTCGAAAAGCGCAAGAGCCTGGTTCCAAGTGACCTCGCCGCCAATATTGTCCATATTGAGCAGGAAATCAGCGGCATGAATCATGGTCACCCACACGTTCTCGTCCTCGGCTGCATAGCCGGAATAGACATAGGTCTGCTCGTCATTGAAGAGAAGTGGATTCAGCTTGCCTGAGGGCGGGGCCACGCCAAGGGTGGTCCCGTCGGCAAACCATTTCCAGGATTTCGGCCCCAGATAGTCCTCGGCCCGGTTGACCCCGGACGAGCAAAAGAAGACTTTCATGTCCGTCAAATACTCGGGGTAAATGGCAGGACCATAGGGAAGTTCCCAGATATCACGCGAGCTCCCCGGTGCGTCGGGGCTTTCCCCCGCCGACACCCGGTACCTTCCGTTAAGTCCGGGGGGTGGAAATAGACCGCCCGCCTCGCCGGCGTACATCTTGAACACAGCGCCAAACTGCTTGAGGTTATTTTGGCAAGAGGCGCGGCGGGCCGCTTCCCGTGCCCGCGCCAAGGCGGGAAGCAGGATGGCCGCAAGCACGGCGATTATGGCAATGACAACGAGCAGTTCGATTAGAGTAAAGCCCCGGCCACGCATGACAAACTCCTTATTAAAGAATGATTATAGCAATCCTTTGGTGTGTGACGCCCAAAACGTTGCGCATCCAAGCCTTTGTGAGTTTGCCGGTGCGCCGAACTTGACCGGGAAAGGTTCATGTGATAAGATTTATGAGGTTGTTAGCACTCGTTGTGAATGAGTGCTAATTCCGTTGCAAACGGCTGGCCCGCCTATAGTTGACCAGTGAAGTACCGGAGCGCCCCTTATGCCGGATGTGCCGGAACTGAATGATCGCGAGAGACTGATTCTTTACGCGGTGGTGAACTGTTACATCACCACGGCTGAAGCTGTGGGTTCACGCACCATTGTTAAGCGTTTTGACATGGACCTGAGCGCTGCAACGGTCCGCAATGTCATGGCCGATTTGGAAGAAATGGGGTTTCTGCAGCAGTTGCACACCAGTTCCGGCCGGGTCCCAACGGACCGCGGCTATCGTTATTATGTGCAGCATCTCATGCGGGTGCAGGAACTGACGCTGGCCGAAAAGGCCCATATTGAAGAGCAGTTTGCCGAAAGGGTGCGCGACGCTGACGATGTTCTGCGCCAGGCAAGCCATTTGCTTGCCCTGGTGTCGCACCACGCCGGTCTTGCCGAATCGCCCGATGACGAGGCCGCCGAAGTGCAGCGCATGGAGCTGCTGCCCATCGGTGAGCGGCGTCTGGCGGTGCTCATTGTGGACAACTTTGGCCGGGTGCGTTCCATGTCGATTGAACTGCCCGCGCCCGTTGAGGGCGCTGAGCTGCTGCGCCTGAACAGTTTTTTGAACGAGCATCTTCGCGGCCTTAGCACGAACATGCTGACAACGGCGGTGCAGGACAAATTACGGTCCTTCATGGACGAACAGCGGTTCCTGGCGCAGCAGGCGCTTGAGGTGCTCAACCTGCTCCCGATGCGGCCGCGCAGCCAGTTATTTTTGGAAGGCGCCTCACAGTTGTTTGAGCAGCCCGAGTTTCAGACCGTGGAGCAGGCCCGTGGCGTGTTTAATCTGCTTGAAGAGCATGACCGGATAATCGGTCTGCTGAGAACGGCGGCAACTCATGGCAGGTCCGACCGTTCGACTGTTTTGATTGGCTCCGAGGATATACGCGGCGGTCTTGAGGGACTGGGAATGGTTGCCTCCCCGTACCGCGTGAACGACAGAACGATGGGCATGATTGGCGTGCTCGGCCCCAGAAGAATGAACTATTCGCGTCTGATGTCCGTTGTGGACTACACCGCCGAGCTCGTCGGACGCATGCTCGGCAAGTTTGGAAGATAAGCTCGATGACTGACGATAACACAAGTATGGACGAAGATTCCGAAATGACCGGCGACGCGGACAGCCCCGAGAAGGGCGGCGCGGAAGACTCACCGGAAGAGGGCGTCACGGTTCAGCCCGCAGAATTTGAGCTAGAAATAGCGCGCCTTGTCGCGGAACGCGACATGTACAAGGATCAACTCCTGCGCACCCGCGCGGATTTTGACAATTTTCGGAAGCGTGTACTTCGCGATGGTGAACAGGCCCGTGCCGGAGCGGCGCAGGGCATTGTGCGAGACCTGCTTCCGGTGGCGGACAACCTGGAGCGCGCGCTGAGCCATGCCGATGATGCGTCTAGCGCGCTGGCCGGGGGCGTGGTCATGGTGTTGCGCCAGTTTATGGAGGTGCTGTCCGCGCGCGGATTGGAGCCAATACCCGCCATGGGTGTTGCCTTTGACCCAAACGTGCATGAGGCGCTTTCTTACATGCCTTCCGGCGAATATGCGGCGGGCATGGTGATGAACGAGTTTGAGCGCGGCTATCGCCTGGGTTCCGCCGTGCTGCGACCGTCGCGGGTCGTGGTGAGCAGCGGGGCTCCGGAAACTGAGACGTATGAAGAAGAACTAAACTCAACGGAACCGGACGCGAAAGAATAGCGTCCGTAACTCTGAACAAGGAGGCAAGCTAGATGGGCAAAGTAATCGGAATTGACCTGGGAACAACAAATTCCTGCGTGGCCGTCATGGAAGGCGGCGAACCGGTGGTTATAGCCAACACCGAAGGCAACCGGACAACACCGTCGGTTGTGGCTTTCACCAAAGACGGCGAGCGTCTGGTCGGCGCCGTTGCAAAGCGGCAGGCCGTTACGAACCCGCAGAACACCATCTTTTCAATAAAGAGGTTCATGGGCCGCCGGCACAGCGAGGTCGGCGAGGAGGAGCGTCTCGTTCCTTACCGCGTCGGCACCGCCCCGTCGGGCGATGTTCAGGTTACGGCGCTGGGCAAGACGTACCGCCCGCCCGAGATTTCGGCGATGATCCTCCAGAAGATGAAGGAGACGGCCGAATCCTACCTTGGCCAGCCCGTCACGCAGGCGGTTGTCACGGTCCCGGCGTACTTCAACGACTCGCAGCGCCAGGCGACCAAGGACGCGGGCCGCATCGCGGGCCTTGAAGTGCTGCGCATCATCAACGAGCCGACGGCGGCCGCCTTGGCCTACGGGCTGGACAGGAAGAAGGACGAAAAGATCGCCGTGTACGACTTGGGCGGCGGCACTTTCGACATTTCCATTCTGGCCATCGGCGACGACAGTTTTGAGGTGCTGAGCACCAACGGCGACACGCATCTTGGCGGCGACGACTTTGACCAGCGCGTCATCGACTGGCTTGCGGAGGAGTTTCTCAAGGAGCAGGGTATTGACCTGCGGAAGGACCCGATGGCCCTGCAACGCCTGAAGGAGGGCGCGGAAAAGGCCAAGTGCGAACTTTCGACCGCGATGACAACGGACGTGAATCTGCCGTTCATCACCGCCGACGCCTCCGGACCGAAGCACCTTAACTACACGCTGACGCGCGCCAAGCTGGAACAACTCTGCGACACGCTGCTGCAGCGCACCAAGAATCCGTGCTTCCGCGCCCTTGAAGACGCCGGGCTGACCGCCTCCCAGATAGACGAGGTTATCCTTGTGGGCGGCATGACGCGCATGCCCGCCGTCGGCCTTATGGTGAAAGACATCTATGGCAAGGAACCCCATCGCGGCGTGAATCCGGACGAGGTTGTGGCCATCGGCGCCGCCATCCAGGCCGGCGTTCTCGCGGGCGAGGTCAAGGACGTTCTGCTGCTCGACGTGACCCCGTTGTCGCTGGGCATCGAGACGCTGGGCGGCGTGTGCACCAAGCTCATCGAGCGGAACACCACCATTCCCGTCACCAAGCGGCAGGTGTTTTCCACGGCCAGCGACAATCAAAACGCGGTCACGATTCACGTGCTGCAGGGTGAGCGCGAAATGGCCGGGGACAACAGGACGCTTGGGCGCTTTGACCTCATGGGAATCCCTCCGGCGCCTCGCGGCGTGCCGCAGGTTGAGGTTTCCTTCGACATCGACGCCAATGGCATCGTCCACGTCGCCGCCAAGGATCTCGGCACGGGCCGCGAGCAGACCATCCGCATTGAGGCCTCGGGCGGCATGTCCGAGGAAGAGATCAAGCGCATGGTCACCGATGCGGAACGGCATGCCGATGACGACAAGAAGAAGCGCAAGCTGATCGAGGCCCGAAACACGGCGGACGCGCTTGTTTACACCACGGAGAAGGGCCTCAAGGAATACGGCGACAAGGTGGCCGATTCAGAAAAGCGCGACATTGAGTCAGCCGTTGAGCGCCTCAAGGAGGCCGCCAAAGGCGAGGATGTCACCGCCATTGAGCAGGCTGTGGAGGCGCTCAACCAGGCTTCCCACAAGATGGCCGAGACCATGTACGCGCAGGCCGCCAAGACGCCCGGTGGCGAGGCGGAAGAGGCCCAGCAGACAGGGCCCCGGCCTACCGAAGGAACAATGGACGCCGACTTCACCGTGGTGGACGACGATGAGAAGACAAAGAACAATTAGGCAGTAACGCCGGGACAAAGCAATGCCCCTGGCCCGGACGGTCCTGTCCGGGCCGGGGTTTAGTCCTTAACGGACCGATAGAAAGTTCAGTGCATGTCAAGACATCGGGACCTTTATGAAATGCTGGGTGTTCCGAGGAGCGCCACGCAGGACGAGCTGCGCAAGGCGTATCTCAAACTTGCCCACAAATACCATCCGGACAAGACCGGCGGTGACAAGGAGGCTGAGGACAAACTCAAGGAAATCAACGCCGCCTATGACATCCTGAAGAGCCCGGAAAAGCGGACACAGTACGACCAGTTCGGCTCCACCGACGGCCAGCCCTTTGCCGGTGGATTTGGAGGTGATTTCGGTGGCATGGGCGGTGGCGCACCGTTCGAGGACCTGTTCGACATGCTCTTTGGGGGGCAGGGCAAACGGCGCGGTTCGGGCCGGGGTCAGGCGGGCGCCGACCTTGAGTATCGTTTACGGGTCACGCTGGAGGAGGCCGCCTTGGGCGTGAAGAAGACGGTGACCTTTGCCCGGCAGGAAACGTGTTCCGATTGTCAGGGGGCTGGCGGGGCAAAAGGCTCCGCGCCCGAAACGTGCCGCCAGTGCGGCGGGGCGGGCCAGGTACGGGCCGCGCACGGCATATTCAGCGTCACGCGCACCTGCCCCGTCTGCCAGGGAAGCGGCAGAGTCATCTCCAACCCCTGCCGAAGCTGTTCCGGCTCGGGACAGGTAAAAGGCCGGCGAGAACTGCAAATTGACGTTCCCCCGGGGGTCGATGACGGACAGCGCCTCCGCGCCGCAGGCGAGGGCGAGGGGGGGCGGCTCGGAGGACCGCGCGGCGACCTCATCATCGCGATCCAGGTGGAGCGACATGCCTTGTTTGAGCGGGACGGGTCAACCATCCTGTGCGAAGTTCCGGTCACTTTTAGCCAGGCGGCCATAGGGGCGTCAGTAAAAGTTCCAACCCTATTTGGCATGGACGAGTTGCGCATTCCGGCGGGGGCAAAGACCGGTGCGCAAGTCACCCTACGGGGCAAGGGCATGCCCGATGTCCGAGGTTATCGCCAGGGTGACCAGATCGTGGTGCTTCGCGTCGAGACTCCGGCGCGTCTTACGCGCCGGCAGAAGGAACTGCTCGAAGAGTTTGATCACGAGAGTGACGCGCGCACCTACCCCGGATGCGATGAATTCGCCAAAAAGGTGCGCCAGTACCGCCCCGGCACCTGAGCCGCCCTGCGTGTTTGTCTCCAAAAGGTGTCATGCGCTAGGATTACCTTGGCCGCTCTGAAACAGTGCGCGGTGGCAGGAAACGGTTCGGGTACGGGACAAACGCGCGTATCGGGGAGTTGT
Organism: Candidatus Hydrogenedentota bacterium; assembly: GCA_903902895.1. Classification (GTDB taxonomy): domain Bacteria; phylum Hydrogenedentota; class Hydrogenedentia; order Hydrogenedentales; family CAITNO01; genus CAITNO01. The sequence goes on along the minus strand of CAIUWO010000649.1, from coordinate 18,438 downwards.
GCATGAAAATAGACGCCAGCATACGCCCAATGCACCTTGCGGATGATTTGGAGCGTTTCTTCGCGATTTCCGGACCGAAAATCAGGGGCTCGGTGGAATCTTGGAACTCGGGACAAGGGGCCCCCGTGTTCACGCGGAGGGGGAAGTACACCTCGCGTGGTTGGACGGAATGGACGCAGGGATTTCTCTTCGGAATGCCATTGCTTCTGTTTGACGCGACGGGGGACCTGCGCGCTCTGGAGCTTGGCCGCGAAATGACACTGCGTCACATGGCCCCCCACCTGACGCACATGGGGGTGCATGATCACGGATTCAACAACATATCCACCTACGGCAATCTGTGGCGGCTGGCCAAGGCGGGCCGTTCGGGGGACAGCACCGAACTGATTCAGCTATACGAGATGGCTTTGCGCGTGTCCGGCGCGGTGCAGGCCGCACGGTGGACCGATGCGCCCGGCGCGGGCGGCGGGTATATTTATTCTTTCAACGGCCCTCATTCCCTTTTCAGTGACACCATCCGCTCGTGCCGCAGCCTGGTTCTAGCACACCGGCTTGGGCATGTGTTGTGCGGGGAGAACGACCGCAGGATAAGCCTGCTTGGGCGGGCGATGGATCACATCCGAACCACGCTGAAGCACAATGTCTACTACGGCACCGGCCGTGACACCTACGACCTTCGTGGACGGGTGGCGCATGAGGGCATATTCAACGTCAACGATGGCAACTACCGCTGTCCCGGCACACAGCAGGGGTATTCACCCTTTAGCACTTGGACGCGCGGACTGGCGTGGATACTGCTTGGCTGCGCCGAGGAGCTTGAGGTTCTCGGCGCAATGTCGTCTGATGAAACAAGCGAGAATGACCCAGAGGGCGGCTTCCTTCACCTGTTGCTGGAGGCGGCGCGCGCGACGGCTGATTTCTATATTGAAAACACCGCAGCCGACGGTATCCCTTTCTGGGATACGGGGGCGCCCGGCGTGGCCATGGCTGGAGAATACACACAGTCTGTGTCCCAGCCGGACAACCCATGGGAGCCTGTGGACAGTTCCGCTGCGTGCATCGCGGCGCAGGGACTTCTGCGGCTTGGGAACTGCCTGGGACGCAACGGGAAGGGCGCAAAGTACTTCCGTGCCGGGCTGGTGACAGCTAAAACGCTCATGAACCCGCCCTATTTGAGCGACAATCCAAGGCACGAGGGTCTGGTGCTGCATTCGGTCTATCATCGACCGAATGGCTGGGATTATGTTCCGAGGGGAAAAGCCGTTCCGCAGGGCGAGTCCTCCATGTGGGGTGACTATCATGCCATGGAACTGGCTGTGTATCTCCAACGGCTGGTCGAGCGGCGGGAGACATTCACCTTCTGTGGCGAGATTTAACACCGGCCAAAAGGTCCCTGAAGGGAGCCAGAATGATCCGGGTCCCAAACAGAAAATGCGGCGGCGCATGGCTGGTCGCGGCCATGGCTATGGTTGCCAGTCATTTGTGCTGGGCGGGTTTCTTTGGGAGGGGAACTGACGCCCCCGCCAGGCTCTTTGAACTGGTTTGCATGACCGATGGCACCGGATTGGCAACAGACGTGTACATGCCTGGAACCGAGGGGGGGCCTTGGCCCGCGCTTCTTGTCCGCAGCACCTACGGAAGGGACATGGACTATTCGGGTCTCGTGAAGGACGGCTATGCCGTCGTGGTTCAGGATTTGCGCGGCATGGGGTCAAGTTTAGGCAAGGCCCATGTGTTCTACTACGACGGTTGGAGGGAGGGAATGATGGACGGGGCTGACACGGTGGCCTGGGTCAAAGCCCAGCCATGGTGCAACGGCCGCATCGGCACTTACGGCGAGTCGGCGCTGGCCATGACCCAGATGCTTATGGCCCCCGTGGTGGATGACGTTGCCGCGCAGTACTTGAATCTTGTGCCGTCCAACTTTTACACCGATGCCACCTACCATGGCGGCGTGTTCTTGGAGAACCTGGTCGAGGGCTGGCTCCTCCTGATAGGACAACCGGACGTCACCACGCTCTACAAGAGCCATCCGCGGTACGGGGAGTTCTGGTCCCACTACGACAGCGTCACACGCTCGTCCGAGATAACGGCCCCGGGCCTGTTTGTCAACGGCTGGTATGACATCTTTTCCCAGGGCACCATCAACGGGTTTGTGTCGCGTGAGAAGGAGGGCGGCGAGGGGGCAAAGGGTGAAAACTATCTGGTCATGCGCTGGTCGGCCCATCAGGGGGACATCACGGACGAATACGCATTCAAGGAGAACAGGCATTCCCTGAACGTCGGAGAAATTCGGAGGAAATTCTTTGCCGCCCACCTCAAAGGCGATGCGCATGCGCTTGACGGAGTGCCCAAGGTCCACTACTACGTCATGGGCGATGACCGGACTCCGGACGCACCCGGAAACGAATGGCGAAGCGCCGAAACCTGGCCCCCCTACCCAACGGTCGACATGCCCTTCTATCTTTCGGCGGACAGCACCCTTTCGATTGCGTCTCCGGCAGGAGCGAACGATTCACAAGGCTTTGTCTTTGACCCGCGCGACCCCTATCCCAACTATGGCGGGGCGAACCTCATGCCCAACATGAAATGGGGTCCCTATGACCAGCGCAAGCACAGCACGACCCGAAAAGACCTGCTTAAGTTTGTTTCGCCCCCCCTGGAGGAACCCTTGGAGATTGCTGGCCGGGTGCGCGTGCGTTTGCATGTTTCCACAGACGCCCCCGACACCGATTTCACGGCCAAGCTGGTCGATGTGTTTCCAGAGGGAGACAATCGTGAAATCCTGATGCTCGACAACATCAGGCGCGTCAAGACCCGCCTTGGTTTCAGCGCCGCCGCCCCCCTGTTGCAGGGTCCTGACCAGGTGGTTGAGCTCGACATCGACCTTTGGAGCATCGCGTGGGTGTTCAACAGGGGGCATCGTGTCGGGCTGCACATTTCGAGCAGCAACTGGCCGCGCTACGAGGTGAACTGCAATACCGGGGCCGACCATCCCACGCCCGGAGGCGAAATGCGCGCGGCCCATAACCGCGTGCATATGGACTGTGCCCATCCGAGCGCGCTCTATCTGCCCGTGAAGGCTGCCGAATAGAGTCTTGCGGTCAGACGGGATAGAGCACCGCGTACTTCTCCTCAAGATAGCGCAGGAACGGTTCGGGCGACGGTGGAAGTCCTGTGGCGGCCTCGATTATCTCGGCGGAGTTCTTCATGCGCCCGTGGCGGTGAACGCGGTCTCTCAGCCAGACAAGCAGTTCTGCAAAGGCCCCGCGCTCCACGCCACCCCACACGTTTGGAAGGTCCTTTTTGACCTGTTCCATCAGTTGCGCCGCATACAGATTGCCGAGGGCGTAGGTGGGGAAGTAGCCAAAACTGCCGTGGGCCCAATGGATGTCCTGCAGGCAGCCATGGGCGTCATCGGGCACGTCAACACCCAAATACACCCTCATCTTGGAGTTCCACAGTTCAGGCACATGCTCTGGCCGAATGCTGCCCTCTATGAGGGCCGTCTCTATCTCGAAGCGAAGAATCACGTGCAGGTTATAGGTGCATTCATCGGCGTCAACGCGGATAAGGGAGGGGGCAACGCGGTTCGCCGCACGGTACATTTCGGCGGACGTAACCTGGTCCAATTGTCCAGGGAAGAGCTCCCGCAACCGGGGGAGATAGCGCCGAAAGAAGGGATGGCTGCGGCCAATGATGTTTTCCCACAGCCGTGACTGGGACTCGTGCAGGCCAAGGGATGGCGCGTCGGCCAGCGCAGTGCGCCTGAATTCCAGCGGCAGTCCCTGCTCGTACAGCGCGTGGCCACCCTCATGGACCGAACTGGACAGCGCCGAGAGAAAGTCGCGGGGATTTACACGCGTTGTGATGCGCACGTCCTGCACGTCAAAGGTGGTCGTGAAGGGATGGACCGACTTGTCCTGCCGTCCCGCCTCAAAATCATAGCCCATGTCCCGCAGGACTTCCTCGCAAAACTGAATCTGGGCATGCTCGTTCCATTCCTGGTCCAGCCAGGAAGCGTCGGGATGGTGTGTCGATTCGGCGATACGCGCAACCAAGACGCTTTGCCGCGCGGCAAGGGTGTCGAAGATGGGCCGCAGCTTCGATGCGGTCATACCCCGTTCGTACTCGTCAAGAAGCGCGTCGTAGGGCGACTCCGCGTACCCCAGATACTCCGCCTTCTCGCGGGAGAGGTCCACCATCGTCTTGAGATGGGGCTGAAAGCGGCGAAAATCGGAGGCGCGCCGCGCCTCGACCCATTCCTCATAGGCGCGGGACTGCGCTTCGGCAAACAGGCGGACCAGAGACTCGGGGATTCGGACGGCACGGTCAAGGTCGTGGGCCGTTTCCCGCACCAGTGCGGTCTGCTCAGGGGAAAGGTCCGTGCGCCCGCGAAGCGCGTCAATAAGGCGGCGCGTCTCCACGTCGGTAAAGAGCCGGTGCTCCAGACCGGAAAGCGTGGCCAGTTGAAGGCCGCGGGCATGCGCCCCTTTTGGCGGCATGAACACTTCCTGGTCCCACTGGAGCAGCGCCAGCGCATGACGGATGTCGGCAACCTCGCCGATCTTTTCAAGAAGCTGCGCGTACAGAGAAGAGGAATCAGTCATATCGGTGGCTCCGTTGGTGAAACAGGACAATAGCAGGGGTGGTGCATCCACGGCAAACTGGGGGCGCGTGACGGAAGGACAGATCGGCTGCCTTGGTGACAAGACAGTATGGGTATTGGCAGGAATTTGCGCGGAACCATGGCCGGACTCGGAGGAGCGCTTTGCAGAGGAGTTGGTTGTCCGCAGAGTTCACCGTCCGGCTGCCTCCCGACTACACCTCGGCCAGCCATGCCCGCTTGATGCGTTCCACCAGCCGGTCCTGCTCCCATTGCCAATACTGGTCGGAGAATATTTCGACCTCTATCATGCCGCGGAACCCAACCATTTCCACCCATCCGCGGATTTCGCGGATGTTGACACAGCCCTCGCCCATCATACCGCGGTCATTGAGAAGGTCGCGGGTCGGCACGCGCCAGTCGCACACGTGGAACGCGAAAATGCTCTTTCCTGCTCGCTGGATCTCCGCGCGCAGGAATGGGTCCCACCAGCAGTGGTACACATCCACGCAAACGCCGACCCAGGGACTGTCCAAAGTGGTCACAAGGTTGTTGGCCTGTTCCAGTGTGTTGATGGCCGACCGCGTATCCGCATACATGGGGTGCAGCGGTTCGATGGCCAGTTTCACACCCGCGGCCTTGGCATGGGGTTCCACCGCGTGGATGCCGTCGAGAATTTGTTGTCGGGCCATGGGCAGGTCGACGTCGGGACTGGCGCCGCACACCAGCACGACCACAGGAGCGCCGATCTCGGCCGCCTCATCAATGACGCGGCGGTTATCTGTGCGTGCCTTTTCACGGTCCACGGCGCCAGTGGCAACAAAAAAGCCGCCACGGCAAAGGCTCACCACCTTCAGACCACTGGCTTTGAGCATCCTGGCCGCCTCTTTTGCGCCGTAGGGCTCAATATGCTGTCGCCACACGGTGATTCCAGGAACACCGGCACGGCCATACCCCTCAATGGCCTGCTCCAGCGTCCATGGCTTGGTGGTGTTCGTGTGGATACAGAGGCGTGAAAAGTCTGTCATATGGTCCGGCATGAGATTTACCCTGTTCAACCCGTCTGTTTAGTGCAATTCAGGAATATCCACCCAGGCGCGCCGATTCCAACTCTCGATGCCAAGTTCGGCCAATTGCACACCCTTGGCGCCTTCCAGAAGATTCCATTTGAAGGGAGTGCCCAGAACGACATGTTTTAGAAAGAGTTCCCATTGCGCCTTGAAAGCATTGTCAGACGGATAGTTATCCGGGACGCGTTCCCAACCTGCCTTAAAGTCGATTGGGCTGGGGACATCGGGATTCCAGACCGGCTTGGGGGTGGACGCATCGTGCTGCACAACGCATTCCCGCAGGCCCGCGACGGCGGATGCCTTGGTGCCGTCCACCTGAATGGTCAGCAGGTCGTCGCGGCGGACCCGGGTGGCCCACGAGGAATTAAACTGGCACACAATTCCCGACATGGTCTGGAAGGTGGCGAAGGCGGCATCATCGGCGTCCGCATCGTAGCGTTTGCCTGACTCATCCCAGCGCTGCGGGATATGATTCACGCCAAGACAGGATACGGCCTTCACTTCGCCGAAAAGATTGTCCACGACATAGCGCCAGTGGCACAGCATGTCCACAATAATGCCGCCGCCCTCGGCCTTTCGGTAATTCCACGAAGGCCGTTGTGCGGGTTGGTCCTCTCCTGTGAATACCCAGTACCCAAAGTCGCCGCGGACGGCCAGTATGCGGCCGAAGTAGCCCGTGTCGATCAACCTGCGAAGTTTCAAGATTCCCGGCAGCCAGAGCTTGTCCTGAACCACACCGTGGCGGATGCCCCGTTCTTCCGCCCGGCGATAGAGGTCCAACGCATCCGCAGTGCTTGTGGCGACCGGCTTTTCGCAATACACATGTTTCCCGGCGGCAATCGCTTTCAGGGTCGAGGCATGCCGGAGCAGGGTGGTCTGCGCATCGAAATAGACGGTATATTGCGGGTCCGATAGGACCGCATCCAAGTCTGTGGACCAAGGCAATCCCCCGTGGGCGAGCGCCAAAGCCTGAAGTTTGTCTGCGTTTCTTCCCATTAGAAGGGGTTCGGGAAAAATCATCCTACCGCCGGGGATGGGAACGCCGCCCTGCTGGCGAATGGCCATGACCGACCGCGCGAGGTGCTGGTTAGTGCCCATGCGTCCGGTGACACCATTGAGAATGACGCCTATCTTCAAGATTTCCATGTCAAAGCTCCGTATGCTTGGCTATGCCAAACCCATTATATCAAAGGAGAAGAAAAAAACGGGCCGGCGCACAGGGGTTACAAGGCTAGCCCCGCGGTCTTCTCATCCCTGCGCTGTGCATTTCGCGTATTGTCCGCCACAGATAACGCGTCAAAATGCTCCGTGTTTCCCGCGGAACTTCAAGAAAAAAGAGACCCGCGCCGCAAACAGCCTGATCGTTTGGCAGACCCTCGGCAATGGCCAGCGTCACCGGGGCAAGCCTGAACACGCGCGCGGTCAACTGGCAGGGCGAGGTGTCGGGAAGCATCATGCGGAGGTCGATGACATCGCCGACGCATATGCTGGCCGCCGTAACGACAAATGCGCCCTCCATGCTCAGGTTGGCAACACGGCTTTCAATGAAATGCGTCGCTCCCGTGCGGCGTATGGTGGCGCCAAGAGAAACGTTCATGCGCCAACCGCGGCGGTTAAAATTGCCACCGGCACCGGGGTTGCGGCGCAGCACGGCCTGGCATCCCATGTCGTTCGGAGGGGTCACTACCTGCATCCAGTAGAGCGCAAAGCCGTTGGGCGTGGGACAACCCACCGCAATCACGGCGCCGCGGTCAAAGGCAAGGCCGGGGCCAGGACTCACAATGATGAAATCCTGATCATGACCCTGCACGCGCGCGGCCACCCGCACACCCTGCACAAGTAGCCATAAGCGCTGCCCGGTTCTAAATATCGATGTCACTGTAGCCTAATCCTGCATAGCCCTTCGACTCGATGTTACGCAGGCGATGCCCATGAATGCAACAGCCGCGTCATGTTGTCTTGCCCGGGAGGTCGCAAAAGGGTACACTTGGCCCCAAATGGACAGAAACAGCACTGAAATGGACGCCATTCAGCACTTGGCGCTCACAAGAATCATGACCTTGAGGATATTTCTTGGCATGGTCGTCGCGCTCTTTTGCCTGTATGGACTGTCTGGTTTGCTGCAACCGCCTGTGCTTTCTCTTACATTGCCGCGGGATACGGCTCCGCATCTCGAATCCAGCGGCATTCAAGGCAGCCCATGATTGGCCAAGACCGGCCGGTGACTTCGGGAAATATGCTGTCCGGGGCGGTCTGTCTGGGTGCCATGGCATGGCCATGGGGCGCATATCAGCAAATATACTTCGGCGTCAGCCTTTTTTATGCTGCCCTGGCAATGTGCTCAGTGGTGTTCTTCCTTTCATTGCTTCGCGATGGTCGGCCACCCATACCTTTTGACATGCTTTGGCCCGTCCTGCTTATTCTGTCTTCTGCCGCCGTTCTTTGCGCACTGGGAGAGAGCAGTCTGGCCACGGGCATCATTTTAGGCTGTTGCTCCTTTCTGCTGGCGCTCTTTGGCGCGACAAATCAGACCTTGGTTTTCCGCGCTTTGGCAGCGTCCTGCCTGTCTGCGGCTTGTGTCGCTGTCTTGACTCTCTTTGCCGAGTACAATTCTATTTTTCCCACCTTCTTTTCGGCAACGGGCGGGGCTGTTGGGGCCGGACCCACCAATCTGGCGGAGGCGCTGGTCTTGTTTGCATGGTCCTTCTGCCTTGCTTTGGCGCTGTTTCTTGCACGGCACCGTATCCGGTGGGGCGTTGTCGCATGGTCCCTCCCCATTGCCGCATTCTTATGTGCCGCCGCCCTTGCCGCTCTGACCACGCGTTTGCATGACCAATTCTCCGTATGGAAACCCAACTTTGGCATCCTCGCATTTCCTGGCTTGCCCATGGTGCTCATCGGGCTCTATATGGCTTCCAGAGCTGCCGCCCGGATATTCATGCTGCCCTCCCCAAGCCTTTTCTCTCCCCGGAACCTCCTTGCCGTCCTGCTTTTGAGTGCCGCGCTGGCACTTGCGCTCTTTGGGGAGATTCCCTCACCGGGCCTATGCTTTTCCTTTGGTCTCGCAGCCGCTCTTGGGATACAGCGGACTCTTCGGAACACGCAACCGGTCACCGTCGGATGGTCCGCGCTGCTGCTCGCACCGGTTTTGGTCGCACATGCATTCATGCTGTTCCCTGGGGATGCCAGGCACTATCTCCTTCACGCGCAGCGGAGAAATCAAGAGGCAGGCTGCCAGGCTGCTCAGGACTTTCTGCGCCTTGTGCTGGAACGATTTCCCGGTGAGTCACGCGCCCGTCTTGAGCTTGCGCGCTATGAACTGGGGCGCGGGCAGGTTGACGCGGCGGTGGATACCTTTCTCGGGGCTTTGCGTGAAACGCGACCCTCCCGTGTGCTGGATAGGCCGAAACAGGGTGTCGTTGACGAGTTTCTGGTCAGCCTAAAATCTAAGACAAACAGTCTTCCCGGCATCTGCCTTGAGCGTTGTCTTGTCGGAACGGACAGGGTGGAAGAGGCCGTTGCGCTGCTTAAATCGCGCATCAATGGAGGCTCCGGTCTGAATATTGATTCCGAACCGCTCCGACGCGCACTGGCAAGCCTCATGGGTGGCCAAGAGAACGGGTTAAACCTAAGTGCGTGGAACGCCGCCGAGTTGGTCGCCGGATTGCGCCTGTGCGGCCCGTATTGCCAGGCTATTCAAGCCCCCGCAGATATCCCGCGCCGCTTTCTTCCGGCCGTGCTGGTCGCGCGCCCGGTTCATGACGGCCGCATGGTTACGGTCTTCTTTCCGGGCGGTCAACTGGGTCGCTCGTGGCGCATGCCCCTGTGCACCGGGGGAACACCCGGCGAGGGCGAATCATGGTGGCTGGACCCGGCTTTTGAAATCGACCAGGGGGAGTGGTATGTGTCGCTTGCCGGTGCGGCTGAGGTTGTTCTCGGAAACGAAGTGCGGCTGTCGCTCATCGAGGATGCGCGCTTCGATTGCGGCCCGGGAGCCGGCGGGTGGGCGGTGACCTGCCTGTTGCCTTGACCACGCTTGGGCACCGGTGGCAGAATAGACCATTCCCACTACTGAAAGGAATGCGGCAATGAGCATTGAACGGATATTTGGCGAGGAAGAAGAGGGTTGCGGCGGTAAAGAGGGCAAAGAACAGCCCATGCTTGCCCGGATGCTTCAGTCCCGCGTGGTTATGGTTTCGGGAGAGGTGGACCCGGAACTGGCGGAACGCGTTATCAGCCAGTTGCTTGTCCTGGACAGCATTTCAAAGGACCCGATCAAGGTTTTTATAAGTTCCCCCGGCGGACATGTTGATTCCGGTTATGCCATCCACGACGTGATGCGATTCATCGAGTCCCCCATCATGGCCATTGGCGTGGGGTGGGTGGCCAGTATTGCCGTCCCCATTCTGCTCGGCGCGTCGAAGGAAAGGCGCTTTACCCTGCAGAACACGCGTTTTCTCCTCCATCAGCCGAGTGGCGGCGCGGGCGGTCAGGCCTCTGACATCCGCATTGAGGCGCAGGAGATTCTCAAAATTCGCAAGCGCATCAACGAACTGATCGCGCTGGAAACGGGCCAGGATATGGGAAAGGTCGGGCGTGACAGCGACCGGAATTTCTGGATGAGCGCCGAAGAGGCGCTCGCCTACGGCTTGGTGGCCCGTATCATCACAAGCGCGCGCGAACTCGACTAACGCGTCCCGGAGCGGGTCACTTCCCTGCAACACTGGTGCAGGCGGCCGTATAAATTCGCTCATAGACAGCGTGAACGGCCGTGCGCATCTCCTGGACCGCCTGCATCATGTCTCCGTCCATGTTTAGCCTGGCCGCAAGTTGGGAACGCACCTCGTCATCTTCCGGCAGTTTGCTCGTGGAAGACCCGTTCATCATGCGGACGCGGTTGATGATGCGACGGTAGAATCCATATGCCTCGGCCAGAACATCACAGTCTGACGCGTCGGCGAGTCCCTGCTCCTTGAGGTGGGCCAGGGCCTTAAACACGCCGCCCCATTTGAGCCGCGGGTGGCTGAGCACGTGCTGAAGCTGGAGGATGCGCGTGGCGAATTCTACCTCGGCAAGGCTGCCCTCGTGGCGCTTAAGGTCAAGGGGAACTGCGACCGACGCGGCCTTTGCCCGCAACTCCTCAATGCGCTCCAGCGTCTCCAGGTTGAGTGGCATCGAAAAGGCAATGTCGCGCGCCGTGCGGTCAATATGCGCCGCAAAGTCGGGGTCGCCGGCCACGGCGCGTGCTTTCATGAGCGCAAAGCGCTCCTGCGGCTGCGCCTCTTCGGTGTAGTACTGGGCGAGCCGGCGGTCTGTGATGGAAAGCACGCCCTTGCTTCCATCAGGCCGGAGCCGCGCGTCTATGTCGTAAAGGATGCCATGACGCGTGGGCTCTTTAAGGCTTTTCAGCGTGTGCGAAGCTATCGCCGGGAAGTACTCCGTGTCCGAGTATGTGCCGGGTTCAAGCGCCTCGTCGCTGTGCTCGTGCACGAACACAAGGTCCATGTCGCTGCCGTAGCCCATTTCCCGGCCGCCAAACTTGCCCAGTGCGAGAATGGCAAACTTGCGGGGGTTGGTCCCGTACCGCGCCTCGACGGTGAAGCGCGCTTTCTGCAGGGCGTTTGCCAGAATAACCTCCGCCAAGACAGTCAGTTCATCGCCCACGTCCGCCACGGAAATGCCCTGAACAAGCTCGCGCAGTGCCACCTTGAGCATCTCGCCGTCGCGCAGGCGGTACGGCGCTGCGTCGGGAAGGGTGGCGCGCTCCAGTCCGGCGAGGTCGCTTTCCAGCGACTCCCGCGTGGAGGCGCTGGAAAAGGCGCTGGGCGTTCCCACAAGGTCCAGCAGGCTGATGTCCCGCACAAGAATTGAGCACAGATAGTCGCTGTTGGCAATGAGCGTGGCGAAGTAGCGGCAGAGCGATGGATTGCAGCGGAGCAGGTCATAGAGCGTGCCCGGAGCCGGAAGTTTGGCGAGCACCTGTCCCAGGCGAAGCAGCGTCGTGTCGGGACAGGGAACGGCGGCGAACGCTTCGACCAGGGCGGGTGTAATTGAGGCAAAGTACTGCGCGACCTCGCGCGTATACCGAGCGTTTTCAGGTCCGTTTGCCAGCAGCAGCAGTTCCGACCGCGCCTGCTCCGGGTTTTGAAATCCGGCGGCCTTCAGCTTTTCGATGCCGGCGGGAGCTGTCACCTGCGGGTCCAGCAGCTCGGCAACCCACAAATGCCCGGCCCCCTTGGAGGCCAGAAACCGCTCCAGAATCCGCCTAGTTTCGCCCGTATGCTCACGGTACACGCGCATGAATGATTCCCCGTCGGAATAGCCCAGTTTGCGCGCGAACTGGTCAAGCTCCTGCGGCTGCTCCGGAAGCGCGTGAATCTGCTGTCCGCCCTCTATTTGCAGGCGGTGCTCGGCCTGCCTCAGAAACACGTAGTGCCGCGAGAGCGAGACGGCCTCAAAGGGGCTCAGACTTTGCCGTTCGCCCAGGGCCTGGATGGCCTCCAGAGTGCTCTTGGTGCGCAGGTCGGGCCAGCGGCCGCCGTTGAGCAGTTGCAGCATCTGCACGGTGAACTCGATGTCCCGAATCCCGCCGCGCCCCAGTTTGACCTCTCTTTCCGTCTTGCCCTGCTCGGCGGTTCGGGCCTCCGTCTGGCCCTTTACGTGGCGAATGTCCTCAAGTGTGGCGTCGTCGAAATAGCGCGGAAAGATGAAGGGGCGAAGTTTTTCGAGCAGCGCGGTGCCGAGGTCCAGGTCACCGGCGCACGGACGCGCCTTAATGAGCGCCTGTCGCTCCCAGGCGCGGCCGTGGTTCATGTAGTAGTCAAGCACCTGGTCAAAGGCGGAGGCAAGGGGGCCGCTCTTTCCGAACGGACGCAGGCGCATGTCCACGCGGAAGACCATGCCGTCCCGGGTCGATTCGGAAACCGCCTTGATTATGAGTTCGCCCAGTTTGTTGAAATAGACCTCATTCGAGATTCTTCCCGATGACCCGCCCGTGGTCTCGCCATGGTCGCTGTAGATGAAAAGAAGGTCTATGTCGGAACTGAAATTGAGTTCCCGTCCGCCCAGTTTGCCCATGCCAAGCACGACAAACGAGGCGGGACCGGGCTCGCGCGCCGCATCGACGGCGGAATGCGTGGGCCTGCCGTATTTCGGCGACAATTGGACTGCGGCGGCCTCGATGGCGGCCTCAATGGCCGTGTCGGCAAGGTTGGAGATGTCTTCCGCAACCGTTGAAAAAGGCTGATGAAGCCATACCTCCCGGGTGGCGATGCGAAGAATCTGACGCCGGCTGAAACGGCGTATGGCGGTGCTGAACTCCGCGAAACCGGTGGTGTTGCGCACCGCCCGCCGCAGGTCCCCCAGCATTTCCTCCACGCTGCGCGCCCGGTCCAGGACCGCCTCCTCCCAAAGCCACGAGGCGTATTCCGGATTTCGGCACAGGATGTCCGTCATGAGCCGGCTCTGGAAAAAAAGCGTGGTCAGCATGTCCAGATAGCGCGGGCTGGCCAGCGCCAGCGCCGCCTCCATCTTTGGCGATATGGACCGCTCCACGAACCGCGTCATTCCAACCAGCGCCCGGAGCGGGTCGCCCGTTTCAAGTGACGCGCTTCCCACTGCGGCGGAAAAGTCCTCCCCAGCCAGTTCTGTCAGGGCGTCCAGCGCCTGACGGGCCTGTTCAGGGTCCGAAAAAAGGGTGTGTTGGGGCGGGCAGTCCATAGGTGTGTCTCCAGCTGCTTCAGTATAGCGTACCCGGCCCGTGGATTTGTACAGAATTCGCGGTTTCGGCGGGCACCATTGCCGAAACCGGAAGAGCGCAGAAACAATATTCCATGGATGAAGAGGATAAACAGGATGAAGGAAAAAGCTAAACTTGCTCCCTGCCTCTGTGTTCCTCGGAGGTCTCTGTGACTCAGTGTCCTTCTTCAAGGGAACCGATATGGACTGGCCCTATGCCGAGCGGCCTGCTGCCATCTAATTTGTTAATCGGGAACTCAGGTACTCAGTAGTCACTTGAAGTATTTCTGGATATCTGAATCCACTATCTGGACAGTTAGTTGGACTCTGATGGGTTCGTTCCTTCCAATGCGCATCCCTTTGGTCCGTTCCCGCAACCGCCCCATGACACGCCTCTTTTGCACCGCCGCGCACACTCCCGGAAAATCCATGTTTGTGGCCTTGGAAATGGCGCCGCTTCCCCTATTGCATGTGAGGAGTGGTCAAAGACGCTGTACTCCTCCACGGCGTCGCCAGGCATGGTCAACTTGCGCGGTGGGGCAAAGGAACCGCAGAAGGCGGGCGGAGTTTCCCCCCTTTGCCGGTTACCGGAACCTGTGGAAACTGGGCATCCACAACCCGCGGAATTTACGAATCTTGGCGAGCAGGCGCATGTTTTGGGCGTTGTTGATCCATGCCTCGGCGGCTTTGTGGTCCCTGTACTGCTCTTCGCGCTGTTTAAATGCGGCGTGATGCACCTTACGGCGTTTGCCGTCTTCCTTTTCGATGCCCAGGAAGGCATGGAGCATTTCGTGAAAAACAATGCTCCGGACAACGAAAGCCGGAACTTCCTCGTTGTCGAGAACGGGATGGATGCGGATGAGTTTCTTCGCGTCGGTATAACTTCCAAGCCTGAAATGACCGGAGCGCCCGCTCCCAACGGGTTGCATGACGCCCCAGGTGATTTGGGCGTTCACCGCGCCGTCGAACTCGGCGGCGTTTACCTCGTCATACAGTTCGGCAAGGTCGTAATGCGCACCCTTGGTCCTGATGGTGACGCGGCGGTGCCCGGAGGCGGGAATGCGGCCGGCGTTCTCCCGCATGTAGCACTTGACCAGGCTGTTCTTGCGCAGGGTCCGGGGGGACTTGACCCAGGCGGCGACCGCCCTGACCACCGCCTGCGGCGCGTCCACAAATATCCAGTGCAGACTGAGCCGTGCGTTCTGGCCGCCAGGTTCGTGGACGACGCGCATCATGGAATGGGAGTTGTTCGTCACCTTGAGATGCACGTGCATTCCGGAAAGACGGCAGATTTCTTTGCGCAGGGATTCAACGGCCGCGGGGTCTGCCATGTCGGCGCCAGGTGCATCTTTCCCATGCTCCCGCTCAATGGGTGAGGAAGAACCCGGCGCCTGATCGGGAGCCGCGGGCGCGGTCTCCTCCCCGCCCTCGGTGTCCTCCCACAGCTCCAACTGCCGCGCCATGCCGCTACTCTGACTCAGTCGCCGTCGATGTCCAGGGCGTTCTCCCCCGCCTTGAACTGCCGCATGTGCTTGCGCACCTGCTCTCCGGCCACGCTCTCGCCCGCCAGCAATTCGGTCAGCCACAGCAGCCTGCGGCTGCTTTCCAGGCTCATGAGATGCTCCATCTTGCAGGCGTCGCTGATGGCCTTGTCGCGGCCAACGCCCAGCACCGCTTCGAGGAAGCGCGACAGGATGGCGAAGTTCTGCGACACCAGTTCGGTGATGCGCTTGCCCTCGTCGGTGAGCAGGAGAAAGCGGTTTGGGTCCTCCGCGACCCATCCCCGCTTCTTGAGCTGGGCAAGGGCCATGGATGCGGCGCCGCGGGACACTTCCAGCATTTCAGCCACATCGGTGGTGCGGGCATAGCCCAACTCGGAGCGCAGCGTGTCGATCGCCATGAGGTAATGGGCGCGGGAGTGCGAAAGATAGTTGTGTGAAAACTCCCGCCAGTGGCTGGAATCGTTCGCATCATCGTGGTCCGGGTCGGCCAGGACATCCCGTGGATTCTCACTCACACCCAATTCTCCTTGGTCGGCGGGCCGTGCTTCACCCACTCCCATACGCCGGTGAACGTTTGCATATTATACTTAATTGCTGCATTGCGGTCAAAGCAAATCCAAATCCGACCGGGGGACTCAGTTCTTGAGCGCCAGAAATTCCAGACGGTGATTGTGGGTCGGATGGTGTTCGGAGGGACCGGCGACCAGCATGGCCACCAGCCCGGGCACCCCGTGAACCCGGAGCCAATCCTTGGCGAAACTCCGCCAATCCTCCGGATAAGTGTCGACCTCCACGGGGAACACGCCATAGGAGAAGGCCAGCGCACGGGTTACCGCCCGGTCATGGGTGAATGCGGCAATCCATGGAAGCGGCTTGAAGCGGGAAATCATCCGCGCCGTGGTGCCGGTGTGGGTGGGCACAAAGATGGCCGCACAGGGCAGCGTTTCAAGCGCGTGCTCAACGATGAGGGCCATGGTTCGCGCCGCGCTGACGTAGGGCTGACTGTCGCAGAGCTCATGGATTTCGCGCAGCGACGCGCGCGGCCGGCGGGGTTCGGTGACGGCGGCAATCTTAGACAGCATCTCCACCGCCTCCTCGGGATACTTGCCCATGGCGGACTCGGCGGACAGCATGATGCAGTCGGTGCCGTCCAGGATGGCGTTGGCCACGTCGGTGGCCTCCGCCCGCGTCGGCAGGCGGTTGGAGACCATTGACTCCAGCATTTGCGTGGCCGTGATGACCGGTTTGCCCGCAAGCATGGCCTTGGCCATCAGCAGTTTCTGCGTTATGGCAATCTCCTCGAGGGGCACCTCGACGCCGAGGTCGCCCCGGGCGATCATGATGCCATCGGCCGCCTCCAGTATCTCGTCGAAGTGCTCCAGCGCGCCGGCGCGCTCAATCTTGGCGATGATGAAGGGGTGTTTCCCGAGTGCGGCCGCCGCCTCGCGCACGGAGGCGATGTCCGCCGCGGTTTCGACAAAGGACTGGCTTACGGCATCCACGCCATGTTCCAGCGCAAACGCCATACATGCCCGGTCGTGGTCGGTGAACGCGCTTATTCCGAGATCAATGCCGGGAAGATTGAGGCCCTTGCGCGAGCTTAATTCGCCGCCCGCCGTGACCCGGCACAAAACGTCGTTTCCACTCACAGATTCAACGACAATTTGGACCAGTCCATCGTTGAGCGACAGCCGGTCCCCGGTCTTTACAACGTGCGGGAGCGCTTCAAAACTCATGGAAATGCGCTCGGCGTTCCCCACAATATCGTCCGTGGTCAGCGTGACGTGGTCGCCGGAACGAAGCGTAATCGGTCCAGGCGATATGGTTCCCAGGCGCATCTTGGGACCGGGCAGATCGGCCATGATGGCCACCTGCTGCCCCGTGGCCTGCTCGGCCGCCCGAATCCATTCGATCACTCCCGCGTGGCCCGTGAAATCGCCATGCGAAAAATTCAGCCGGGCCACGTTCATGCCCGCCAGAATGAGCTTTTCGAGCATCTCCGGCGAATCCGATGCGGGACCGATGGTGGCGACAATTTTGGTCTTGTGTGACGGCATGGGCATTGCGGCAATCTCCTGTGCTGTGTGGCCAACACTGTACTATGCGGCAAAGGGGGATTCAAAACGGCCCTTGCAGAACACCTCGCCAGTTCCTCAGAAACCGAGCATTCTCCAAAAGTGGACTTGGACACGCAGACTTTTTCCTTGACAAAATTTGGCAATGGTGTTAAATGAGAGGGTCCCGGTTTCCTGGACAGTTGCATAAGATGGCATACTGGGGCGAAAGCCTCGCAGAAAGGGTATGTCATGAGCAAGAAGAGTCGTCGCGTGTTCAGTGCGCCGGAGAAGGCCAAGGTAGCGCTTGCCACGCTGCGGGAGGCGCAGACGGTCAACGAGATAGCTGCGGAGCGCGAAGTGAATGCTAATTCGTAGTCTGTCCCTGATTGGCCCCTGATTGGCCCTAGTTGAATGGAGGTAGGCTATGTGCAGACCGAGGAGACTTCTGTTACCAAGTCTTGTGTTTGTCGCGCTGGTCGTAGTTATTGTGATTTGCACTTTTCGACTAGTGCCTTCAGGCAAGGCTCTCGGTTCGGGGAGTTCCCTTCCAGAGGTGCCACTCGGAAATGCAACCTTGTCACAATCTCATAACGGGGATTCCTGCGAAGAAGCCTCAGCCATTGTGGACAGAATAATCGACGTGTTTCATTTTTCGTTGGAGAGTTATACTGCGCCGACTGTTCCACTTGAAGCAGAGTCCATCAAAGCAGAAATCGGTCATTTTTCGGATATTCTAGCGGCAGAAGAGGAATCCCCGACGAAGTGGGAGTCGTCTTTTTCTGATGACAGTGTGGTGCGAGACGGGTTTACTATTGTCAACAGGGGGGGCGGAAATCGTTTGATTCAGAACCCAAAGACAAAATCCACAATCGAATACCAGGCAGATTGTCTAACTTTTCATGGCAAAAACAGCGAACGCGAAATCTTCTTCTATTCTGACAAGTACCGAAAGGCGTATGTTGTTATGCGAGGCAATACGATTAGGATTTCTGTTTGTCAAGATGACAAGGCTGTTTGCTCGTGCGTATGTGTGTACGCATGGATGCCCGGACCTTGGGAACCCGGTTATGAGACAATAGTTAGGCAGCATTCTGCGAAATACATATTAGACGGCGTTGTTCCGCGATACTAATAGGGACGCTTCTTCTATTTCGTTTCATTTGCAGTCATTCACATCCATGTTACGATGGGGGCATGAAAATACGGTTATGCGTAATGGTGCCGGGCATGTTTGAACGGACCACCAGATGCCCCGGCCCAGTGGGTATATGGTTATCTTCGACAATGCAATCGGTGTTGAACCCTCTTGCCCCCTCAAGACAGGTGAATTAAAGGGACACCTTACTTAATTATTGCGCCTAGCTTTGAGTCACAAGGGGTTCGACGGTGTCCACCATGAGGACGGGGTGGCCGTGATCGACTTGGGCTTCGCCTTGGAGCAGGCAGGGTCCGGACTGGCCCAGTTG